>JBAZMW010000002.1:0-234791 GCA_041649575.1 Patescibacteria group bacterium | reverse complement strand
CTAGCCCAGCCATAACTAGCCATAAAGAGTATAAAAAGGGCCGCTAACTTAGAGGTTGATTTTTGGCTCAAAAAATGATAGTTTTTAACTATCTAAAAAGCTAACTCCAGGCATGAAAATCGCTTTAGTCCATGACCATTTAGTCCAAGACGGCGGGGCGGAATTAGTCTTAAAGGTGCTGAAAGAAATCTACCCCCAGGCGCCTATTTTTACTTTGGTTTTAAACCGGAAAAATACCAATAATTTTTTTATTGATAAAAAGGTCAACACCTCTTTTTTGCAAAAGCTGCCCCTGGGCGTCAGGAGATACCAGTGGTATTTATCAATGATGCCGGCGGCCATAGAAAGTCACAACCTCATGGGTTATGATTTGGTGATTTCCAGCGCCTCTTCTTTTGCCAAGGGGGTGATCACCAACCCCGCCTGCCGGCACATCTGCTATTGTTATACGCCAACCCGCTATCTGTGGAATGATACCCATAATTATTTGGAGGAATTAAAAGTCAATTTTTTTATTAAAAAGTTTTTGCCATTAACGCTAAGGAAACTGCGCGTCTGGGATCGTTTGGCCGCCGACCGCGTTGATCATTTCGTGGCTATTTCCGAAACGGTAAAAAACCGCATTAAAAAGTATTATGATCGAGACAGTGAAGTTATTTATCCGCCGGTAGAAGTTAATAAGTTCTATATCTCCGGCGCTCCCAAAAAATATTTTTTGGCCGGTGGCCGCCTGGTGCCTTACAAAAAAATCGATTTAGCGGTCAAGGCTTTTTCCCGCCTGGGCATACCTTTGAAAATTTTTGGCGTTGGGCCGGAGGAAAGACGCCTGAAGAGACTGGCCAACAAAGGCAATATAGAGTTTTTGGGTAAAGTCAGCGAAACAGAAAAAAAGGAATTGTTTGCCAATTGCTTGGCTTATCTGAATCCGCAGGAAGAGGATTTCGGCATCACGGCCGTGGAAGCGATGGCTAGCGGCCGGCCGGTGATCGCCTTTAGGGCTGGCGGCGCCACCGAGACAGTCAGAGAAGGGGAGACGGGAGAATTTTTTGAGGAGCAGATTTGGGAAGAGCTGGCTGATAAAATAATTCGGTTTAGGCCAGAGACTTATAATTCGGAACGGATCAGAGAGCGGGCCAAAAAATTTGATGTGGAAATCTTTAAAGAAAAAATTCTCCAATTGGTGAAAAAATTGAGCGAGGAATCACAGGCTTAAAAATCAAAACCATGAGAATCGGCGTAGATGTTCGTTGTCTAATGCAACAGGAATATTCGGGCGTTTCCTGGTATACTTTCAATTTGCTCGAAAATCTATTTAAATTGGACCAAAAAAATGAATACCAGCTTTTTTATAATTCTTCAAAAAAAGTTTTTCTGCCCAAGTTTGACCAGGCCAATATTGGCTACCGCGGTTTTCGTTTTCCCAATAAATTATTTAATCTGGCTGTCAATTTTGGCAATTGGCCCAAAATTGACAAATTAATCGGCGGGACAGAAGTTTTTTTTGTGCCCAACTTACATTTTATCGCCCTAAGCCAAAAGACCAGCAGGCTGATTACGGTTCATGATTTGTCTTTTTTGCGTTGTCCGGAATTTTTCACGCTCCGGAGCCGGTTGCGCCATTGGCTGATAGTTTTGAAAAAAATTATCAACCAGGCCGATCTCATTTTTGCCGATTCGGACAATACCAAACAAGATCTGGTTGAATTATTAAAAATAAAAGAGGAAAAAATCAAAGTGATTTATTTGGGTACTAAGCTGACGCCGGCTTCGATTGAAGACAAGGAAAGAGTAAGAACAAAATATCATTTGCCGCAAAAGTTTATTTTGTATTTGGGAACGCTGGAGCCCAGAAAGAATGTGCCCGGCATAATCAGGGCCTATCAATTACTGGCGGCGGAAGAAGAACTGGTCATCGCCGGAGCGGCCGGCTGGAAAACCGGAGAAATCTACCGATTAGCCAAAGGAAACGATAAAATAAAGTTTTTCGATTATGTGGCCGAGGAAGACAAGGCGGCGCTTTACAGTCTGGCCAGAGCTTTTGTCTACCCTTCTTACTACGAAGGTTTCGGCTTGCCGCTACTAGAAGCGATGGCTTGCGGCTGTCCGGTGATTGGCGGCGGCAATTCTTCGCAGGGGGAAGTGGTGGCCGACGCCGGGTTACTAGTGGATGCTTATAATGTTAGAGAAATTTCCTTGGCGCTGGAGTCGTTGCTCGGCGACGAAGGGCTAAGAAGGCTGCTGATCGACAGGGGATTAACGAGGGCAAAGGAGTTTACTTGGGAAAAAACAGCTCAAGAGGTATTGAATATTTTTAATAAATAATTTTGTATATGAGAATTGGCATAGACGCGCGGCTTTTTGGCCCTAAAAACGGCGGCATCGGCCGTTATAGCCAGGAAATTATCAAACAACTGGAAGAGCTGGATTCTAAAAATCAGTATTTTGTTTTTTTGCAAGCAGATAATTTTAATGACTATCAGCCGCAAAACAAAAATTTTCAAAAAGTTTTGGCCGATTATCGGCCGTACAGTCTTGGTGAGCAGCTGTTTTTCCCCAAGTTACTAAGGAAACATCAATTAGCTTTGGTGCATTTTTTGCACTTTAACGTCCCGATCTTCTACGGCGGTGATTTTATTGTCACTATTCACGATCTGATAATTTCCCATTATCCCCAGAGCCGCGCCACCACCCTGCCGCCTTTGGTTCACAAAGTCAAACTGTTTTTTTATCACCTGATAATCAAGGCGGCGGCCAGAAAGGCCAAAAAAATTATTGCCGTATCGCAATACACCAAAGACGACATTGTTAAATTATTAAAGACCAAAGAGCGAAAAATAGAAGTGATTTATGAGGGGGTAGACTTGCCATTGGTCTGGCCAGAGGCCGATTGCCAAAAAGTTCTGGTTGATTTGAAAATTGGTCAAGAGTTTTTACTTTACGTCGGTTCGGCTTATCCGCACAAAAATTTGGAAAATTTAATCCTGGCTTTTTCAAAAATCGGGGAAGCTCATAAGGATCTGCAGCTGGTTCTGGTGGGCAAAAACAATTATTTTTATCAAAGACTAAAGGAGTGGGCAAAAAAAGAGGTTGGCGAGGCAGTCCAAAAGATTATTTTTACCGATTATCTTGACGACCAAAAACTGGCCTGTCTGTATCGGACCGCCAGTCTGTATGTTTTTCCCAGTCTAATCGAGGGTTTTGGTTTACCGCCGCTCGAAGCCCAGAATTATGGGCTGGCGGTAGTAAGCTCTGACAGAAGCTGTCTGCCGGAAATTTTAGGCGACAGCGCTGTTTATTTTGATCCGGAAAATACCAAGGAGATAGCGGAAAAAATTAATTCAGTTCTGACTGATAAAGATTTAAGGCAGGGGCTGATAGAAAATGGCACCGATAATCTGAAAAAGTATTCTTGGCGCCTAGCCGCGGAAAGAGTTTATAATTTATATTTTTCGGAAGCGTAAAAAAGTTTGAGCCACGACGGTTTCTCCCCACTTCAGGTGTGAGGGGATCTCACACTGACGCTGTTAGTGAGGCGGGAAAACCGTCGTGGCTTCGGCTGAAAGGAGGTGGAACGGCGCCCTTGCTGTCCGCGGGTTCCGTGGGGTTTCCACAAACAGCAAGAGATGTCGCAACACCATGATCATAATAATACAGGAGTCCAGTTGATGTCAAGAGCCGAAAATTTTTTTATCTATGGATTTTTATTTGGTTGTTTTAAAATAGGCTTTTGTGTTATAATAAATCAAATAGTTTTTAAAAAATTAGTTTTAATTTTAGGCAAAGATATAAGTCCCGACAGGTGACAAAACAAACAAAAAACAAAGCAAAGAAAAAGAAACTGCCAGCTTCCCAGCCGTCAGTCAAAGGTTTGCTTTTGAAACAAAATAAAAATCAAAAGGTTGCCGTTAACAATAGAACGGGAAAAAATGTGGCCATCAAGGCGATTAATAGCCCCTTGGATGCTTATTTTTCGCCTCATATGCTTGATTTGTCGCAAGCCAGATATATTGAAAAAGTCAGACCAGCAGCCAATACCAAGACCGGCCAAATTTTTTATCAAGATCTGCCGGGCGGAAATTTTTTGCTTAAATTGGGTGTTTTCCAGCTTTTAGAACTAGAAAACAGCGAAATAATAAAAATTTTCAAGGATTTCAAGGACGAGTTTTTAAAATTAACCGGCAAATTTTTCACAAAAGTTGATTTTTCTCCAAAACTGCCGCTAGCCGGCAGGGGACATTCCTTAGAAACCGGTAAAGGATTGACCGTCTGGCAGGAGACAGCCTTGATCAATCTTTTAGTTTTTTTGTTTTTGGGATTAAAAAAAGTTTTTACTCATCTTTATTCCTTGATTAGATATTTCAGAGCCATTATAAAAGGGTGGTTTTTCAAAAAAGACGAGGTAGTCAGCTTTGATAATAAAAAAACGACGCTTTTGGCGGAGCCGGCCAAAGAGCTACCGGCGGAAAGAGTCGCCAGCAATTGGCCTGACAAAAAGGCCATAGCGCCGGAATTATTCGAGTCAGAAATTCGACAACGAAAATTAATCGCCAGTTCGAAAATTACTTTTTGGCCACGGCAATTTTTCTTTAAAACCTTTGTTTTATTTGCGCTGGTGGCTTTGGCAGTGGTTTTGCCGATTAAGGGCTTTTCTTATTGGCAAAGTATCAAACAAACCAAAGGACAAGTTTTGGGACAAGCCGACGAAGCCCTGGCCAATCTCAAGCTGGCCCAGGACGAAATAAAGAATCTTAATTTCAAAACCGCCGAAGATCGTCTGGCTTCGGCTAATCAGAATTTTGTTTCAGCCCAGAATCAACTCCAGGACATCCGTTCTTTTTTGACGGTGGTGGCCGGCGCCCTGCCCAATAATACCCTAAGGAGCGGCAAAAATCTGCTCGCTTTGGGAGAAAACATGTCCAAGGCCGGAGAACATTTGCTTTCCGGGCTAAATCAATTAACGGAAAATTCTGATTTTTCTCTGACCAGTCGGATTAAGAATTTTAAATTAGAGGAAAAATTGGCCCTGGCCAAGCTAAAACTGGCTCAAGAAAATTTTAAGAAAGTTAATATAGCACACTTACCGGCCGAAAACAGAGAACAGTTTTATGAATTACAAAAAAGATTACCGCTTTTTATCAAGAGCCTGGAAGATTCGGAAAAAATCATTGATTTTGCAATTAATTTTTTGGGCGACAACTCTCTGCGGAGATATTTGTTGGTTTTTCAAAACGACAACGAACTCAGAGCCACCGGCGGCTTCATGGGCAGTTTTGCTTTGGTGGATATCAAGTCGGGAGAAATTCAGAAAATTGATCTGCCCAAAGGCGGGACTTATGATGTGCGCGCCGGCTTAAACCAGCTGGTTTTGGCGCCGCAGCCGCTACAGTTAATCAATGGCCGTTGGGAGTTTCAGGATGCTAACTGGTGGCCTGATTGGCCCACTTCAGCCAAGAAAATAACCTGGTTTTATAATAAGAGCGGCGGCCCGACGATTGACGGCGTGATTGCGATTAATTCCGACTGGCTGGGAAAGCTGTTGGCGGTTTTGGGTGAAATTCAGTTGGCTAAATACAGCAAAACGATTAGCGCCGCCAACTTTGAGCAAGAAATTCAGAAAAGTATCGAACTTGAAGCCAAAGACAAAAAACAACCCAAAGAGATTTTGGCCGATTTGGCGCCACAGTTAATTGACGGCCTGGTCAAGGCTCCGCCGGAAAAGTTACCGGAATTATTCACGGTTTTAAATGACGGCTTAAAAAGCAAAGACATCCAAATTTATTTAAACGAGGCAGAGCAGCAGAAATTTATCGCTCAAAATAATTGGGACGGCCGAGTAAAGAGCACCGACAAAGATTATTTGCAGGTAGTGGCGGCCAACATCGGCGGCGGTAAGACAGACAACGCTATCAGACAAGAGGTCTATCACCAGGCTTCGATTATGGCGGACGGCTCGGTGATTGATCGCGTGATTATTAACCGGCATCATTTCGGCCCGATAGATGAAAATTTCACCACGGCGCCCAATCGAGTTTATTTGAGGGTCTATGTGCCTCAAGGCAGCCAATTAATCAAAGCAGCTGGTTTTGCCGGGCCAGCTGATAAGGAATTTCAAAAACCGGAGGATTATTTGAAATCAGACGAGGATCTGAAAAATGAACAGTTTGCCTTCGACGATCTGTCATCCAAAACCAGGATTTATAACGAAAAAGACAAAACGGTTTTTGGCAATTGGGCAATTGTAAGTCCGGGCGAAAGCAAAGACTTCCTCTTGGTTTATAAATTGCCGTTTAAAGTTGGCGTTGCTGCTCAACCGAAGCAAGAGCAAAAATTGAGCTTGAAAGATAAAATCATAGCCGCATTCAGATCGGAAAAAAGTTATGATTCCTATAGTTTATTGGTGCAAAAACAATCAGGTGAACCCGAGGCTAAGATAGTCAGCGAAGTAGTTTATCCTGATAAATTTTCGGCCGTGGGCGTTTATCCGGCCGCCAGCCGGGAAGATCAAAAAATAGTTTTCGAAGACAAGCAGGCTGGCGATTCGTTTTTTTGGGCCGGTTTCAGTTTTTAAATCAATTATAAATAAAGTTATTATTTATGGAGTCAGAATTCAAAAATCAGCCAGCCGATCAGCCGGAGATAAAGTTTTTTAAGAAAGCCGTCGGCGAGCAAGTGGGCGGAGAGAGCAAATTAATAAATAAAAATAAATTGAAACTAGACCCTAAAAAAATGTCAAACAAATTAAAAAAATCCAAGAATATTCAACGCGACTTAACCGAGGTTTATGTTGATGGTGACGGTGGAATTCCCGATTTGACCAGATTAGACAAAGAACAGCGGCCTTTCTGGAAAACGGTCATCTATTCTCTGATTATTGTTTTGTTTATATTGCTGGTGGCGGCTGTAGCCGGCTTTCTGGTTTTTAGCAAGTTTAATCAAGATAATTTTTCCAATGAAAAAGTTAGCTTTAAGATAGAAACGCCCTTAACGGTGGTTTCCGGCCAAGAAACTGTTTACACGGTTTTGATAACCAACAAAGAAAATGTCAATCTGTACAACGCTACCCTAGAGCTGACTTATCCGGATAATTTCGAATATCTGGAGGCCAACCCAGCCGCCAAAGGAGAAAAAAATAATCTTTGGGAGTTCAGCTTATTGAAAGTCGGGGAAACTCAAAAAATAGAAATCAAAGGCAAAACGGTAGCGGCGCTTAACTCCAATCTGACTTTCAAGGGAGTTTTGGAATTCAAGCCGGCCAACATGAACGCCACTTTCAAACAGGAGGCGGCGGTCGATGCCAAAGTGGCTTCTTCGCTGGTTAACCTTAGCCTCGCCGGACCGGAAAAAGTCCTGGCCAACCAAGAGATCGAGTATGAACTGACTTATCAGAATTTAAGCGAACAAAAATTGACAGATTTGGAAATGGTTGTCGATTACCCCGAGGGTTTCGTGGCGACTTCGGCCGAACCGGAAGCCAAAGAAGGCAATAATAATCTTTGGGAAATCAAGGAGTTGGAGGCCAAGGCGGAGGGGAAAATAAAAATAAAAGGCAACTATTCAGCGACGGTTGAAGACGGCAACAGGGAATTCAAAGTCAGAATCCAGCTAAAGAAAAACGACGAGCTTTATGTTCAGGCCGAGCAAACTCTCGTGACAACTATTGTGAAGGATCAACTGAATTTGCAGTTGATTATTAACGGTTCGGCCGAAGATCAGCCGATAAATTTTGGCGATTTACTGGTCTATTCTCTAAATTATAAAAATGTTGGCCAGGGAGATTTGAAGAATATCAAGCTGACTGCTCATTTTAATTCGCAAATTTTGGATTGGGAAAGCTTGAATTTAAACAATAAAAAGGGAGTGGTGGGTCAAGACACCATTACCTGGAGCGGCAAAGAAATTCCCCAGTTGTTGAAATTGAGCCCGGGCGAAGAAGGAACGATTAACTGGCAGCTGAAAGTCAAAGACGCTTCTTCGGTAACCGATCAAAATATTAGCACCTTAAGCGTGGAAAACTATTTGGAGGCTCAAATGGAGCAGACCGGCGAAGCCAGCGGCCAGACAAACATTAAAAGTAAAACCGTGGTAAATTCCATTAATTCCGATTTAAATTTATTGTCCCAGGTGCGTTATTATAACGAAGACAATATTCCTCTGGGCTCTGGTCCGATTAAGCCCAAAGTGGGAGAAAAATCAAGCTATAACATCAGACTAAAATTAAGCAATAATTTGCATAATGTGGAGGAGATAAAGGTCGTCGCGACAATGCCCAAAAATATTAAATGGGAAAACAAAGAAGATCATAACACGGGTGATTTGATTTATGATTCCAGTATCAATAAAGTGACCTGGATTATTTCTCGTCTGGCCAAAACCGCCAGGAACACGGAAGCCAGTTTTAGCGTCAGTATTACACCCAAAGAAGAGGATTTGGGAAGAATTTTGATTTTGGTTTCCGGCATCAATCTTACCGCCAAAGATACGGATACCGGCGCCAGCATCAATAAGACAGTTAATGCCATGACCACTGCTTTTGAAGATCCGATTTTAGGGCAATTGAGCGGCATAGTAGAATAATGTTTAAGCTAATAAAAAAATCAAAGAAGTCCCGGGCACGACTGGGCAGGCTGAAAACGGCGCATGGAGAAATAGTCACGCCGTTTTTTATGCCTATTGCCACCAAGGGGGCTGTCAAGAATTTGGCCGCGGCTGATTTGAGACAGTTAGGGGCACAGATAATTTTATCCAATACCTATCATTTGTACCTGACTCCCGGTCTGAAGGTGATAAAAAGGGCGGGCGGTCTGCATAAATTCATGGATTGGGACGGGCCGATTCTGACGGACAGCGGCGGTTTTCAGGTTTTTTCACTGGCCAAAATTAGAAAAATTTTGAGCCAGGGAGTCGAGTTCAGATCGCATTTGGACGGCTCCAAACATTTATTCACTCCAAAAAAAGTTTTGGCAATCCAGAAAATCATTGGCTCCGATATCGCTATGATTTTTGACATTTGCCCGCCAGCGACAGCCAAGAGGCCAGAGATACTCAAAGCCGTGAAACTCACGTCAGAATGGGCAAAACAGGCCGCTAGAGCCATTGGGACGGCTCCCAAGAGCCGGAGCTTTGTGAAACAGCTATTTTTTTGTATAATCCAAGGCGGAGTATATGCCGATTTGAGAAAAGAGAGCCTGGAGGAACTAGTGGCCCTGGAAGACAAAAATTTCAGCTGGGACGGCTATGCTATCGGCGGTTTGGCGGTTGGCGAGAGCAATCAGGAAATGTACCGCGTTTTGGATGATTTAATTTTTCAGATGCCGGCAGACAGACCGCGCTATTTGATGGGCGTGGGTACGCCAGAAAATATTATTGAGGCAGTTATGAGGGGAGTGGACATGTTTGATTGCGTGATTCCCACCAGGGAAGCGCGACACGGCAGACTGTATATCAGCAAGCTGTCGTTGCAAGCGGAGACTAGAAGGCACAGCGAGGTAATTCCGCGGGATCGCCACGGTCGCTTACGCTCCCTCGCGATGACATTTAATAAAGGTTTTTATGAGACAATAAATATTCTTAATTCTAGATATAAAACAGATTTATCACCAATTAATGATACTAATTTAAAAAATTATTCAAAGGCCTATCTGCACCATCTATTTAAGACCAACGAGCCATTGGCAATGCGGCTGGCCACTTTGAATAATCTGAATTTTTATTTAAGCTTGATGTTAAAAATCAGGCAAAAGATCAAGAGCGGTCAACTATAATCGATTAACTATGATTGATGATTTGGCTATTTATTTAGTGGCAATTTTGGCCAGTTTTTTGCTGTCATTTTTTTTGGTGCCTCTGATTATAAAGCTGGCCCTGAAGTTCAAGGTGATTGACAAACCAACGGCTGACAGAAAAATTCATCGCCAGCCAATACCTCTTTTGGGAGGTTTGGCGATTTTTATCGCTTCTTTTGCGGTATTGTTTGTCTTTAGATTTTTCCACCTGGCCAATTTCGCCAAAATTCCCGACCAATTTATTTTTGGTGTTTTGGCGGCTGGAACCCTGCTGATGATCGGTGGCTGGCTTGATGATAAATATCAACTAAAACCCTGGCAACAGGTTATTTGGCCAGTGGCCGCCGCTTTGTTGGTTTTATTTTTGGGCATTAAAATTAATTACATCACCAATCCCTTAGGCGGGCCGGCCAACGCCATAATTTATCTGGCGCCGGCGATAGGAATGATCATTTCTTTTTTTTGGCTGATGGGCATGATGTACACCACCAAATTTTTGGACGGCTTGGATGGTTTGGCTTCGGGCATCGCCGCCATTGCCAGCGTTATTATTTTTCTTTTGAGTTTGGATTGGGACGTGCCTATGTCGGCCACGGGCATCTGGTCGCTGATTATTTTGGGGGCCACGGCCGGTTTTTTGGTTTTTAATTGGCACCCGGCCAAAATTTTTATGGGCGAGGGCGGTAGCGTTTTTTTGGGCTTTATTCTGGCCGTACTCTCAATCATTTCCGGCTCGAAAATCGCCACCACCCTGTTGGTTTTGGGCTTGCCGGCGCTGGATGTTTTGGCCGTGGTGATTTGGCGTCTCCTAAGGAAAGAGTCGCCCTTTTCGCATGCCGACAAAAAACATTTACATTTCCGGTTGCTGGATCTGGGCTTGTCGCAGACCAGCGCCGTTTTGCTGCTTATTTTGATTTCTCTGGTTTTTGGCTCTTTGGCTATCGTTTTTCATGGCCTTGGCAAGCTGGTCGGCCTAGCAGTGATGGTGCTTTTGATGCTGGCTTTAATTGTTTTTTTCGCTCTGAAAAATCAGAACAACTCCAGCAGAACCGATGAATAAAAAAACACTACTTTTTTTATTTCTAATTTTTGTTTTCGCCGGCGGTCTGACGGCGGCCGCGTTGAGCGGTCGTGGTTTTTGGGAAAAAGATGGCCTGAAAACCATAATAATTGGCCAGGAGAAGATTAGAGTGGGCCTGGCCATAACCGCCGCCGAAAGAGAAAAAGGCCTGTCCGGCCTGGCCAGCATGGCTGACGACGAGGGCCTGCTGTTTGTTTTTGACAGTTATAATCGTCCGTATTTTTGGATGAATGGCATGCGTTTCCCCTTAGACATCATTTGGATCAGGGACGACAAGGTGGTCGGTTGGGAGAAAAATTTATTGCCGCCGGAGAAGGGAGCCAAAGCCGTATATTATCAAGCGCCGGAATTGGTAAATCATGCGCTGGAAGTCAATGCCGGCTGGGCGGAGAAAAATCATCTGAAGATTGGCGCCGAGGTAAAAATAGAGCTTTAATGGCTATTTGACATTTTGACAAAATAAGTGTAAGCTGGAGAAAGATTTTTATTAATTATAATTTGGATTTTTATGAAAATCGCGGTAATAAAGACGGGTGGCAAACAATATTTAGTGAAAGAAAAAGATAAAATTAAAGTGGAAAAAATCAGAACAGCCGTTGGCGCCGAGGCGGATTTGGACGTTTTGCTTTTGGCTGATGGCGATAATTTGCAGCTCGGCAACCCTTTTTTGGAGCAGAAAGCAAAGGTTAAAATTGTTGGCGAAGGCAGGACCAAAAAGGTAACGGGCGTTAAGTATAAGCCCAAAACCAGACAAGCCAAGAAGTTTGGCCACCGGCAGCGGCTGACAGAAGTGGAGATAGTAAAAATATAAATTATTTTTTCAAACACACCCGATTAAAAAGTCGGGTGTGTTTTGTTTAGATAAATATATTTTATTTAATTTTAGATATATTTATTAATATTTACATTTATTATTAATAAATATATTTGACAAAATTTTATATATATGATATATTATAAAACAGTACTTTGAAGACAGGTGTAGTATTTATGGCATAAAGACTAATTATCCCCTAAATACTGTACCTGTCACTGACAGCGACAGTCGCTGGCAATAGGGCTAGCGCTACATGAGGAGTGATCCACATGTTTCGTCTTCAGTTGGTAAATATGTGCAGCCGCGAGACCTGTCGTCTACCGGCTGCGGAGGTCATCCGCCGGTTGCGCAACTGCTCGATGGATTTACCGCTCGAAATACGCAAACCGGCGAGCGCGCTTAACGCGAAAGGGAAATTCGTGGTGTACGTCATCGAGCCACAGGAACCACATGCCATCCCCAACGCCACCTTGAGCCGCTTCATTCTGGTCGAGGTAAACGGAACCATGGAAACCGTCCTCGATCAAGGGACGTGCGAACCATTGGGCTACCGCACTGGTACCAACAACCCATATATGTATTTCATGGGTCGGGGGGAAAGGCTCGACGGTTGTTACGAATTTTACGCGACCGCCGCCGCGACCGCCGCCTAACGCATTTGTACAAACGTCCTGTGGGTAGGAAGGCCCACTGGCAGAAAGGAGGGCTATTATGCACATTCGTCTGGCAAAAGGTAGGGGAACCTACTATTAGTATAGTCTAAGTATCATAGCGTACCCCGCACCGAAAGCTAACAAGCTACTAGGTGCGGGGTCGATTTTTTTATTACAATATTTGTCTGGCTTTTAAGGCGTTTTCCAGGGTGATCTCATCGGCATATTCCAGGTCGGCTCCCATTGGCAAGCCGCGCCCCAGGCGGGTGATTTTTTTTGGCGCGAGTTGTTTGATTAGTTTTATTAAATAAAGCGAAGTGGTTTCGCCTTCGAGATCGGGGTTGAGAGCCAAGATGATTTCTTTGGCTCCTTGTTTTTTTATTCTACTTACCAATTCACTAGTTCTTATTTCTGCCGGGCCGAGGTTGTCTAAGGTATTAATATTTCCGCCCAAAACATGATAAACGCCGGAATAGGAGCCGGTTTTTTCTAGCGCGATAATGTCTTGCGGCTTAGAGACGACACAGATGATTTGTTGATCGCGATGGGGATTAGAACAGATTTGGCAGGGATTGGTTTCGGCGAAATTGAAGCAGACAGCACAGATTTTGACATTATTTTTCGCTTGTTCGATGGCTTCCCCGAATTGACGCAGTTCGGTTTCCGATTTTTTCAGCAAATAAAAAACCAGCCGTTCGGCGGTTTTGGGGCCGATACTGGGGAGTTTGGCAAACTGATTGATTAAATTTTGAATTGACTTGGGATAGTTCATGATCGGATTTTCACTTGACAAGTTATTTATAGCTTGTTATCTTTTAAGTAAGTACATTCGACCCAGATCTTCCGGTGTCAGCCAGGTCGTGTCCGTAGCAGAGAGAGTTCGATTCAGTCACAGATGGCGAGATCCGCAAGGATTTCGCCCAAACAGCCCAGGTAAGGTAACACCGGCTCTGGCTGACACCGGAATAGTCTATCACCAAGGAGGTTTTGATCGAATCCGATCTTGACCACCACCGAGAAGTCCGTGAGCCCTCCCAGTCTCATGGCTTTTCCTCCTGCAAAGCTCCGTAGAGTTGTGCTGTCGCATAAACACAACTCGCGGAGCTGCTTTTTTTATTAAGGCTGCCTAGAATCCCGGCAAATTCAGACCGCCCAGCTGACTCATCTTCTGGGCCATAACACGCTGGACTTTTTTGATGGCGTCGCCAACCGCTTCGGCAATAGCCGCCTCCAATTTTTCTTTGTCGGTTAAAAATTCTTCACTAATCTCCACTTTTTTTACTTCCTGGTTGCCATCCATTAATATCTTTACTTTGCCACAGCCGCCGCTGCCTTCGATGGTTTCTTGCGCCAGAGCCTGTTTGATCTGGCCGGCTTGATTTTTGAAATCCTGGATTTGTTTGAGTTTATTGAACATAAAAATTATTTTAATTGGCTGTTAAAAATTTTGACCGGCATTTAACTTGGTTTCTAAATTTTTGAAGCTGACCCGGTCTTCGTCGAAAAACAAATAGATCAAACCGGTTGGGCCGTTGCGATGTTTGGCCACATGAATCTCCGCCAAGTGCTTTTCTTCTTCGCTTAGAGAGTTGATATCATAGCCGCGATCGGCGGCTTTGCGGTAGATAAACATCACCACATCAGCGTCTTGCTCTATAGAACCCGACTCCCTTAAATGGGACAATTTAGGAATAGCCGGCTTGTTCATCTCGACGGCGCGGGACAATTGAGACAAGGCCAGGACTGGCACGTTAAGCTCCCTGGCGATGCCCTTGAGCGATCTGGATATCTCGGCTATTTCCTGGACACGATTGTCACCGTAGCGGCCGGTGGCGCCTTCCATCAGTTGCAGATAATCGAGAATTATCAAATCCAGGCCGTGTTCCAGCTGCAAGCGGCGGGCCTTGGTCCTTAACTCCATTACGTTAGTATTGGCAAAATCATCGATGTAGATTTGGCTTTCAGCCAGTTCGCTCATGGCGTGGCCGATACGCGGGAAATCATCGCCGCTTTCCGAGAGCCGGCCGGTGCGCATTTTCCACAAGCCAATGCCAGCTTCGGCGCAGATCAATCTGTCCACGAGCTGTTCCTTGGACATTTCCAACGAAAAAATACCGACTGATTTTTTATATTTGACCGCCGCATTCCTGGCGATGTCCAAAGCCAGGGAAGTTTTACCCACCGATGGCCTGGCGGCCAAAATGACCAAATCGGATTTTTGCAAACCGCCCAGCAGGCTGTCCAAATCGCCGAAGCCGGTGGCCAGTCCTCGTAGTTTGCCTTTTTCACGGTGGAGCTCGTCGATACGTTCGAAGGCTTCGGAGAGCACTTCCTTAATGGCCGTGAATTTTTCTTTGAGGTATTTTTGCGAAACACTAAAAACCGATTGTTCGGCTTTGTCCAATATTTCGTTTACCTCGCGTTCTTCGTGGTAGCCAAGCTCTAAAATATTGTTGGCGGCGGCGATGAGTCTTCTTAAGGTGGCTTTTTTCTGAATGATTTGGGCATAAGAAGCTACATGAGCGGAGGAGGGGACTTGATTGGTCAGACTAATCAGGTAGCTGCGGCCGCCGATTTGCTGCAAGAGCTTTTTTTCTTCGAGGCGGCTGGTGAGGCTTAAAATGTCGATAGCTTCTCTTTTTTCGAACAGTTCCAAAATTGTTTCATAGATCAGAGAGTGATTGTCCTGATAAAAATCGTCGGCTGATAATAAATCAGCCACCTTAATAATGGAATCTTTGTCTATCAGCAAAGCGCCCAAAAGCGATTGTTCGGCTTCCAAATTTTGCGGGGGCAGTTTGCCGCTGGAGCTGTTTTCAAGTTCTGGCATAGCCTAATAATTTAAATATTCTGAAGGGTTGGGTAGACGCTCCCGTCTAATGGTCCTTAGTCTTTTGGAGTAATAATCTTCGTAATTTAAATTAGCAGCCGTTTTCGGCCGTAATTTTTTGTCAAAAATTTGGTGATCTAAAAGCAGGTTTTTAAGGGGGTTCATCGGCTAAAAGTTAACGAGTGTATTTTAGCCAATAAAGGATGTTTTAGCAAACACTATTTTTTAACAGTTTATACACTGAAAGAGCAGCCAATTTCAATTTTTTTGAGAAGTAAAATATTCAGGTAATTTTAAAACAGGAACCCTGGTTCCTGTTTTAAAATTAATGGGGCGTACAGGATTCGAACCTGTGACCATCAGCTTAAAAGGCTGTTGCTCTACCAGCTGAGCTAACGCCCCCAATATTTAGTTGTCTATCACAAATTATTCTCATTTCTACCAGCTGCCTGTCTCGCCGAGCCAAGGCGGAAGCTAACGCCCCTAATCAAGAATCAACTAAAATATTTTAGCAAAAAACAACCGATTTGGCAATAATAATGTTATGGCGTTGATTTTATGTTATAATAAAGATGGAATTAGACTTTAGTTATGCCTCCAAAAACAGAAAAGCTTTGGCATGCTTTGGAAATCAAGCAGTGCTTTAAATTTTTGAAAACTTCAGAGCACGGCCTGACCACCAAAGAAGCTTTAGAGAGACAAAAAATTTATAAAAAAAACGAATTGCCGCCGGAAACGTCGCTTTCCTGGGCTATTATTCTGTTGAACCAGCTCAAATCACCCATGGTTTATATTTTGTTGGCCGCCGGGGTGATTTCTTTGCTTTTAAGCCATTTTACCGATGCGGGAGTGATTTTTTTTGCTGTTTTAATAAATACATCGTTCGGTTTCTGGCAGGAGAACAAGGCCGACAGGGCGATTAGCCATCTGAAAAAAATGGTCCGGCAGCAAGCCAGGGTAAAGAGAGATGGCCGGATAATAGAACTGGATTCAACGGAGCTGGTTAGAGGCGATGTGATTTTGTTAAAAGCCGGCGATAAGGTGCCGGCCGATGCCAGAGTGATTTTGGCCGAGAATTTGGCGCTGGTCGAGGCCAGTCTCACCGGTGAAGCAGATCCTTCTTCAAAAACAGATCAGCTCTTGGATAAAGGCACGATTTTGGGCGACAGGGAAAATATGGTTTATATGGGAACCATAACAGCCAGGGGCCGGGGCCAAGCGGTGGTCTGCGCTACCGGCATAAACACAGAAATTGGCAAAATCACCAAACTGATCAAAGAAACCAAGGAAGAAAAAACGCCACTGCAAAAACAGCTAAGCGGGTTTACCAGGGCCTTAACTATTGGCATTGGAATTTTATGCGTTTTTATTTTCATTATCGGGATTATTAACCGGAGAGAACCGATAGAAATTTTTGTCACGGCCGTCGCCTTGGCGGTGGCGGCAATTCCCGAAGGTTTGATAGTGGCCATTACCATTATTTTGACCATAGGGATGCAGTTTATTTTGAAACGACAAGCTCTGGTAAGAAAGCTTCTGGCCGCCGAGACCCTGGGCAGCGTTTCCATAATTTGTACCGACAAAACCGGCACACTCACCGAAGGAAAGATGCAGGTGTCCAAAATTATCACTGCCGAAAGAGAATACTTGGTTTTGCAAAAAAACCGGGAAGCTAAACTGGAAAAGATTCATGATTTGATTTCCAAAACTTTTGTTTTGTGCAGTAGCGCGGTTATCGAAAATCCCGACGCCGGACTGGAAGAACTGAAAATCATTGGCGATCCGACGGAGAAGGCCTTGCTTGTTGCCGCCATCGAATCGGGGCTGGACAAAAAGAAACTTGATCAAGAATATCTAAAGCTAGCCGAGATCCCCTTTGATTCGGAGAAAAAATACATGGCCACTTTGCATCAGCATCGGGATGAAAATCGCCAGTATATTTTCGCCAAAGGGGCTCCGGAAAAAATTCTGCAGTTTTGCGGACAAATTTTGGTCGATGACGGCGAGAAAACTCTGGACAAAAAGCAACTAGATTATCTGAAAAACAAATACGAAAAATTGACCCAAAAGGGTTTGCGTTTACTGGCCTTGGCTTATAAGACCGACAAAAGTTTTTCTGGTCTGGAAACCGCTTTGAAAGATTTGGTTTTTTTGGGTTTTGTCGCGCTAAAGGATCCGCTAAGGCCGGAAGCCAGAGAGGCAATGCGTCTCTGCCACCAAGCGGGCATCAGGCCGATTATTGTTACTGGCGACCACCGTCTGACGGCCAGGGCAATTTTTGAGGAATTGGGGATCAAAAACAATCACAAGGTTGTTGACGGCGAAGACTTGGACCGCTGGAGCGATAAGGAGTTAATAAAAAACATAAAAGAAATTGATATTTACGCCCGAGTTGAACCGCGGCATAAGCTGAGAATTGTCAATGCCTGGCAGGCTAAAGGCGAGGTGGTGGCCATGACCGGCGACGGCGTTAACGACGCCCCGGCCTTGAAGGCGGCCGATATTGGTATTTCTTTGGGAGACGGCACCGATGTGACCAAAGAAACCGCCGACATCATTCTTTTGGATAATAATTTTAAAGTTATCGTGGCGGCGGTAGAACAAGGCAGAATAATTTTTGACAATATTCGCAAGGTGATCCTTTACTTGTTATGCGACAGTTTTTCAGAAATTATTCTGGTCTCAGCCAGCTTGCTTTTGGGTTTGCCGATGCCGATACTGGCAACGCAAATTTTGTGGATCAATTTAATTAATGACGGCTTGCCCAATATTGCCATGACCATGGAAAAGGGCGAGCCGGGAGTGATGCAAGAAGCGCCACTAAACAGAAAGGAACCAATCTTAAACCGAGAAATGAAAATTATAATTTTTGTTATCGGCATTATTACCGACTTAATGCTGCTCGGGTTGTTTCTAATTCTGCTAAAATTGTCTTTTGATTTGGATTATATTAGGACTGTTATTTTCGTCGCCTTGGGTTGTGATTCTTTGCTTTACGCTTTCAGCGTCAGGAGTTTGAGGCACTCTATCTTCACCCAAAATCCTTTCAAAAATAAATTTTTACTCGGCGCCATTTTTGTCTCTTTTGCAACTTTGCTTTTGGTTGTCTATCTGCCCTGGCTGCAACGAATTTTTCACACAGTCGCTCTGGGTTATTGGGAATGGCTGGTAGTAATCGTTTTGGCGCTGGTGGGAATACTAATGATTGAGGGAGTGAAACATTATTTTATTCTTAAAAAAGATGTTAAAAAAATAAAATATGCCTAAACGTTTACCCTGGGGTTTTGATTTACTCGAAAGTGAAAAAATCAACAAAATCATCAGACGTTCCTATTGGTTTTGGTTTTGGCCGTTGACTTTGGCCGCGTTCTTGGTAATTTTTGACTTTTTTCTGCTCTACCCTTTGTTTAGGCAGGGCAAACTGGGAATCACGATTTTTGCCATCTTAATTGTTCTGGCCGTCTTTTTATTTTTGAGAATTTATTGGTTGCATTTTTTTAACGCTTTTATTTTGACCAATATTCGAATGATTGATATTGATCAAAGGGGCTTGATGAATCGGCAAATATCGCCGATTTTGTACGATAAGGTTGAAAACGTCAGTTGCCGGAAAAAAGGTATTAAAAATTATTTATTCCATCAGGGGGATATTTATTTCAGCCTGCTGGGCAGCAAAAGGATCAAGTTTAAAATCCCATCAGTCAAAAAACCGGAACTGGTGGTGACGGCGATTTTACTCCAGCAGGAAGAGGCCATAAAGCAAAGTCAGGACGCTTTCAAGGATTTGGAAAAAATCAAATCAAAATTAGGAGCGGAAGAATTTGATAAGTTGATTGCCGAATAAATAAATCTTGTGTTATAATATTGATGTCAGAGCTCAAAAAAAACAAGAAACGGATTTTTAGCCGCAAGACGGTAATTGCCGTTAGTTTGATTTTATTATTGTTGTTTTTGATTGGCTTGGTAAAAGAGGCAGTAAATCGTTATCGACTGGACAAACAAATAGGCGATTTGGAAAATCAAATTGAGCAATTAGAAAGAGAGAAAGGCCAAATCAGCAATTCTATCGCCAATTGGTCCGAAGAAAATCAACTGGAAAAAGAGGCCAGATTAAAACTGGGTCTGCAAAAATCCGGGGAAAAGGTGGTTTTGGTTCTTCATGATGAAAAAACTACCGCCGAGCAAAAAATTGAACTGCCAAATAAAACAATCATTGAGCGCGGATCGGGCCAAGAACAAAGCAATCCTCAAAAATGGTGGCAATATTTTTTTAAAAATAATAAAAAATGACCAGAAAAAAAACCCACGCAACCAATAGAAAAGAAGAGCTTAAGGGCTATGTTTTGGAAGAAATAAATAAAACCAGCAAAAAGCCGGCCAACTTGAAGCCCAAAAAATCAAAAAGCTTGAGCCGTTTGGTTTTAATGGCTTTGGCCAAAGATCCTAGCAAGTTTGTGTCCAAAAAAGACGGCCGGAATCAACAGCCACCCAAAAATTTTGTTTTTTTGAAATTATTTATCATTTTTATCCTGGTTCTTATAATAGTGGGTTTGGCCGATATCTGGGGCGCTTATCGGTTCGGTTGGCAAGATAAATTCAGTTACCAGCTGGCCAGAATTATTAACCTGCCGGCCGGAACGGTAAACAGGGAAGCAATCGGCCTAGCCGATTATTGGGATGATTTAAAATCGCTAAATCTAGCTTTAACCAAACAAAGAGAAGGCATCGACGGATCTTTTGTCTATGGCCAAAGCCTTCGAGAAAAAGTTTTTTATCGGCTGGCGGCGGGAAAGTTGATTGACAGAGAATTGTCGAGGTATAACAGGAGCGTCACTGATCAAGAGCTAACCAGCCGCATAAAAGATTTTGTCAAACAGGCCGGTAGCCAGCAGCAAGCCAACAAATTAATCAAAGATCTTTATGGCCTGGATTTACAAAATTTCAAAGACAAAATATTGGCTTTTGTGGTAGCCAGGGAGAATTTGCAAGAAGCAATCACTCAAGATGAGAGTTTAAAAATTAACCAGAAAGCAAAAAACAGAGCCAATGAAATATTGGTCGAAGCCCTGAAGCCGCAGGTTGATTTTGAGAAATTAGCCCAAAAGTTTACCGAGGACGAACTGGGTGTTTATACCGGCGGCGAAATGGGCTGGATAGTAAAAGGCGAGGTGTCGCCAGAGTTAGAAACAGCCCTCTTTTCTTTACCAGCAGGCGCTGTTTATGAAAAAGTCATCAAAAATCGGCTAGGTTATCATGTGGTAAAGGTGGAACAAAAGATGATTAATCCAGACAATGGTAAAGAGAGCGTTAAGGCACGACAAGTATTGATTAGAGTTGATGTGGATGAGTATATCAAAGAATTGCTAGACGGGGCGAAAATCAAGAAATTTATAAAATAATACCAGCCAAAGCCGACCGTGGGAATCGAACCCACAACCTGCGGTTTACCCTGCTAAATATTTATTTGAGCCTATGGTCGGAATCGAACCGACAACCTACGGTTTACGATACCGTTGCTCTACCAATTGAGCTACATAGGCATAAATTTAACTGGGTTTACGATACCGTTGCTCTACCAATTGAGCTAGGTCGGCAGACAGCTTGAGCTGCAGAGCGAGATGCGGGAGTCGAACCCGCCTCATCTCCTTGGGAAGGAGACATTAAGCCGCTTAACTAATCTCGCTTAGCTTGGGCCGCTGGAGACTTTTCTGCCAGCAGAATCAGCCTGTAATTATAATTCATCTTAACTTTAATTAAAAAAAATGACAATACCCTTGGTTAATAAAAAAATTGTTTTGGCGGCTGGCTTTTTTTTGTTATCATCGTCGCTTTTGTTGTTTTCGAGCCCACCGGCTCGGGCCAGCGATTTTTTTTATCTAAGGTCGGTTGAATATCCGCTAAATGAAAATTATAACTTAACTTCGTCAGCTAGAGAATTGGCCATAAATTTAAGCGCCGGGTCGATCGCGGAAAGAACGCTCATAAAAATGACTGTTTTGGTAAAAAAAGACGAGATCAACCAATTTTTTTCCTATCCTCAAGAGTTGATCCCGGCCAGCGACCTCTATTCGATAAAAATTATTGCTGCCGCCGAAAATCCTTTTAGCAAACAGCCGACAGTCACCGTTAGCTACCAGGAAGACAACCAGTATAAAGAAATTTATTACTATGACTGGTCGGAACTTTCTTTCAAAAAAATAGAAACCTCCCGAGACACCATCAACAAAACTCTTTCTTTTGTTTTGCCCAAAAAATCAATCATGCTGGCCGTGTTTAATGAGCCGGCTCTGGAAGGCAACGCTTCTTGGTATGTTCACAATAAATATCGCAATGAACTAATAGCCGCCAGCCGGGATTTTGCCCAAAACACCAAAATCAAGGTCACCAACCTGGATAATAAAAAAGAGGTGGTGGTGACTATAAAAGATTATGGCCCCAAAGAATGCAACCAGTGGAGCGAACAAGAGATCAAAAAAATGGGTACTTGTCAAAATCGGATTGTTGATTTATCCAAAAACGCTTTTGCCAAGCTGGCAGCACCAGGCTTGGGCTTAATCAGAGTGAAAATAACCCCTTTTCAGGAACTATGATTCGTTTAGCTAGTGTTACCAAAAAATTTCCTCCCAACACCGTGGCTCTAAAAAACATCAATTTGCATATAGAGCCGGGGGAGTTTGTTTCGATTGTCGGTCAGTCAGGCTCGGGCAAGACCACAGTGGTCAGGTTGCTAATCGCCGAAATTGCTCCGGACGAAGGCAAAATCATCATTGGTGGCTGGGATATCACTCACATCAGAAATCGGCAGATTCCTTTGCTAAGGCGGCAAATCGGGGTGGTTTTTCAGGATTTTAAATTATTGCCCAAAAAAACTGTTTTTGAAAACGTGGCTTTTGCCCTGCAGGTCTCGGGCGGCACCAAAAGCCGCATTAACAAAGTGGTGCCCCAAGTTCTAAAAATAGTGGATTTAGAAGAAAAAAGAAATCGCTATCCTCACCAACTGTCTGGCGGTGAGAGACAGCGGGTGGCTATCGCCAGGGCCCTGGTGCACCGGCCGAAAATTCTTCTGGCCGATGAGCCGACTGGCAACCTGGACGCCCTCAATTCCAAAGATATTATCGACTTACTGATAAAAATTAATGAATTCGGCACCACGATAGTTTTGGTCACTCACAACAAAGAAATAGTCAACTCCCTGAAAAGAAGAGTGATTACTTTGGAGGAGGGGTCGATAATTCAAGATCAAAAAGTCGGCAAATACATAATTTAATAAAATATGTTTTTAGTAGCCATTAAAAGAAGCGTTATTTTTGCCCTGCAGTCTTTCTGGCGCAATATTTGGCTCTCCTTGGCCACGATTTTTATTATTTCTTTGACTTTTTTATCGATTAATTTTTTGGTGATTATCAACGCCATTTCCGATTCGGCGATTGTGGCGGTCAAAGATAGAGTCGATGTTTCGGTTTATTTCAAGCGCGACGTAAAGGAAGACAAAATCAACGAAGTTAAAAATCATCTAGAGACACTGCCGCAAGTCAAGGAAATTATTTATCATTCGCCAGAAGACAATTTGAAAGAATTTAAAGCAAAGCACGAAAACGACCCCGTTATCAAAGAGACCTTGGACGAACTGGCCGGCAATCCACTAGGGGCGACACTGATCATAAAAGCCAAAGACCTGGAAAGCTATCCGGAGGTTTTGAAAGCCATTGATAATCCCGCTTACAGCGAACTAGTCGAGGAAAAAAACTACAACGACCATCAATTGGTGATCAATCGAATTAATACCATTGCCAATAATATCAGGCGGGGCGGACTGGTTATCAGTATTATTTTTGTGATTATTGCCGCGTTAATCGTCTTTAATACGGTGCGCATCGCTATCTTTACCCATCGTAACGAAGTCGGCATTATGAAACTGGTTGGAGCCAGTAATTGGTTTGTGCGATCGCCGTTTATCCTAGAAAACATTTTTTCAGGCATCCTGGCTTGTCTGCTGGCGATAATAGTCACTTATTCTTTTCTGGCGCTCCTGCAGCCGCATTTGGCCAGTTTTTTTGAAGGCGTTGATTTTGATGTGACGAAATATTTCAATGAACATTTCTTGATAATTTTCGGTCTGCAACTGGTGGGCATCACGATTTTAAACATCATCAGCAGTTCGCTGGCTTTGGGCAGATATCTAAGATCTTAAGGATTTGCTTAAATAAAAAATATTTGTTATAATATATTTTCGTCTCAAAAAGAGAGGATTTTTAAATTTAAATTTTATGCCAAAAAAGAAAAAACGCGACCCGAGAGTCAAGGTTCCCAAATTGAAGTGGAAAACCAAAAAGATGAAGCGGGTGGTGAAAAACGAAAGAGTAGGGAAGTATAAGCACGGCCATTAATTACCAAAGCCTTCGGGTTGGTTTATAAATCAAAGGCGGTGGCCGTCGCTAATTCCGCCCAGAATTGGGAGATCGTCTAATGGTAGGACAGAGGCCTTTGAAGCCTTTAATCTAGGTTCGATTCCTAGTCTCCCAGTTTTGGGCGGAAAAGCCATAATTTAATCAGAAACAAAAGAATGGCAGTTTACCAGCTATTCTTTTGTTTTTTAATTTGACTTTCAGGCTGTTTATTTATAAAATAATTTGTAATATAATAAGAGATAACCTAATAAATAAAAACGGCAGCTTAAGTCGAGTAATATCAGCTTGGCCGCCGCCATTATAAAAGAGTAAAACCTATGAAAAAAGAGGATCTGATCATCAAGCTGGGCCAATTGGCGATGAGCAACCGGTTAACCCGGTATCTTGTCACCAAACAAATCGACAAGCAGCTTTACAAAGCCATGGTCACCGATGAGAAGAAATTTTCTAGGGAAGTGCGGTTGGATCGTTATTACGGCGTTAAATCATTACTGGTGACTGCCGTGAAAAACATTAATCGCGGAGTTATTTCCAAACGATTTGCCACTCGCGCCGTCGAAACCCTGGTCAAAGGAGCAATGATCGATAACGATGAAAGATTAAAAATCGTTAAAGTTTACAAAGAAAAATACGGCACCACGCCACCGCCGTTGGTGGTAATCAGTCCGACCAAGAAATGCAATTTGAAATGCATTGGCTGTTATGCCTCTTCCGGCGCCGACAACAGCGAAACCTTGGAATGGAGCCTGATTGACAAAATGATGCATGAGTTCCATGACGAGATGGGCATGAGATTTTTTGTCATTTCCGGCGGCGAGCCGCTGATGTATCAGAGCGAGGGTAAAAATATTTTGGATTTGCCTAAAGCTTGGCCGGACAGCTTTTTCTTGATGTACACTAATGGCACGCTGATTACCGAAGACGTTGCCAAACAGATGGCAGAATTAGGCAATATTACGCCAGCGGTTTCCGTTGAGGGGCTAGAAAAGGAAACAGACGAACGCCGGGGAGCGGGAATTCACCAGGTCGTTCTTAAGTCTTTGGCAAATTTACGTCAGGCCCAGGCGCCTTTTGGGGTTTCGGTTACGGCTACCAGCAAAAACGCCAAATTGCTTTTAAATGACGATTTTTATACCTATTATTTTGACCAGCAGGGAGCCAGTTACATGTGGATGTTCCAATATATGCCCATTGGTCGTGAATTTAACACCAAGTTAATGCTTAGTCCTGGTGCCCGATTTGAATTGTATAAAAAATGGCGCCAGCTCATCAGAGAAAAAAATTGGTTTGTGGCCGATTTCTGGAATAGCGCGGAGATGAGCGAGGGTTGTATTTCTTGCGGTAAAAGTTATTTTTATATCGACTGGAATGCTAATATCATGCCTTGCGTTTTCATTCCCTACTACAAAGACAATGTCAGAAAGGTTTATGGCGAGGGCAAAAAGATCGCTGATGCGCTGTTTTCTGACTTCTTCGTCAAAGGACGCGACTGGCAAGAAAAATATCTTAAAAAAGACAAGCCGGGCGCAAATTTATTGCGGCCCTGCCTGATCAGAGACCATCATCGGGAGTTTATGGATATTGCCCGAGCCTGCCATGTTTTGCCCGAAGACGAGGCTGCGGCCGCCGCTCTTAACGACGAAAAATATCATGAAGAAATCTATGAATTTGACGCGGAATTAAAATCAATCACCGATCCCTATTGGGAAGAGGTTCTGGCCAAAAAAGATTAGTTAAAATCATCAAGCGTAATTATCAAAATCGGCTTAAATGCGCCGATTTTGTTGTTTTAAAAGCCAAATTATGGTATAAATAAGAAGATTGAATTAATAAACAACTAGTCGTAAATGTTTTTACAATTGTTAATTAACGGCTTAATTGCCGGCGCCATCTACGCGCTGGTCGCTTCCGGCTTTTCACTGATTTATTCCACCTGCAAATTCATTCATTTTGCCCACGGCGCTGTTGTCACTTTTTCTGTCTATATTGCCTATCTGCTATTTTCTAATCTTGGCGTTAATTTCTGGCTGGCGATTATTTTGGCCGTGGCCTTCGCCGCCTTTTTGGGCTGGTTGATTAATCTAATAGTCTATAAGCCGCTTAGAAATAGAAAAACCAGTCCGGTGATCCTGCTGGTCACCGGCTTTGCTGTTTTGATTCTATTGGAATCGCTGATCTTGATGTTCTTCGGCGCTGACGTCAAAACCATTGACTTCATTGAGATAGCCGAAGGCTGGCAATTTTTTGGCGCCGTCATCACTCCCTTGCAAATAGTTATTATCGCCGTCGCCCTGGTCTTATTTGTCCTATTATTCCTACTGATGAAAACCACCCGCCTAGGCAAGGCTATGAGAGCCGTCTCAGACAACAAAGAAGTAGCCGAAGTGGTGGGCATACCGGCTGAAAAAATTTATTCTTGGAGTTTTATTATCGGCTCGGCCATTGCCGGCATTGGCGGCATACTGATCGGGCTGGAGCAAAATCTGGAGCCGACCATGGGTACCAATCTGGTGATCAAGGGTTTTACCGCCGCCATTATCGGCGGTATCGGCAGCGTACCTGGAGCCGTTTTGGGCTCTTTTTTGTTGGGCTTGGCTGAAAATTTTGGCATCTGGTATTTACCTTCGGGCTACAAGGACGCCATCGCTTTTGTAATCTTATTTATTTTTTTGCTTTTCATGCCTCATGGCATCCTAGGTCTTAAAAGAAAATAATCTATGCTTTCTGCTTATATTATTCATCTCCTAATTTTAATCGGCATCTATCTCATTCTGGCCATGTCTTTGCAATTGGCCATGGGTTTTTCCGGTTTGCTTAATCTCGGCCATATCGCTTTCTATGCCATCGGCGCTTATACTTCGGCCTTGCTGGCTCTAGCTGGCTGCCCCTTTTGGCTTTGTATTTTATGCGCCTGCTTGTTGGCTATGGCTTTCGGCCATCTACTGGCCATACCCACCCACAAGCTGAAAGGGGACTATCTGGCTCTGGCTACCATGGGCTTTACTTTTGTAGTTTATGCCGTGGCTCTCAATTGGACTGATTTGACTCGCGGACCGCTGGGACTACCCGGCATACCCAAACCGAATTTATTCGGCCTGGACTTCAGTAGTAATTTTAATTTTTTATTTTTGACCATAGCTATTGCGCTCATTACTTACCTAATAATCAAACAAATTACCCGATCGCCATTTGGCAAAGCGCTTCAAGCTGTCCGAGATGATGAGTTGGCCGCGCAAGTGCTGGGCAAAAATACTTTCAAGCTAAAAAGTTATTCTTTGGCGACCTCGGCTTTTTTTGCCGGTATTGCCGGTAGTTTGTACGCGCATTATGTTACTTTTATCGATCCCTCCTCATTTACTATCATGCAGTTGATTCCTGTTTTGGCTATTGTAATTATTGCCGGCCTGGCTTCGCTGAGGGGCACAATTATTGCCGCGATTATTTTGATCTTATTGCCGGAACCACTGAGGTTCATCGGTTTTCCTTCGTCGATTGTCGGCCCGGCCCGACAGATAATTTATGCCCTAATCCTTATACTAATCTTGATCTTCAAACCAACGGGTTTTTTTGGCAAAGTTAAATTGGAATAACTAAAATACAAAATTTTATGAAGACAAAATTTTGGCTCATAGTAATTATCATTGTGCTGGCGATTATTGCAGTTGCAATTTTTGTCTCCAGCAAAAAACTTCACCAAAATCAAACAATAAAAATCGGCGTAATTCTGCCGCTTAGCGGAAACATGGCTTCCCTGGGTGATGACATAAAAGATGGCATTGTATTAGCTAACGAAAAAACAGCTCTCTCTGGTCTTAAAATAGACTTATTGCTTGAAGACGAAAAATGCGACCCCAAGGAAGCTATAAACGCTTATAACTCTACCGCCATTAAGGGCGCCAAAATAATCATTGGTCCGGTCTGCTCTCAAAGCACTTTGGCTATCGCCCCACTGGCCGAAAAAGCCAAGATGATTATCTTGACCCCGGCTTCAGCGGCCGATTCAATTAGCCAAGCAGGGGATTATATTTTTAGAAATCACATCCTAGAAAGCACCGAACAAAAGAAAATGGCTGAATTTGTGGCCCAAAAATATAAAACAGCGGCTACCATCTTCGACCAGTCAAGCGATGCTTATGTAATCGGTGAGAAGACCTTCACTGATTCCTTTCAAAAAGACGGGGGCGTCATTGTCGAACGCCAATCATATCAAAAAAACTCCACCGATTTTCGATCCCAGCTCATAAAAATCAAAGAAAAAAATCCTCAAGTAGTTTATGTCGGGGCCCTAATGCCGGAGGTCGCTCTTATTATTAAGCAAATAAAAGAAATGGGAATTAATGCCCAGATAATTTCTGACAATACAGTGACCGATAGCAAATTTCTTTCTGCGGTCGGGCCCTTGGCCGAAGGCATCATCTTCGCTGCTTCTGATTTTAAACGAGAAACAAATCAAGAATTTTGGGATCTGTATAAGAATAGATTCGGTAAAGACCCCAATATTTTTGCCGCGCAGGGCTACGATTCTTTAATAATTTTGGCCAAAATTATTAAAGAAAGCTGCCCAACAGTGGACTCAACCTGCATTAAAGACGGCTTGTATAAAATAAAAGATTATTCTGGCGTGTCCGGTTCCACCACTTTCGACAGCAATGGCGATGCCATCAAGCCGATAGTCATTAAAATAATAAAAGACGGCCAATTCGTGCTGTATTAATAATAATGCTCAAAATTCAACACTTAAAAAAATATTTTGGCGGGGTGCATGCGGTCGACGACTGCAGTTTTGAGATTGGCCAAAATCAAATCACGGCGCTCATTGGTCCCAACGGTAGCGGTAAAACCACCATCTTTAACTTAATTTCCGGCATTTTAAAAGCCGAAAGCGGCGAGATAGTTTTAGCTGGAAAAAATATCACCAACCTATCACCTGACAAAATTTCCAATCTGGGCCTATCCCGTGTTTTCCAGCAAGCGCATTTATTTAATAACTTAAGCATAGAAGAAAACTTATCCATTGCTCTTGACAATGAAGACATGAAGTTTGCCAAAAATCTTTTGGGCCTGAATTATTACGGCTCGAAAAAAAAGAAAAAAATCCAAGATGTCCTGGATCTGATTGGCTTGGATAAATCGCCCAAGCATCTTTGCGGAGAATTAAGCTACGGACAGAAACGGCTGGTGGAGCTAGCGCGAGCGATCCTCAATCCGCATCAGCTGCTCATCCTGGACGAACCGGTAGCCGGAGTAAATCCGGTGTTGCGCGACCGTATTAAAAGCATCCTAAAGGACTTAAAAAAACAGGGCGAGACTGTCCTACTGATTGAACATGATATGAATTTTACTTTTACGGTGGCAGATTATATAATTGTTATGGACGCAGGAAAAGTTATTGCCGAAGGCAAGCCCAAAGATATAAGGGAGAATAAGCTGGTATTAGAGGCGTATCTGGGGAGTTAATATAATAATAATATAGTAAAATCATGAAAAGAAAATCCCTATTCATCATCATTTTGGCGTTAATTGTCGTGGCCACGGCCGGTTGCAGCCTGAGCAATATTAGCAAAAACAATAAAGAAACTATCAAAATCGGGGCTTTATTACCTTTGACCGGAGGAGCAGCTATTTATGGCGACTCAGCGCAAAAAGCGGCTGAAATCGCTGTAGAGGAAATAAATGCCAAAGGCGGAATAAATGGACACAAAATAGAAATTAATTATCAAGACCATCAATGCGCCCCTCAAGCGGCCATTTCAGCCTTTCAACAACTTTCAAATGTAAACGGCCTAAAGCTTTTTTCTTCCGTGGCCTGTAGTGGAACAGTATTAGGAATCGCGCCTTTATTAAAGTCAGATCAGATCTTAATTGCCACAGTTGTGAGCTCGGTTAAGGTGACCGGGGTTTCTCCCTCGGTTTTTAGAAATTATGCTTCTGATGCTGACGGGGCTCGCTTATTTGGAGAATATATTGTTAATAATAATTTAAGAAAAATTGCGATTATCTATGAAGAAACGGATTACGCTAAAGGCATGAAATTGATGCTGGAAAAAAATCTTGAAAATAAGGAAGTAAAAATTGTAAGCGAGGGCTTTACAACGGATGCCACCGATGTCCGCACCCCACTTTTAAAACTCAAAAACGCTAACCCCGATGTTTTATTAATGAGCGTTCAAAGCCCAACTTCTGGTGATAAAGTTTTGAAGGAGGCAAAAGAAATTAATTTTCGACCTAAAACTTTGTTAGTAAATGAGGCAATTATGCATTCGGCCGATTTAAATTCAAAATATAAAAATTATTTAGATGGGGCTATTAGTACTGATTTTGCCATAGAAAATATCGTTTCAGTAAAAAATTTATTAGACACTTACAAAGAAAAATACGGCGCCGATTGTCCCCAGCAAAACGCCTGTATCGGCATGTACGATGACATCTATATCTTGGCCGAAGCAGCTGGAAAAAATAATATGGACATGAGTCAGGCAGTAGAGTCTCTAAAAAATATTAATTACTCTGGAGCTGGCGGCGAAATTAGCTTCGATAAGAACAATGACAGAAAAAATGCACATTTTATTCTTTATCAGATTAAAAATAGTGAAATAATACCTTATTAAAACTAAACAATAATAAAACGTCGTATGAAAACAAAATTTTTGATTATTGTCGTTGCCTTAATGGCAAGCGTAGTGTTAGCCGGCTGTGGCTTGGGCAATAAAGCTGCTACCAGTGATGATAAAACCCAAATCGGAGCCATTTTGGCTCTAAGCGGCCCATCGGCCATCTGGGGCGAAAGTGTCAAGAACGGCATGGATCTAGCGCTGGAAGACCACCCCAATCTTGCCGTCACCTATGAGGATAGCAAAGGCGCTGCCGCCGATGGTTTGACCGCCTATCAAAAACTAAAACTCCAAAAGCCGGATGTTTTTGTGACAGCTCTTAGTATTGTCAGCGTGCCGCTGGCCTCACTCGCCAAAGAGGACAAAATTCCCATGGTTATCACTCAAAGCGCGGCTAACAATATTACTAATGATTATGCTTTCAGATATTATACCGACGCCAGTCATTTTGCCACGCCATCATTTGAATCAGACATTTCACCGCTCAAAAACGTCAAGAAAATAGCAGTCATCTACAGAAAAGACGAGTATGCCCAATCGGTGGCTGACAAAATCAAACAACTCTGTGATGAATCCGGCAAAAAGATAGTCTTCATGGAATCATATGTTCCCAACACGACTGACTTTTCCACCATCGTTAGTAAGGCCAAAGACGCTGGACCGGAAGCTCTGTTATTCGTCCCAACACCACCAAGCGAATCACTGGGCATTTTGAAAAAAATAGAAGAATTAAAGTTTAATATCCCGATAGTTGAAGTCTCTAATGTCCAATCCGATCCGGAAACGCAAGCCAAAGCTCCCAAAATGACTTTCTACACCAATCAATTTGCTTTTTCTATTCCCGGTAATAGCGAGCAGTTCAAAACCAGATACAAAGCCAAATATGGCAAAGAACCCAACTTCGTGGCCGCCTTTGGTTTTGATATTGTCAACCTTTTGGCCACTTGTCCCAAAGATAGTATTGAAAGCTGTCTGACCAACAAAAAAGAAGTCAGTGGCGTGACTGGAGTAGCCAAAGATATTACAAATAATGATATTGTTATTCCGATGTATCTGGAGAAGGTAAATTAGTTAAAAACCACATATTCTTAAAACACCCGCCTCATTGGCGGGTGTTTTAAGTTAAAAATTTTTGTCAGAGTGATTCCATAAGAATCTCCAGATGGACTTCATTGATTTGGCGATTTCCTCGTCTTCAATTAATACTCCCATCTTGCCGGAGAAGGAGAGTATGGCGACTTTATTGTCATAAATATAAAACTCATTGGGATACAAATCATCATCAATAAATCTTAATTCTCTTAAATCTCTTTTTACTACCCCGAGATATTTTTTGTTCTCTTTGTTTTTAGGCAGCAACAACTTGACCTTTATTCCTTTTTTGACTCTTTGTCTGACAAAAGAATTAAAAAAATCCTCGCCGATAGTTTTCAACAGATTGGTGGGTTCCGCCAAATCATAAATTATTTTTTCTTGACAGTTTAAGGAATCGTTGCACAAAGCCCTTAATCCTTCACGACCGTCAAAGTACTCGATCTTCGGCTTTTTGCCGCTGTTATTTTTTAGTAGCACCAGCGCCGGCAAAAGCTCCCGAGACAAGGATAACTTGCTTTCCATTTTCTTAATAACTTTTTCAGGATCAATCACCCGAAAAGTCAAAACGTTATTTCTAGTTAAGCTCACGGCCAACCCCTTTTGTCTTAATCGTTTCAAAATTTCATAAGCCGTAATGCGATTTAAACCGGCTTTTTTGGCTATTTCACTGACCTTAGAATTGCCCAATTCCAGAGCAGCCAGATAGACTTTGGCTTCTTTTTCTTCTAAATTGAAATAATCAATAATTTTGTCCAGCATATTGTTGTAAAAAATATTTACAGATATTATATAATATAGCTAAATATTTGTCAAATTAGCTAAAATATCACTAAATTTCTGTAATATAAATTGACGATAAGTCCCATATTTCATTATTCTTGAATTCAAGACAAATAAAATATCCCAAGAACCATGTCAAAGAAAACAAAAATTATCTGGCTGATAATTGCTCTGGTGGTGATTATCGCCATCATTGGCTATGCCTTGGCACTCACCAACAAAGCTAATTCGCAAGATACCGAGCCTATAAAAATCGGGGTGATTGCGCCGCTGACTGGTGACTTAGTTAATTGGGGTGGATCAATGAAGGGTGGTATAGAAATCGCCGTCAAAGAATGGAACGATCGCGGCGGAATAAATGGCCAACAAATCCAATTGATTTTTGAGGATAATAAGACTTGCGACAAAACCGAGGCCGTCACTGCTTTTAATAAATTAATCAGTGTTGATAAAGTCAAAGCCACCATGGTTGGCTGTTCCGGGTCGGTCTTGGCCACAGCTCCCATTGCTGAACAAAGTAAGGTTATCCTACTGACCACGCTGGCTTCAGCTGCCAAAATCTCCCAAGCTGGCAATTATATTTTTCGGACTTGCATTTCTGACGCGGTGCAAGGCGCTAATCTGGCCGATTTTCTTTACCACCAGTTAAACACTCCAGAGGTGGCCGTCATTTATGCCAGCAATGACTACGGCGTCGGTTTTTTCGATAATTTTAAAAGCACCTATGAAGCTAGCGGCGGAAAAATTTTAGATGCCGAAACCTACTTGCCGGAAGCGACTGACTTCCGAACCGCCCTGACAAAAATAAAAGAAAAAAATCCGACATCATTAGTGATTATAAGTTATGGCAGCGAAGGGGGATTGATCGCCAAACAAGCCAGAGAGCTGGGAATTAATGCTCAAATTATTGGCTCTGACAATTTTGGTGTCAAAGAAGTGGTGACAGCCGGCGACAGCGCCGCCGAAGGAGCAATTTTTATCACCTCCGCCCTAGATGATCAAAATCAAAAAGTCAAAGACCTCAAAACAAAATACATCTCCGCCTACAATCAAGATCCGCCGATTATGAGCGCCGTGGCCAATTCCTATGATGGCACTAATCTGTTACTAAACGCCATAAAGAGTAGCGGCTATAATCCTGATGGCGTAAAAAACTACCTGTATGGGGTAAAAAATTATGATGGCGTCAGTGGACCCATCACTATCGACAGTAATGGCGACTCCCACATGACTTCTATGATGCAACAAATCAAAAACGGCCAATTCGTGCCTTATCAAAACTAATAAGTTAGTCCTAAGCCCCGCCCCCGTGGCGGGGTTTTAAAATTATAGAAATTTTGCTAAGATAAAAGCATGTTGGAGCTAAAAAAAATCGAATCCGGCTACGAAAAACTGCAAATTCTCTTTGGTGTTGATATTACAGTCAAAGAAGGGGAGATAGTGGCCATAATCGGACCCAATGGGGCTGGTAAATCCACGGTTCTAAAAAGCATTTTCAACCAGTGCGATATTTATGCTGGCCAAATAATCTGGAATGATCGGGAAATCACCAAGATTCCCACCTACAAACTAATTGAATTAGGTATAAGCTATGTTCCACAGGGTCGGCAAGTTTTTGGCAATATGACCGTAAAAGAGAATTTAGAAATGGGGGCATTTATTTTTAAAGACAGAAAAAGCGTGGCTGAGAAAATAAAAAAGATTTTTAATCAATTCCCAATTTTAAAAGAAAAACAAAAACAAAGAACCGCTAATCTATCGGGAGGTCAACAGCAACTTTTGGCCATTAGCCGAGCGTTAATACAGAGCCCGCAATTATTGCTTTTAGACGAACCGTCGCTAGGTTTATCTCCAAGAGCCATGAAAGAAATTTTTGTTACTATAAAACAAATAAGTAGCACCGGTGTTTCGATTATGATTGTTGAACAAAATGCCAGACAGGCCGTAGAGCTGGCCAATCGGACTTATGTTTTAGAAAATGGTCAAGTGGCGCTTGAGGGAAATAAAGACATCTTAAATAATAAAGAGTTGAAAAATATCTATTTTGGTTAAGGAAAGTTAGCTTATTATAATCAACCGCATGTCTAGCAGCAACCTCGTCAAAAATACTACTTTTTTTACTGCCGCCCTAACCATACAAAAGATTCTTTCTTTTGTATATTTTATTCTGGTAGCGCGAAGCATCGGCGTGGAAAACACCGGCAAATATTCTTTCGCTTTGAGTTTTACCACTATTTTTGCCATGTTTCTCGATTTTGGTCTGACGCAAATACTTATTCGAGAAAGCGCCCGGGATATAAAAAATTCTCAAAAATACCTGGCCAATGTCCTGGGCCTCAAGCTTCTTGGGTCGGTAATAATTTATGCTTTGGTAATAGTGGTTATCAATCTGATGGGTTATCCGGAAATCACCAAACAATTAGTTTATGTTTCCGGTTTTGTGATGCTTTTGGATTCATTCGCCTTGAGTTTTTACGGCATTTTACGCGGCCACCAAAACTTGAGATTCGAGAGCTACGGTGTGATTTTAAACCAACTGATCGTTTTGGGGGCGGGACTGGTAATTATAAAATTGCAGTTGGGCTTGGTAATTTTGATGGGCGCTTATCTACTGGGCAGTCTGTTCAACTTTTTTTATGCCGCGCTATTTTTGAAAATAAAATTAAAAATTCTAACCATTTTCCGATTTGATAAAAAAATAATCAAAGAACTCTTTCGGCTGGCTCTGCCTTTTGCCATCGCCGGATTTTTTATCAGAATTTATTCTTCGATGGATATCGTGTTATTGTCCAAGCTGGCTAATGATAAAGCGGTTGGCCTCTATAGCGTGGCTTACAAAATCACTTTTGCCCTGCAGTTTGTAGCCGTGGCTTTTTCGGCCAGCATTTATCCGGCTTTTTGCAGATATTTTGTCGCTTCCAAGGAATTGTTGTCTAAAACTTTCGCCAAATCGATGTATTTTCTGATGTTGATTTCTTTGCCCATATCTTTCGGGGTAATTGTTCTGGCGGATAAATTCCTGCCGCCGATTTTCGGCCAAGAATATCAAGGGGCGATTTTGCCTTTGCAAATCCTGATTTCTTCTTTGGTTTTGGTTTTTTTGTGCTTTCCGATAGGCGCCATGCTCAACGCCTGCGACAAACAAACCAGAAACACCGTTCATCTGGGCATTATCGCCGTTTTGAATATAATTTTAAATTTAATTCTAATACCGCTTTACGGTTATAATGGGGCTGCCGTAGCCGCTTTGATCAGTTATGTTGTTTTGTTTGCTCTGGGCATAGTGGTGATTGAAAAAATCGTCAAATATGATAAAAAATATTTATTGATTTCTTTTGCCAAAATAACCTTTAGCTGTCTGGTGATGAGTCTGGTGGTTGTGTGGCTAAAAGGTTATTGGTCTTTTGTAATAACTGCGCCGCTAGGAGCACTGGTTTATCTGGTTACGCTGGTACTGGTGGGGGGTTTTTCAAAAAAAGATATCATGCAGACTAAATCATTATTATTCAAAAAAGAAAATGCTGTCAGTAGTGATTCCAACTTATAATCGGGCCAACTATTTATCCAAGGCTCTGGCAAGCTTGGTAGAGCAGGATTTTGCCAAGGAGAAATTCGAGGTGATAGTTGTCGATGACGGCAGTATTGATGACACGGAAAAAACAGCCAAGCAGTTTAAAGATAGGTTGAGTTTGAAATATTTAAAGGAAGAACACGGCGGCGTGTCGCAGGCCAGAAACAGTGGCGTTAAAAATTCTGGCGGAGAAATAATTGTTTTTTTTGACGACGACGCCTTGGCCGACAAAAACTGGCTAAAAAACATCAGCGAAATTATGCTCCACGAAGCGATAATTACCGGCCGAGTCAAACCGTTAAATAATAATCTTTGGCAATACTTTGCGCCTCATTATTATCAGGGAGACCAGCCGACTGAATCGCCAGTGCTGCTCGAGGGTAATTGCGCCATTAAGCGCGAAGTTTTTGCTAAAGTAGGCTTGTTCGACGCCAATCTTGATTATGGCCATGAGGGCCGGGAATTTATTGGCCGTTGTCGAAAAGAATACAAAATAAGGTATTATCCCGATGTAATAATTTATCATGATTACGCCAGTAGTATAAAAAATTATCTTGACAAACAAAGGAAATTCGGCGAAAAAACAGCTTATTTAAAAATCAAAGAGATAAAAAACTTTGGCGATTTAATTTTTAACTATCAAAAAATCAAGAGCGGTGACAGTTTAAATAGTTTTACTCCATTCCAAAAGCCGTCTTTATCAGACAGACTTAAGGTCAAAATGATAGCCAAGCTGGGAGGCTGGTATCATTTTATGGGCGCTGTCCGGGGTTATTTAAAATACAAACAGAATGCCAAAAATTAGCATCATTATACCTGTTTACAACCAGGCCAAGTCGCTCCAGAAGTGTTTGGTTAGTCTTTTTAGCCAGACTTTTAGGGATTTCGAGCTGATCATTGTCGACGATGGATCAAAAGAGGCTATCGCTACGGCCGTAGCTCCCTGGCAAGAGGGGATCAGATTAATCCGCCAGGAAAACAAAGGCGCGGCGGCGGCCAGAAACGCCGGCTTTAAAGAAAGCGGCGGCCAGTATTTGTTTTTTTGCGATGCCGATATCATTCTGAAACTCTCGGCCCTAGAAAAGATGCTGACGGCTTTGGAAAACGATGAGTCAGCGGCTTTTGCTTATTCTTCGTTTAAATTCGGCTGGAAGAAGTTCAGACTTTGGCCGTTTGACTCCGAAAAGTTAAAACAGCTTCCTTATATTCATTCCACCTCGCTGATTAGAAGAAAGTTTTTTCCTGGTTGGGACGAGAGTTTAAAAAAATTTCAGGACTGGGATTTGTTTTTAACCATCAGCGAGCGAGGCGGACGGGGAATTTGGCTGGATGAGGTTTTGTTTACAATTAAAACCGGCGGCACCATGAGCCACTGGCTGCCCAGTTTTATTTATCAGTTGCCGGTAAAAACAAAAAATAAAGAAAAATATCTGAAAGCCAAAGAATTAATACAAAAAAAACACCAACTAACTTAGTATGGATTTATCAATTGTCATAGTTTCCTGGAATGTCAAAGAATTATTAAATAAATGCCTGACAACTATCAGCAAAAACAGCGCTGGCTTGAGTTGGGAAATCGTATTAGTAGACAATGCTTCTTCAGACGGCACAGTGGAAACGGTCAGGCAAAAATTCCCTGAGGTGAAACTGATAGCCAATAAACAAAACTTGGGTTTTGCCAAGGCCAACAACCTAGCCCTGAAAGAAGCCCAGGGCGAATTTATTCTACTGCTAAATCCCGATACGGAAGTTTTGTCTGGAAGTTTAGAAAAATGTTTGGCAATCATAAAAGATAATCCCCGGATAGGAATTTTGGGCTGCCAGTTATTAAATTCCGACAAAAGCGTCCAGCCATCGGTACGGCGATTTCCGCGACTTTGGCCGATACTGCTGCTGTTTCTAAAACTGCCAAAGTTTTTTAGTTTTAAATCAGTCAACCGCTATCTGGCTAAGGATTTTGATTATCAGAAAGAACAGACGGTCGATCAGGTAATGGGCGCTTTTATGCTGCTGCCCAAGAGGGTTATCGGCGAGATTGGCCCGCTCGATGAAAGATTTTTTATCTGGTTTGAGGAAGTTGATTTTTGCCGCCGGGCCAGACAAAAAGGCTATCAGGTTTTCTACACGCCCCAGGCGCAAATAATTCATCATGGCGGCCAGAGTTTTTCTCAGCAAGGCGTGATAAACAAGCAATGGCAGTTTTTCAAAAGCGCTTGGTTGTATTTTAAAAAATATGGTTTTAAAAATTGATTTATGGTTCTATTTTTTGTTTTTATAATCTTGGGCATGGCCGTCGGTTTGAGCTATTTTTTTGGCAACAATAAATTTTCCCCGGCCAAATTGCTCTTGTCGCTGTGGCTCCTGGCGATTGGTGTAGCGCAGTTGCGGCTTAGTCCGTATGAAGCGGCCTGGAGCGGCAAATTCTGGCTGATTTTAGCCTTATTTTTTTTACTTTTTTATTTGAGTTACGTGATTTTCAGCCGGTTGGCTAACCGAAAAATTAAAGCTGGCCAGATAATAGAGACGACCAATAGTAAAATATTTTTAATAACGATTCTAATTTTAACAATTCTGAGTTTGGCGGCTAACGCTTATATTTTCAGCCGTTTTGGCACTTTGCCGATACTCTCGTCGGTTCCCGACAAAATGCGTTTTATTATCAACAAACAAGTTTTCGGACTTTGGGAATATGCCGCGCTACTGCCCAGAATTATTATTCCTCTGGCTTTTATCTTCCTCTTGAGCGGCCGCAGAAGCCGGGTGGTCAAAATAATAATTTTTATTAACATTTTGTTGGGCTTTTTGCTCTTGTCGCTTTATGCCTCGCGCCTGGTGATAATTTTACCGATACTGATGAGCTATTTCGGTTATCTGATTATAAAGATTAAAAAAATCAATTGGCGCAAAATCGCTGTGGCTTCGATGGTGGTGCTTATTTTGGTCTTGGTGATCTCTGTGGCCATACCGATGTTCAGACATTTTATCACTTACCGCGATTATTATGCGGATGTCGATTACAACGCTTTTACCTACTTGGCCGACCTGTCAAAACTTAATCTGCCCGCCCAACTCGACTTCCTGATTCCGCTTTATTTGATTCCCGCCTTTAATCTGCAAGCGTTTTTCAGGGCTACCGATTATTTCAGTTATGCTAATTGGCACTGGGGCGGTTACGGTTTATCGACTTTCAATTCGTTCTTAAAAATTTTCGGCGCTCCGGAGCTAAACGGCGCCATTGCTTGGAAAGAAATGTTTTTGCCCTGGTGGGTGACAGCGACTTTTTTGTTCAATTATTGGGTAGATTTCGGCTGGCTGGGGATAATCGTGGCGGCAATTTTTTGGGGAGTGCTTTTGGCTGTTATTTATAACTGGGTGACCAAAAAACCGACTGTTTTGTCGGTTATGCTTTTTGCTTATTTCAGCTTCGTGACGGTTATGAGCATTTATACCAATTATTTGATGCGCGAAGAATTTTATTTGGATATAATTTTAATCCTGCTGGTTGGGCTGCCTATCAGCCATAAATTGACAAAACGAGCTTGACTTAGATAGTATATTATAAATCATCGGAAGCCGTAGTTTTATTTTAGAATTTCACCAACAACTTTGTTATAGCCGCGCAAAAACTCTTGGGCGGTCATTTCTTTTTTGCCTTCCAGTTGCAACTTGGAAATTTTCAACGACCCTTGGCCACAACCAACAGCTAAGCCGTCTCCAGACAAAAAAATTTCACCCGGTTTTTTTGAATCATTGACGATTTCTGCTGGCGGAAAAAACTTGATCCTCTTGCCACCCCAAATAGCCCAAACGCCTGGCCAGGGATAAAAAGCATAAATTTTTCTTTTGATCTCAATTGCCGCGTTGGACCAATCAATTTTGGCACTGTCTTTGGTTATGGTCTGGCAAAAAGTGGCTGACTCGTGATTTTGTTCCTGGGGCTTAATTTTACCCCCCAAAAAGCCTTTGATGGTGGTCAGTAAAAGCGGCACCCCCAGCTCTGCCAAGGCCTGGTGTAGGGATTGATTGGTTTCTTCGCTATTAAGGAGTAGGGTTTTTTGGCTCAAAATTGGCCCGTGATCCATTTTTTGGTCCATCAGCATGATAGTGACACCCGTCTTTGTTTCGCCGGTCAAAATGGCACTCTGAACCGGAGAAGCCCCGCGGTATTTGGGTAAAAGAGAGGGGTGGACATTAATATTGCCAAATTTGGCTAAGTCCAAAATTTCTTGCGGAATAATTTGACCGAAGGCGACTACTACTAATAAATCCGGACTAACTTGTTTTAATTCTTTTTCTAACTCGGGATTATTCTTAACACTGCCTGGTTGCCAAATTTTTAAACCAAGTTTCAGAGCCAGTTGTTTGATAGGTGAGGGGACAAATTCTTGTTTTCGGCCGGAAGGCTTATCAGGTTGAGTAATGACGCCAATAATTTCAAAATCGGAGTCTTCGGTCAGAGCTTTTAAAAACGGCACGGCGAATTCCGGCGTGCCGGCAAAGATGATTTTTGTTTTTGACATTTGTAAATTTTAATGGTATGTTTTTGACAAGCACAATTTCAACAGACACAGGAGGGTCTTGGACATGTTTACCGCATATCACGGTGCATTGCTAGTGGTCATGGTGGTTCTTGGCCTAATTGGCTTATTCTCCGGCTTTGCGATCCCACTCGTCTATGAAAACATGAGGCATGGTTGGGAAAGGAGAATCGAGCGCTTAATGGTTGTGGCGGCCTGTTGCTTCATCGGCATGATGATATGCTTCAGACTGCTGGAGCCAGCGTGATCAAGGCGACGTGAGTTTGTTCTGTGGAACCGAACGGGTGCCAACCGGTGCCCGTTCTTCGTGTTTTATTTGTCGATATTTACGATTTTTCTAGCTTTATCAATAAACAAAACTCCGTCCAAGTGGTCGATTTCATGCTGAATTACTCTGGCCAATAAACCCTTGGCTTCCAAACATTCTGATTTGCCTGTGGTATCATCGAATTTTACAGTTATATTCTTATGACGTTTGACTTCGCCGTATTTATCCGGCAGAGACAAACAACCCTCTTCGCCCCATTCTTTAAACCAAGATTTTTTAATAATTTTTGGGTTAAACAGAGCCAAAACACCATCCTTATGGCTCACTACTATCAATCTGATATTTTTACCAATTTGTGGCGCGGCCAGACCGAGCCCGTCTTTTTTGAGCATAGTCTCGGCCATTTCCGGCACCAGTTTCTGGACTTCTTCATTAGTAAAATCGGCGACCAAGACTGATTTTTGGCGCAAAATTGGATTGGGATTGGTTAGTATTTGAAGCATGAATTTATTTAAGTTTTTTATATTATATTAATTTATACTAAGTTTTGTCAATTTTTTTAAATAAAAACGAGGTGCAAAATATTACTTGATTTTCGCACCTCTTAACTTTTTAAAGAAATCCCATTACAATTCCTTAGGTATGAAAGACAATAAAGGACTTCAATCATTAAGTGATATTTTTACCAATCGGCAGTCAAAAAAGCCGCCCGCTTACCAATGGCAAGAACTGGCTCTAAAAATAATCAAGGAGCTGGGCGTGCCGGCTTTTAAGCGGAATTCTGTTTTTAAGGTTTGCAAAGAAAATAACCAGATTATAATAGAGAGAGCCTTAAACGAGACCAAGGAACTGGCGCAAAAAGAGAGGTGGAAATATTTTTTTAAAGTACTGGCAGACAAATAAAAAAACCGCCAACGAGGGCGGTTTTAAAAAATTAATCTTTATTCCAATTTGAAATTCGCCACCAGGTAGCCGACGCCGAAAGGCGCCTCATAACTCAAGATTTCCGATTGAAAGCTAATGTTATTCAAAACTCCCAAAAGAATTAAAATCGAACGCAGGCCGCATTCGGCGGCGCTTTCGATGAATTTTGGTTCCAGATTAATCACCCCCTGGGTATCGCCATTTTTGAGCAAAGCGATTAATTTTTCATCAAATTCTTTGCCAGCCGGACTAAAAGGCGCTGGCGCGTTTTCGGTCAGGCAGTGCGACAAATCGCCGGAAGCCACCACGGCCACTCTTTTTTCGGTGCCCATAATGGCCTCTTTCAGATTTTTGCCGAATTCCAAATGAGCCAAATTATCCAGCAAAGAAAAATAAATCGGGATCAGCTTGGTTTCCTTGAGGTGTTGGCCCAAATAATAAAAAGGGACGCCAATTCCGTGGTCCAAGTTAGGCTCGGAAATAATATTGATAGGGGAGCGGCTGTTGATTTTTTCTTTATTGACCGAGATAAGGATAGTGTCGCCACCGGTTTCTAATTTGGTGGCAAAATCGCCGAAGTCGTTAAAACTAATTTGGTACTGATTAGACAAGTTGATGGTAAAAAAATCATGCTGAACTTCGCCATGAGGGGAAATTATGATTAGAATGTCTGGTTTGGAAGCATAAAGGTCTTGCTCCAAACGCTCCATGGCTTTTTGGGTTTTTTGTATCTTTTCCAAATTTTCTTTGCCAATGGTGGGTATGAGAATTGGCGGATGCGGCACAATGGCCGCGAAAACTAGAGACATATGTTTTTGATTAATTTAGATAGCAATCTTTACCAATCGCCGGTGATGGTTTGACCCAGCTCATGAACTTCCAGGGTCTCTTTGGAAACGGTTTTGACGTTAGTCCATTTATAATTCATTTTTTCGAAAATCTTGGCGTTGAAAATCGGCAGACGTTTGCCATTGGAAATCACGTAAACCGTATTGGCTCCCTTGATTTTGACCAGTTCACCATCGGGCAAGGTGACGGGATTGCCAGAGCGGTACGATTCCAGTTCGACGGGAGAAACTTTTTTGACCGGCAAGCCGTTAAAATTAAAAGCCAGGATTTCTTTATTGATTATTGGCCGCTTCTTGCCGCTGATGACATAAAAAATTTGTTTAGTCTGGCTGTCTTGCAAAAGCGTCCCGGCGGGATAAAGGGTATAGCTGGTAATCTCGGGACCGTCTTTATAAAGGCCCAGCTCGCTGTCATCCGCCGGAATCACCTCATCTTCCATAAAACCGATTTTTTTGAAAACTTCCTGACTGGCAATTTTTCTTTTTTGGTCGTCAACGATCATGTAAATGTCGCCGCGGCTGCTTTTAAGCAGGGAAAAATTGAGGTATTTTATGGGCACGCCAGAGTCATAAGAATCCAGATCTTCCTGGCCGACAGTGATTATTTTTTTACTGTCGAAGCGGGAGGCAAAAACCGCTTTGGATATAATTTCGCGTTTTTCTTCGTTTTCAATCAAATAAACCTTGCTAGCGTCGCCTTCGGCTTGCAACAGGGCGCCATTAGGCCATTTTTTGCCAAAATACTGGTTCCAAAGGTTCCAGAAATTCTGATTGCCGTGAAGATGGGGGGTATAATTGTACAAACCGGCGGTGGCGGTGTTTTTGGGAGTGACAGACTGCCCGTCAATATTATAGGCCTTTCCCGGCTGATAAGTAAACTCATTAATATTGTCCAGATAATAGCGGGTTTGAGCCGCGGCGGAATTTACCTGGCGATAGAAGCCCTTCCAGCGGTCGTCGCAACCGCCGGTATCGGGACAACCATAACCGGTAGCGCGGTCATATTGGCCCTGGGAGGGATTGGTATCTTCGAGTAAGCTTTGCTCTTTTTGTACCAACACCAACAAATATTTGGGGTTGATCAGCCACTTCTGCGCCACCTCGAAAAAAGCCTGGACGGCGGTTTTTAGGTTGCCTTCTTTATCAAGGGTGACATAACCCTTGAGCGTGCCATTTCTTTTGTCCAAAAATCTTTGAATATCAGACAGGTCCAAAGAATTGTGATTGGCCAATTCGGTATCAGAAATCAGATAATCGGGATCGAAATCGGCCGCCCCAACCGTAAAGGGTAAAAGCAAAAAAAGCAAAAAACAAAATAATACCGCTAATTGGTAGTTTTTTCTCATTTAATTTTGTTTACTAATCTTTCATGCACCATAAATCATTATAACAAAAATTCAGGCGTTAAGACAGCCAAAAAAACAATCCGGTTTAAATTAGAGTCAAACATTTCCCGGATAAACATATTTCAGGCCGATATTTTTCCCGATTGCCTGGGCCCGCTTGATGGTTTCTGTCGGCGTAGCCGGTAAATTTTTTAATTTGTAAGCGGGGTGAAAGGCGCCCAGATGCCAGGGCGTGTCGTCGCCCAATTTTTGATAAATAAACTCTGCCAGAGCGGTTAACTCTTCATCGCTATCATTAAGTGAGGGAATGATTAAAGTGGTGATTTCCAAATGAATTTTGGCTGTTTTAAAAGCAACCAGATTATCCAAGACTGGTTTTAGGCGAGCGCCGCAAATTTTTTGATAATTTTTATCGCTAAAAAATTTCAAATCAATATTAATGGCGTCAAGATAGGGGCTGATGGCCTCCAGACAACCGGGCGACAGATAGCCATTGGAAACCCAGATATTTTTTAGATTACTGTCTCTGGCCAGCTCCATGCAGTCGAGAGCAAACTCGGCAAAAATGGTGGGCTCGGTATAGGTATAAGCGATTGACGGGCAATTGTTTTCCCAGGCCGCCTCGACAATCTCTTCCGGCCTGGTTTCCGGCAAAGAATCAACGGCCTTTTGTAAAGCCGGGGTGATTTGGGAAAGATCGGAATTTTGGCAATTAAGGCATTTAAAATTACAGCCGGGGCAAGCCAAAGAATAAGCAAAACTGCCTGGCAAAAAATGATAGAGCGGTTTTTTTTCGATCGGGTCAATCTGGCTGGCAATGATTTTACCGTAATTAAGAGAATAAAGCCGGCCGTCGATATTCTTCCTCATGCCGCAGAGGCCGAACTTGGCTGGGGCAATCAGACAAAAATGCCGACAAAGCTGACATTTAACATTAGCCCCTGATTTTTTGTAAAATTTGGCTGCTCTCATAAATTCAGTATAAATTAAGTATAGCAAAAAATAATTCAGGCTGCCCTTCGTCTTGCGACAAATTGCAGCCTGTGCGGTCAGGAGGCGTTGAATGGGCAACACTTCCCAACGGGGGAACCCCTTCAGAGAAGGATATACCAGCACCCCGCTCAAGCGAGGGAAAGATTCAGCGGAGGCCCACTGTTAGTTGGGGCCTCCGCCCAACAACGCTAAGTTGCCTTGCTACGGTCTAGCCTACTTCCATTTCGCCACGACCAAACCCTGCGCTCTCATTTCCTTTTTCATATTGCTTGTACCCTCCGGTTGACCCGTTGACCCAATGTGCACGGTTCCCACAGCAGGAACCGCTTGCTTATAGTATAAAAAATTTATAAAATTTTGGCAAATTTTTTCAAAACAAAAAAAGAGAGGGTCGCCGTTGCCAGCTGACCCAACTCTGGAGGTGGCCGATCCGACTGTTGGCCGGTATCGGTTGTGTATCCAAGGTACTACTCGTTCTGACTTTCGGCGCTGCCCGCGTGGTTAGCCGATGATCAGAACGTTCGCATTGAAGGTCGCGTCCGCGTCGTGAGCGATACGGCCCTCGATTCTCGTCGCATAGGTGTCACTCTTCGTCGCCACGATGATCGTGCCAGCGTCATCTTCGCCAGCCGCTGCCATCTGCTCGCCCATGCCTTGCGCTTCGATCTTCGCCGTTACAACCGTGTCACTCTTCGCCGTGATCTTCGTCTGCTCTTCGCGTGCCGTCTTCGTCGTCGCCGTCTGCGCAATCACTCGTCCGGAGTCAAGAGTCGGCGCCTTCATCACTTCAGCGACTTTCTGCCCGGTGCCGTCGAGGACCAGGTTGCTCTTCATCGCCGTCTGCACGTCCTGCTGCGTCGTCCCCATCGTCGTCGGAGCCGTCGCCACTGCCTTGCCTTGATCGAGTTGCGTCGCGTATGCCGGAGTATTCGTCGCCGGAATCATCACAAACGCGAACGCCAGTACTACCGTACAAAACACGAACTTTCTCATCTTCCGTCCCACCTTTCTTTCGTTTGGCCGATCGTTTGGCCGATGGCCTGCTTCGGTTGTACGCTATCGTAAATACCTTCCGCACTTTCATTATATAACTATTTTTTAAAGAAATAAATAGTACCTGTGGATAACTAAATTTTTTAAAAACAAAAAGAGAGTCGGCTACCTGTCAGCAACCGACTGCTCACCTTAGGGGGATGTCCACGCTTTGTCAAAGCGTGAAAACCTATAGTCACAACTCTCCGAGGAGAGTTAAGGTGCGGCGAGACGCTTGGGTTGAGTCAAGCGTCTCGGAGAACTTCTTTGACGCCCAGTCCGACCGTTCTCGTTAGGTCAGGACGTCGCCAAGTACGCTGTTCCGCCGGTGCCATCGACCATCACGCCCACTGCTGCTCGCTTCGTTGTCTTTGTTCTCATGGCTCGTTCTCCGTTCGGACTGGTTGCAGGGCCATTTGACAAGCCCCATGTCCAATGTGATTTTATTATAGCAAAGATTTCTTTGGTTATAAATATTTAACTGTGGATAAACAAAAAGGACGGCTGATGACTGATGCCATCGGCCGCCACAGCGGGAACGGGTCTAATGCTTGCCTGGATGCGGCTTTCAGTAGACCCGGGAAGTGCTACCAAGGTGCTTTGGTTAAGCCAGAGGGGAAGCGAAGGCGCTGGTTTCGCTTCCCCACCGGAGCGGTGAGACCCAAATGACCAGTTCGGGTCTCGAGGAAATGAACCACTTTTATTATAACAAGACTGATTTACTTTTGCAAAAAAGGCTGGTATTTGCTAGAATATAATAAAATTAGCCAGGAAATAATGAAAAATTGGCAGGAACTCAACCTGAACAATCCGGAAAAAAATAGAAGCCGAGAATTTATCAAATTTTTCGGTTGTTTAATTTTGGCGTTGGTAATTATCTTCATTACTCTTTTTGCCGCTGTCAGATTGGCGGTCTCTCCGGTGGTGGAAAAAGTCAACCAGTTGCCGGGTGATTTCCCGGAAGAACTGGCCATTTATCTGCCGGAAAAAGCCGAGATTGAACTGCAGACGCCAGAAGGCAAGGAAAAACTTTTGAAAATCATGGGCCTTTTACCAAACTGGCTGCTTAAGCCGACTTTGGCTTATTTATCCAATGATTTGAAAGCTAAATTAAGCCAAAGTTTTGCCGATAAAATAGACTTGTCGCGCGGTTTTACGCCGGAGGAATTAAAAAAAGCCCTAAGCTCGCCGGAACTGAAAAAAATGGAAACAACCTCTTTGTCCTGGAAACAGATAAGCCAGCCGAAAGAAGAGGTGGCCGGCTACTACAAAAACAAGCTGAAGGAAAGCGGCTTTGAGTTTAAGGAAAATCTGGCAGATTATGAAATTAATTTGGGCTTTTGGAAAGGCGACATTTTTGGCCTGATGTCTTTTAAGGACGACAAAGAAAACCAGAGCCAGGCCAAAATCATCGTGAATTATCTAAAAAAGTAGCTTATGAAAATAGAAATACTGGGAATAAAAATCGATCAGGTCAATTTGCCAGAAGCCTTGAAGTTAATTAAAAAATGGCTGACAGCGGAAGGCCAAAGGCAGGTGGTGACGATTAATCCGGAATTTGTGGTGGCGGCGCAAAAAGACGAAGTTTTCAGAAATATTTTAAATAATGCTGATTTGGCCACCTGCGATGGCGCTGGGCTGGTTTGGGCGGCTAAATTTTTAAAACAAGAAAAATTAGAGAGAGTGACGGGCGTGGATCTAATAGAGGCACTTCTAAGTTGTCATCCCGAGGAGCCCGGTCAAATGACCGGGCAACGCGGTGATCCCACGGGATTGCCACCAGTCTCGCCGAGCCTAGGCGGACGGTCGCTCGCGCTCCCTCGCAATGACATTTATAAAATTTATTTACTGGGCGGAAAAGAAGGAGCGGCAAAACAAGTGGCAGAAAAATATATTGGCAAAGTGGCTGGCTTTGACCAAGGCGGGCCGCTTCTACAATGTCATCCCGAGGCCGGCGAAGCCGGCCGTGGGGATCCCATAGAAAACAAATGTTGGCAATTTGAAAACAACAATCAGGTGCTGGAAAAAATTAATGCCAGCGAAGCCAATATTCTGTTGGTGGCCTTGCCGCAAGTGAGGCAGGAGAAGTGGATCAGAGACAACTTAGCCAAAGTGCCAAAAATTAAAGTGGCGATTGGCGTCGGCGGGACTTTTGATTTTTTGTCGGGACAGGTGAGACGCGCGCCTTTATTTTTGAGGCGATTGGGGTTAGAATGGCTATATCGGCTAATCCAAGAACCGCGCCGGTTAAGTAGGATTTATAATGCCACCATTAAATTTGGGTGGCTGGTGGTAAAGAAAAAATAATTTATGTTTTCTTTTCTAAACAAATTAAAGGTCCGCACCCGCTTTGCGCCGAGTCCGACTGGCTATTTGCATGTCGGGGGACTACGCACCGCGCTCTATGCCTATATTTTTGCCAAACAAAATAAAGGGTCTTTTGTGCTGAGAATCGAAGATACCGACCAAACCAGGGAAGTGCCGGGGGCGGTAGAAAATTTGCTCAAAAATTTGGCTTGGGCGAGCCTAAAACCCGACGAGGGCGTAATACTCGATAAAGCCGGAAAAGCCGTTGAAAAAGGCCATTTTGGGCCCTACACGCAGTCTAAAAGGCTCGAAATCTATCAGAAATACGCCTCCGAGCTAGTAAATAAGGGTTTGGCCTATTATTGCTTCTGCAGTGAGGAAAGGTTAGAAAATTTACGCCGACAGCAAGAGGCCGCCAAACAGCCAACCAGATATGATTGGCATTGCCGCCATCTGTTGCCAGATGAAGTGCAAAATAAGTTGGCGGCCGGCGAAAAATACACCATCAGAATGAAGGTGCCGGAAAATCAAGAAGTGGTTTTTAATGATTTGATTCGCGGCGAAATAAAATTTCGTAGCCGGGAAATAGACGACCAAGTGATCTTGAAAGCCGATGGCTTTCCGACTTATCACTTGGCTTCGGTGGTTGACGACCATCTGATGAAAATCTCCCATGTCATTCGCGGCGAAGAGTGGCTGTCTTCGACGCCAAAGCATTTATTGTTGTACAAATTTTTGGGCTGGACGCCGCCGCTGTTTGCCCATTTGCCTCTGATCTTAAACGCCGACCGCAGCAAACTGTCCAAACGACAAGGCGACGTGGCGGTGGAGGATTACCGCGACAAAGGCTATTTGCCGGAAGCGCTCCTAAATTTTGTGGCGCTTTTGGGTTGGAATCCGGGCACTGAACAAGAAATTTTTCTCCTGCCAGAACTTATTCAGGCTTTTTCTCTGGCCAAGGTGCACAAGGCCGGAGCCATTTTTGATCTAGCCAAACTAGACTGGCTCAATGGCGAATACCTTAAGAAACTGACCAATACTAAATTTGCCCAACTAGCCAAGCCGTATTTGGAAAAGAATGTCGGTCAAATGCCAACTGATTTGGATTTGGAAAAAATACTAAAACTAGAACAAGAAAGGGTTAGCCGCTTGAACGAAGTAGGGGGGAGGATAAATTTTTTCTTTACCGCTGAGCTAAGTTATAACCCGAGCTTGCTGGTCTGGAAAAAATCTAGCGCGGAAGCGGCTAAAAAAAATTTGCAATTAACTTTGCAGGAGTTGGAAAAATATTCTGCCAGCGACTGGGAAAGGGGAGTATTGGAAAATAAATTAAAAACTTTTATCACTAAAAACAATCTGACCAACGGCGAAGTGCTGTGGCCGATGAGAGTGGCGCTGACGGGAATGGAAAAATCGCCAACGCCGTTTGAGGTGGCGGAAATTTTGGGACCAGAAAAAAGTTTACTAAGAATCAGGCAAGCGCTGGAGCGCTTAAAGACAGAAAAGGCTTGAACCGCGCTCGGTCCAAGCCTTGAAACCTTTGACGTTGGGAATCTCGGAAACCTCCCGCGGCTCACCGCCTGGGCAATGCTTGGCGGAAATCCATCAGGCTGACAATGGCGGCTGGAGTGACTTTCTGTTGTTTCTTCCTGCATTCGGGGCACAGAGCGACCACCTCACCTGGGCCCTTGCCTCGAGTTACCGTCCAACCATCATTCTCGGCCAGGCTAAGGGTTTGCTCGGCATTGGAGCCATCCCAAGCCGCCTGATGGCCGCAGTTGTTGCATTTAATCAGCCAGCACGCGTTGCCGCGAGTGTCAGGAGCGACGAGTCCCATGTTTCTCCCTCCGTTGTTGAAACTTCACCAAAAGCCAAAGGACAACTTAATAAAAATAATAGCTTTGAGATTGATTTTTGTCAAGAATTGTTATATAATTCTTGTAGAATAAGATTAAAATAATCTTCTTTCCATGCTTGCCGAACTGAAAAAGCTAAAATATCATATTTTAGCGTCAATTTTGATGCCGTTAATTATTTTTGGCGGTGTTTTTTTGATGTCCAGAGAAATAGGGCGAGCGCAAGAGACAGCTGGCGACTCCGGCTCTAATGAAGCTTTGATAGCCAATTTAAACAAGCAAATTGAAGCCCAACAGGAAAAAATAGACAAATTAGCCGAGGAGATAAACAAGCACAAAGACAGCATCAAAAAAGCCCAGGGCCAAGCGGCCAACTTTAAAAATCAAGTTTATATTTTGGATAATCAGATCGCCAAAATGGGACTAGACATCACCGCCAAAGAAGAGGAGATTAAATCAACCGAACTGGAAATAGAAAAAATCGGCCTGAAAATCAAAGAAAATGAGCTGATGATCAATAAAGACAAGGAACGGCTGGCCGCTTTTATCCGCGCTCTCGATCATTATGACGACAAAAATTATCTTTTTGTTTTACTAAGCAACAATTCTTTTTCGGAATTTTTCGATCAGGTAAAAGCTTTGGAAAATATAGAAGGTGATTTACAAAAAACCCTGAACCGCGTGCAAGAACTGGTAGAAACTTTGAACAAGCAAAAAGAAAAATTAAACGGCGAACGCGATCAACTTTCAGACTTGCTAAACAAGCTGGAACAGGAAAAGACGGCGCTGGGCGAACAAAAGGGCGCCAAACAGTATCTGATTGTCGAGACCAAAAAATCGGAGGTCAAATTTCAAAACCTGATTACCGATCTCAAAAAAGAACAAACGGCGGCCAATAATCAAATCGCCGCCTTGGAAAGAAAAATTCGACAAGAGCTGGAAAAAAAGGGGAGTCAGGAAAAATTTAATTCTCTGGGAGAAGCCGCTTTGATCTGGCCCATTAACAATCCCCGGATTACTTGTTATTTTCATGATCCCGATTACCCGTTTCGTAATCTCTTTGAACATTCGGGAATCGACCTAGCGGCCAAAATCGGCACACCAGTAAAAGCGGCCGAATCCGGCTATGTGGCCAAAGTAGCCGCCAACACCCGCTGGTATGGCACCTACGTCATGATCATTCATAACAACAATCTCTCGACTCTATATGGCCATTTAAGCAGTATTAATGTTAAAGGTGATCAATATGTCACCAAAGGACAAATTATCGGTTACAGCGGCAACACGGGATTTTCTACCGGTCCCCATTTACATTTCGAGGTGCGCTCTAATGGCATCCCAGTCAGCCCCTCGACCTACTTGCCTTAAACTAGAAATTAGATATTATTAAATAATTAACCAAATTTTATGGATAAATGCGCTAAATGCGAGATGCCCATAGACGAAGAAACCCGCTGTTCCTGCGAGCCGGAGGTTTGTTTTCATTGCTGTTCCTGCGGGGCCGGTTGCGGCTGCGGTTGCAAAGAGAAAGAATAAACAAAAGACGATTTTATTCTCTGAAAAACTCCGTCCCGGTTATCGGGACGTAGTTTTTATTTCAATGATTGCCACTATGAAATTTTTTATGAATGGAGCGAAGCTTTTGATTGGTGACGTGAGTATAAATTTGAGTGGTAACAATATTTTTATGCCCCAAAAGCTCCTGGACACTGCGCAAATCTGCTCCCTGATCCAATAAATCCGTGGCATAGCTATGACGCAGGGTGTGCGGCGTGGCATCAACAGGCAACCCGGCCATCACGGTGTGTCTTTTTACCAATCTTTCAACCGAACGAGGCGTTAAACGGTGCTCGTCATCTCTGTCATTATGGGGACGATAGTTAATAAAAAGCGGGGGATAGAGGTCGTTTCTGTTTTTTAAGTATCTAGCCAGCCAACCCAAAGCTCGATGAGAAAAATAAACCGTTCTTGTTCTACCACCTTTACCAGCGATGCTTAACTCTTGATCAGAAAAATTATTTTTTAGTAAAGCTAGGCGATCAAACTGTTTGATATTAAGCGACGTTAACTCCGAAACCCGCATACCAGTAGAGAAGAGAATTTCGAGAATCGTTCTGTCCCTTAGGCCTTCAAGAGTGGTGACATCCGGCACCTGTAATAACTTTTCTATCTGATCAAACTTTAGAAACTTTATCGCTTTGTCTTTTTCGGTTAATTTTGGTAATTTAACTTTTTCTGAAGGCAAAGAGATAATATCTTTATCGGCGAAGTAGTTCAAAAGGTTCCTAAGGGCGATTAAATAATAATTTTGAGTGGTTTTTTTGATATAGCGACCAGAGCGGTCTTGCCGACGGGAAAGATAAAGCCGGTAGTCCCAGACATGCTCTGGAGTGAGCTCATGCGGCTTGAGCTGCGTTAAATGTTTGATTTTTAGCCAACCTTCGAACATTCTCAAAAAATTGTGGTAATTTCTGGTAGAAATGGGGCTAAGACCTTTTTCTACCTCGCAATAGGCCAGAAAGTCCGAAAACTGACTGAGAATAGGCAGATTTGATTTCTTCATGATTAATTACTTGCTTTATTATCGCTTAAGCTATATTATGCGACATTAAAGGTATTATAAAATAAAAAGGATAAACAAACAATTACAGTTATCCCCACTCCTCTATTTGTAATAAATCTTATCGCCGAAACGTAAATCAATATATTGCAAATTTTTCTGGTCTTTGATTTTTTCTTTCAGTACCAATTCCAAGTTTTCCACGGACTTGGCAACATCGGAGTCAATATCAAAATAAGCCCGCCAGCCGGCTTTGGCCACCAGAGACACTTCCTCCTGTCCCCGACTCTCGTAGCCAGAGATGGCCAGCTTCATTTCTTTTATCTTTCCACTGAGAGCCAAAATGAAATTAACCATTTTTTCGGAAGTTATCTGGCTGCCGATATCGACCCGTTCTTGGTCGGTGTTTAAAATGGGAAATCTGGTCCAGTATTTTTGGGCTTCCTCCGGAGAAATTTCCCGGGTGACATTGCCCCAGGCGTCGGTAAAGTAAAACTTGCCGCGATTAAAAACCATCAGGTAAGAAATTTTTTCTTCCAGATTGATTTGCAGCCGGCGCCAACCCTTTTTTATTTCCAGCTTACTAAGACTGTATTGGCTGGTGATCTTTTGCGCCAATCGTTTTTTACTAAGCAAAAGCTGGTTCCTCTGCGGCCAAAAATGCCAACGCCAGGTATTTATTTCCTTTTCCACCATTTGCCGAAATTCGGTTTGGCTGATCATATCGGTGCCGGAAATGCTTATCTCCCCTATCTTGAATAAATCACTGTAAACTATCAGGTACAACAAAAAAACCGCCACTAAAATTTTTAGATAAAATCTGGTGTTGAAACCCTGGTATTTATTTTTTTTATCCTTATTAAAATAAGGATTGATAAAGCGCTGGCGGTAATAATCCTTTTTGACCTGAATTTTCGGCCGGTAATTAAATTGGTTTTTGTCTTCTATCATTTCTCTTGACAAGTTTTGGGTTTATGGGGTATAATATAATTAGTACCTTAGCAACGGTGGCTTGCTAGGACTATGGTGGAAAACATTGAGGAGCGAGGAAACATATGCTGAAAGGTAAGCCAGAAATGGGAGAACAAGAGTTGTCGGAAGAAGAGAGGAGCGTCGGGATCGACCCACGAGATGACCTGCGGAGAGCCTTGGAGCGTATGTTCCTGTTCGAAATGCCTGACCCGGATGGCGAATCCGGCACGGACGGAAAACACATCCGGGAATTCGGCCGACGACTGAGGGAATCGGAGTTCAACTGCTCTGACGTCATCGTCTTGACACGGGAGGCGGTCAAAGCCGTCGAGGGCCGCAGACCCAAACTGCAAGTCACGCGGCGGATGCAACATGTCGGCAGTATCGACGTGGAGACCGAAAGTGTGCAGTTGAAGACCAGGTTGATCTCGGTCGACCGACTCCTCTACGTACTGCAAATCCTGATGGAGGAAGTCGAGAAAGCCAAGCGAACCTGCAGTCTGCGGCTTCTTGCGGGGTCACCGGCGGGACGCAAGTGTTTCGGTGAGGGACCGGAGGTGAAAGCTCTACACCTCAGATAGTAAGCCACCACGCTACAACCGAGCTGGCTGAATCAACACGATTCGGCCAGCTCGTTTTATTTTCATTTAAAACTTAGCACTTGAAAATTTTATCAAAACCGCAGAATGGCTGCAAAACTTCTGGCACGTCCACCGAGCCGTCCGCGTTCTGGAGTTGTTCCAAAATTGCCGGAATCAAACGGCTAGTGGCCAAACCAGAGGCATTTAGAGTATGAACAAATTCATTTTTGCCTGTTTCCTTATTTTTGTAACGCACATTGCCTCGCCTGGCCTGGTAATCAAGCGCATTGGAAACACTGCTTACCTCTTTATAACTAGCCATACTAGGAATCCAGGCCTCTACATCAATGGTTTTGGCCATGGCGGCGCTGGCGTCTTCGGCTGCTAATTGTACTGATTGATAATGCAGACCTAGACCCTCAACTAATTTCTCGGCACTGGCCACCAGCTCGGCAAAACTATCCCAGGATTGCTCTGGCCGAGTATAATGGAACATTTCTATTTTATTAAATTGATGGCCGCGGATCATTCCCCTTTCTTCTTTGCGGTAACTGCCGGCTTCACGCCGGAAACAAGCCGAGTAAGCGCAATATTTAAGAGGCAACGACTGCTCGGGAATAATTTCGTCACGATGGTAATTGCCCAACATCATTTCGCTGGTGGCATTGAGACACTGCTTGTCTTGAGTCCAAAATAAATCGTCTCTGAATTTAGGCAGGTGGCCGGAAGTATAAGCTGACTGCTCGGTGAGCAAAAAGGGCGGGATCATGAAAATATAGCCATTAGCCTGATGGAATTTTATAAAATACGATAAAATGGCCCATTCCAAAATGGCGCCGGCACCTTTGTAAATCCAAAAACCGGAACCAGACATTTTGACGGCGCGTTCATAATCAATAATATCTAAAGCTACAGCTAAATCGTAATGATCTTTGGGTGTAAAATTGAATTCCCTCTTTTCGCCAAAGGTCTTGATGACCCGATTATTTTCTTTGCCACCCGGCAGGACATCAGCAGCCGGAATATTGGGCAGCTCGGCCATAGCTTCGTTAAAATTTGATTCCACTTTTTTTAACTTTTCATCAAATCCCTGAATCTCCTCGCCCACCGCTTTCATTTTGGCAATAATTTTCGGAGTGGGCTTGGTTTTACTGGCAATATTTCTCTCTGATTTTAGTTCTTCTGATTTTTTTAAGAGTTCACGCCGCTCATTGTCAAGCGTAATTATTTTTTTGAAAGCGCTATCAATAGCGGCTAGTGGCATTCTTTTAGCTAGGGCTTTTTTGACTTCCTCCAGTTCGTTTCTAATTTTGTTAATGTCTAACATATTTTTATTATAAAATTATTGCTGCGTGGCGCCGGGAATTTGATTTTGCAGATCCTCCACCATGATTTCCGAGAGCTTCTGCCCCATCTCGTTTTGGCAATCCGTTTCGGCTTTGCCGGTGGCTTTACAGCCAAAGGTGTAGCCCAAAAGATAGGCCGAACCAAAATCTTTGTCTCTGGCCAGGGTTTTATTTAATTCCGTCTGATTTTTGCCGTCTGCCAGGCCTTGGCTGATGGCGTCTTTGGCAGCCGCTTCATCCTTGACCTGATTGTTCAAATTATAGAATTTATAGATGTTGTCCACGTTATCCTCGGAGGTGACAGCCGACTGGCTGGCACTGTCTTTCTGTATTTCCTGGGCCGATTTACTTAAATCCAAAACTCCGCCGATAGTGTTGGCGTTGGGTTGCTGGGAGCCGCAACCGGCTAAAACTAAAACCGCAGCCGGCAAGAGGAGAAAAAAAAGTTTTTTCATATTAGTAAAAAAGACATTCATTAGCTAATATTTTAATTTTATTATTATCCATTTCCAAAATTCCATCACAATTTCCCATCGGATAAGAGATACAAACCCCTTGATTACTAAAACCCGACGGCAAGTCCATAATTTCAGGCCACTCTTCATATTTCGTAGCATATAATGGATCAAATTCTAAGGTACAAGACGGGCACAATTCTGAATGAAAAACCGGAACTTTCTGACTGCTAAAATAAGAATAAAAAAATCCGTTTATATGTACTACTTTTAGTTGATTCAACTGCTCATCTGACAAAATACAATGTTTGCCTGAGCATTGACCTGGATTCTGACACGGCTTTCTGGCGTCTTTAAAAGGCAAAATACACGCATAACCACCCATGCAGCCACCAAACGACTCATTACACGACCATAATCCGTTTTGCTTCTCACATTGGCTCTCTTGATAATCCAGGATTTTCGATTTAAAGTAAGAAGAAAGTGGTTTTAAAAAAATAAAAAACAAAGTAATAACGACAATGATGATTACAATGATAATAACTACTATAATTTTTTTTCTTTTCATAAACTTAAATTATTTTTTATTCTTTATTTTGGGGTCGCATAAGGGGAAACAAAACAACATCCCGCAAATTATCCTGTTGAGTCAGCAAGGCCACCAAACGATCAACGCCCAGACCCCAGCCGGAAATTGGCGGCGCGCCATGCTCCAGGGCCTCCACAAATTCATCGTCTTTGCCATGGGCCTCGCTATCGCCAGCGTCCTTGGCGACTGACTGTTTTTCGAATCTTTCTTTCTGATCCAGCGGGTCGACTAATTCTGAATAAGCATTGCAAAGCTCCCAGGTATTTACAATCAGCTGAAAACGATCGACAACGGCCGGATTGTCGTCGCTGCGCCGAGCCAGTGGCGACAAATCGAGCGGATGCTGGATTAAAAAAGTCGGCTGAATCAGCTTGGACCGAGAAACCTGCTTGTACAAAGAGTCGATCAAGCCGCCGCGGCTCAACCTTTCGGCGCCTTCGATTTCAATTTTTTTCTTTTTTATTTCTTTAGCCAATTCTTCGGCGGTGACGGCTCTGTCAATATCGATACCGCTGTCTTTTTTTATCAGTTCCCGCAGACTCACCCGCGGCCAAGGCGGCATAAAATCGACTTCTTTTAGCTCCCCTTTTCGATCCTTGATTTTTATTTTTCGGCCGCCGAAAAATTTATCCAGGAGATGGCAAATCAATTCTTCGGTGAACTTCATGTTGTCCTCATAATTCCAATAAGCCGCGTAATGCTCCACCATGGTAAAATCCTGCAGATGCGACGGATCCATGCCCTCATTTCTGAAACAGCGGCCAATTTCAAAAACCTTTTCCAGTCCGCCGATAATGCATTCTTTGAGATAAATTTCCGGAGCAATACGCAAATAGACGTCCAAATCCAAAGCGTTGTAATGAGTGACAAACGGCTTGGCAATAGCGCCGGAGGCGGTATTGCAGAGAATCGGCGTTTCTACCTCGATAAATCCCCTGCCCCAATAAAACTCGCGCAGCGCCTTGACAATTTCTGAACGTAATTTGAAGCGCGCCATCGATTCTTCATTGGCTACCAAATCCAAGTATCTTTGGCGATAGATAAGCTCCGCGTCTTTAAGGCCATGCCATTTCTCCGGCAAAGGCAACAGCGCTTTGCCCAAAAAATCGTATTTTTTAACCAAAATGGAGATCTCACCTTTTTTGGTGGTGAAAATCTCGCCGGCCACGCCGACAAAATCGCCCAGATCAAAATTATCCAAAAACCATTTTAATTTTTCTTTGCCAACCTCATCTTCTTTCAAAACAACTTGTAACTTACCGCTAAAATCTTGCAAATGGCAAAAAATAATTTTGCCCATGTCGCGAATGGTAAGAATGCGGCCGGCGGTTTTGACCTCGGTCCCCTCTTTTAGAGTTTTGGCGTCGGCCAGTGTTTGTTGTTTGTCAAATTTTTCCGGATACGGATTGCTGCCCGATTTTTTGATATTTTCCAAGCGCTTCAAGCGCATTTTGCGTTCGTCTAAATCGGTCTTATTTTTGTCTTCTGGCATAAATTGGGAATGGTTTAATGTTTTAATTTTACAAAAAAAGGATTAAATAATCAAGATCGATAAAGGGGAGCCGCTTTTGCCTCCGCGAGCTCCCCGGAATCGGTCGACAGAATCGTCCAGCCAGGCCTTCTGGCTTACTTGCTAGACGGTTGCTTTCAAAGCGGTCAGTGCTCCTAGTACCTTTCCCTGGACTCTTGGCCTTTTGGGGCTGTCATTCCCGTCAACCGACCACTTTAATATAACAGAAAGATGTTAAAAACACAAAAAACGGCCGCTTAAGGCCGTTTAACAAAAATGATATTGCTATTTCTTTTTTTCTTTTCTCTTTGCCGACTTGGCCTTTTTTCTTTCGCCAATGGCTTCGACGATTTTGGTCACGCCTTCCACCAGCGGCGGGACAAAACTGGCAGTACTCTCCACCTTGCCCTTGAAAGCGGCGACAATTTTTTCTACGGCTTCGATTTTTTTCTTGACACTAGAGCTAATTTGCCAAAAATTTCTTAAGACCAACGCCAAATAAAAACAACCAAACCCGGCAGCGATGCCGACCCAGAAGATGGCAAACGACAGAGCGACCCAAAAAAGGTCTTTAGATGTTTCAAGCATGGGAATGATAATTAGTTAGTAAGGTTTATAAAGTAAAAAGTTTATAAAGTCTTTATTAAGCCTGACAGCATCTTTCTTTTAACTTTATGAACTTTAAAAACTTTTTCTATCTCACTTTTATATTATACCCCTTTTTCAGAGCGGCAACAATTTTTTGATGCGCGGCCTGCGCTTCGGCCAGCTCCAGGGTTTTGTTTAAATCGCGGTAAACGATTCTAATAGCCAAAGCTTTTTTATTTACAGCCAGCTTCTTGGCCTCGGCCTGGGACGGATCTCCCTGATAAACTGACAGGAAATCGACTTTTTCAACCAAAGGCGCGCCGGCATCGCTGGCAACATTGGCCACTTCGGTAAAAGTAATGACATTATCAACTTCCATTGACAGATCAAGCTCAATGGCCGGAAACTTGGGAATCGAGTGATAGGCAGGAGCGGATTTGGCTTGAGAAGCAATGGCTTCAAACTCCACCTCGATAAAGGCCACGTCGTTTTTGACGCCAAAAGCCGCTAAGACTTTCGGCTCAACCAGACTAATACTGCCAATCCCCTTTTCTGCCACGATAATCCGCGAATTCGGCGGACAATAAACACCTTCGGCATTGTCAGCTTTTAAATATTTAAAATCGGAAATATTCAGACGTTTTAGTAAGCCTTCAAAAATACCTTTGGCTTCATTTAGGGCCGCTTTCCCGCTTTTGGCGGAAACGATGACAAGAAGCGTTGTTTTTTCCAGAGGCAAATCATCTTTTTTAACCGGCAAATAAACATTGGATAGATCAAATAACTTGACCTCTGAAAAAAAGCCGGCATTTTCGATAATAATCTGCAAAGCGCCGGGTAAGAGCGAAGTGCGCAGGTATTCAAAATCAGCGCTCAAGGGGTTGGAAATTTTCAGATGGGCCGAGGCGTTTAAGCGGCAATTATTAATTTGCTTTTCGGAGATGAAGGAGTAGGTATAAATCTCGGTCAGACCAAAGCCGGCCAAAATGTCCTTTACCTTGTCTTGCCAATAAAAATTAAGGGATTTCTCGACTTCGCTCGGAATGACAGCGGAAAGCAGGTCGCCGGCCATTAACTTGGTGGGCAAATTATGATAGCCATAAAGCCGCGCCACTTCTTCGATCAGGTCATGTTCGCCTTCCATATCCCGATCACGCCACCAGGGCACTTTTACCCCGTTAAGTACGGCAGAGCCGTCCCGCTTAGAGCGGGATTTAACAGGGTAAACTTCAAAACCCAAAGAGTCTAGACTTTCTTTAATTTGTGAGTTTGTGATAGTCACGCCCAAAAAGCGACTGACATTGGCTGTGTCCAGTTTTATTTCTTTAACCTTATGTTTGTAATTATTAATATCAATGATTTCTCCGGCCAATTGGCCACTGGCCAAATCCTCGACCAGCTCCATGGCCCGTAAGAGAGCCGATTGGGTGCCTTCCGGGCTTAGACCCTTCTCGTATAAATCAGAGCTTTCTGAATGCAAATTTAGGACTCTGGCGGTCTTTCTGATGTTAACTGGGTCCCAATTACCAACCTCCAAAACTACGTTTTTGGTTATACCGGTTGCGCCGGATAATTCGCCACCCATTATGCCACCAACAGCGCAAGGATTCTTGCCATCGGCAACAATTAACACTTTTTCATCCAATTCATATTCCTTGCCATCAAGCGCCAAGATAGTCTCGCCTTTTTTAGCCAGGCGCACATTAATCTCGGCGGCGGCCAGTTTATCATAATCAAAAACATGCATCGGCTGTCCGAATTCCAACAAAATATAATTAGTAATGTCGACTAAATTATTGATTGGCCGCAAGCCGGAAGCCAATAATCGCTGCTGCATCCAAAGTGGTGACGGTTCGACTTTGACGCCGGTCATCACTGCCGCCTGGTAGCGCGGGCAAAGCTTTGGCTCTTTGACGGTGACTTTTAATGTCATTGCGAGGGAGCGACGCGACCGTCCGCCTAGGCTCGGCGAGACTGGTGGCAATCCTTTGGGCTCCTGATATAAAAATTTGTCGCCAAGTATGGCCGCGGCTTCACGAGCAATACCAATAACACTCATGGCATCGGGCCGGTTGGAAGTGACCTCGATATCCAAAATATAATCTTCTTTCAATTCCAGTGCCTGGGCGATCGGAGTTCCTGGTTTTATCTTTGCCGGAAAAAACGTCACCTTGTCTTGATCGGACAAACCCAGCTCACTGTCCAGGCAACACATCCCTTGTGATTTGACGCCTCGCATTTCCCTTTCCAATATTTCTATGCCGCCAGGCAGCTTGGTTGGCGCCACAGCGACCGGTAACTGATCCCCGACTTTCAACACCGCCATCTGTCCAAAAATAACCTGAATGGGTTCTTTTTTACCGATGTCTATCTTGGCCACATTTAACTTGTCGGCGTTGGGGTGTTTGCTAATTTCCAGCATCTTGCCAACCACCACCTTATCAAAATTCGCCCCGACTTTTTTGATTCTGTCAACCGAAGGACCAGACAGAGACAATTTTTTGGCAAACTCATGAGCCATCAAGTCTGTCTTGACATATTCTTTGAGCCAGTTGTAGGAGATATTGAGGTTCATATTTTATTTAATCTATTTTTATCAAAACAGGGCTGTATTTTATATTATTCATGAGTTTGAATATCAATATAAATATTTTTTTCTTGTAACTTTTTGTGTATATGAATTCCTGGGGACATATTATCATTCACCAAAGATTCAATGCCATATACATTTTTATACTTACCAGTTAAATAATGAAATATTTCTTGTGCAAAAATATACGCTTCCGAATCAAGAGCAACAGCCCCAATAAATATTTTTATTTGATCATCTTTGGGTATTTCTCTATTTAAATAATCGATAACCTTTTGATCAACATGTCTTTGAGGCGTGCTTGTAGTACTAACATGGTATTCAAAATTATTATTATCACCAACCACGGCTGGACTATTGTCACCAGTGGTTTTAGCAATATTTATACCAGCCATAATAGAATTGTCACTATTAGTTATGCTTTGCTGTACTTGATTACTAACCATTATTACAGCTATAATAATAGGTACGATTATCGTTCCTATTATCCATTTCAATGTATTTTTATTAATTCTTCTCATTTTTTTACAATGCGAGCCTATGAAAATTTGGAATAAGCGTAAGGCAAAATCCGTTACTAAATTTTTACTGTTTGAGCGAGCCGTAGGCGAAGCGAGTTTAAAAATTTTGTTAGGATTTTGACTTAAAGCGCCAAATTTTCATTAGATCGCGCTTTTTTCTTTTGCGTCAGCTTTTCTTTTTACTAAAAAAAGAAAAGTGACAACTTAACTGGTTAGTTTTTGCATCTCTTCTACTATTAAGCTGGTCATTTCTTTACAGCCGATCAATTTGTGTTTGGGATTATTACTAAGATAAATATCTATTGTTCTATATCCTCTGGCCAGTACCTTTCTTATAGATAGATCGATAAGATTTTTCATCTCTGGCATTTCAAAAAAATATTCCATCAATAGACCAATGCCTCTAATCATGGCGATGGGATTGGCCTTACCTTTTGGTATACCGGTTCCGGCGCCATGAATGGTTTGAACAGTCATAAAACCGTCTGGAGCAATGTTAGCGCTAGGAGTAATTGCTCTGGTGCCATAAGCTAAAGTGGCAATCGGATCGGTAATTAAATCGCCACTAATGCCCAAAGCTACTACCATATCATATTTTTCTGGATGATTCATAAAATAGCCAAGCCAAGTGTCGTCGTGTTCCCAATCAAATTCCACTTCTGGATATTTTTTTCCAACCTCCTTCCATAAACTAAACCACATACCACCAAAACTCTGACGACTCCAAACATCACCCTTAATTAAAAACATGATTTTTTTCTTCCTTTTACTAGCGGCCTGATAGCACATTTCTATAAACTTTCGGCAAAGATTTTTGTCGTAAAAAAATTTTCCCTCAAATATCTCGTTAGTTTTTGTTTTCTTTAATATCTCTTTGGAAACCAATAGCCCTTGCGCGTTTTCTCTGGCTATTAATAAGTTTATTTTTTTGGCAAAGGCTGCCTTAAAAGGAGAATTTTCAAACAATTCCGGTATGGGGTTGATTAAGATTGGTTTATATGTCAGCCTAAAATCGTGTCGCAATCTATAAACCTGTCTAGCGTAAATTCCTCCACGAATAATACATCCCTTTCTTTCTCGAATTCTTTTATAAAAATTTTTTAGTTCAGTAAATGATTTAGTGGTATATTTCAGTGCTGGCGCTTGGCCTTTATACTCTATTAGTTTAAATCTTACATCCATCTTTTTTTCGACTTCTTTTAAAATACGAATAGCCGAACCCACTATATCAGGACCAGAACCCTCTGCTTTAATGTAGCCAATTGGTTGTTTAATATAATTCATGAAAACCAGCCTTATTTATAAATTTATTAAAACTGCGTATTGAACCGCAAATCATTCTTATACAACAGTCGAATATCATCGATGTTTAATCCTGCTTTCATGGTATAACACCGCTCCACGCCCCAGCCAAAAGCAAAACCGCTGTATTTGCCCGAGTCGATACCGCCAAATTTCAAGACATTGGGATGCACCATGCCAGCGCCAGCCAGCTCCAGCCAACCCTCTTTGCACATACGACACGCCGAGCCATCCACCAACTTGCCGGTACCGTGGCACAAGCCGCAAGAAATATCCACTTCAAAACTCGGCTCGGTGAATTGAAAATGATGCGGCCTTAGGCGAATTGTCCTGTCGGCTCCAAAAAATTTCTTAACAAAGTAATCGATCGTGCCTTTGAGATGAGTGATATTGATATCCTTATCAATCACCAAGCCTTCGAACTGATGAAACATGGGGGTATGAGAAATGTCTATCTGCCGGCGATAGGTTTTGGAGATATTCATCATGCGGATTGGCAACCTGCCTTTTTCCATTTCCCGCACCTGGGCGTTAGAGGTATGGGGCGTCAAAATCCTCTTACCATACTTTTTGCTGACAGCTTCACGGTCGATAAAAAACGTTTCCCACTCATCGCGGGCTGGATGATCAGAGGGCATGTTTAGGGCCTCAAAAGCATAATAATCCCACTCTACCTCCGGATAGCTGACCCGCTGGAAGCCGACACCCTCAAAAATCGAAGCGATTTCGCGAATGGCCTCGGTGACCAAATGCAAATGACCAATGGGCGGCATCTCGCCCGGCAGAGAAAAATCAAAATCACCGACTCTCTGGTCGGAAAGCTTGCTTTTGAGGCCCTCTAATTCATCGGTGATTTGGATTTTTACCTCATTAGCTAATTGGCCGATCTCCGCCACCTCTTCACGCGCCACCTCTTTCAGGCCTTTCATTAGATTGGTGAGCAAGCCGTTTTTACGGCTCAAAAATTTATTTTCTAAATTTTCCAAATCAGAGGCGGTTTTTATTTTCTTGATCGCCTCAAAAAATTCGATTTTTAACTGCTTGAGCTTTTCTTTCATAATAAAAATATTATAACCTTTTTGCGCTGCTTTAGTCAACGTTATTGTCCTATTTAAATCATTACGGCGAGCCTATGAAAAGCAGATCAAAAAAGGCAGCGCTGGAAAATCCAGGAACAAAATTGGCTGGGAGTTTGAGCGGTGGCCGCAGGCCAAAGGCCATTATGTTTGACCCGCTCAGCGCGCTAGCGCCTGAGCGGGGAGTTAATGGCCTTAGCGAAAACTCACCTAATTTTGTCTGGATTTTACAATAGCTGCGATTTTCTTCTGCCGCTTCTTTTTAGAAAAGAAGCGGCATTAAAAATAATTTTCTAAAAAAAGAAAGGTGACAACAGCCTAAATTGTCTTCTTGGTAGTCAAGAAAAAATACTCCAAAATACTAACCACCACCACCAGTAAAATAACATTCCACCAGCTCAAAAAATTCTTGCTTTGTAAAAACAGCAAGCCGACTATCAGTAGCGCCAAAAAAATCGATTGGCGGAAAGAAGTGCCGACAATCTTATATTCCAAATTCAGCTTGCCGAAAACCTTGCGCCAGGCAAAGCTAAGCAGAAAAAAAGCGCCTGCTAGTCCAAAAAACAAACTGGCATAAAACAGAAAAAAACCAAAGAGGCCGCTACTGGTCGGGTCTATCTGAAACAAAACAAAAAACCACACCAGCCAGCAAACCAAAGTGGCAAAAATAATGGTATAAAGCAATTGCTTAATGGTCATAACGCTCCTTTTATGGGCTTATTATAACACAAAATAAAACACTAACAAAATAAAAAATATAAATCCCGCCGTAAAGGCGGGATTTAGAGAAGGCACTCTGGATATTGCCAGGCCACACTAAGGGGAGAGAGTTTAAAGTGTAACTGGTAATATGACGAGTGATAATCCTTCCCTGCAAAAAAATTATAACACAGAAAAAAAATCAAAAACAAGATGTTGTCAAGAGTGCTTTAAAAATTTATTGATAATTTTTGAGAAAATTAAAACGCGGTCCTATTCGGTCCGCGTATCCTCCTTCTGTCCATGGTGTTGGCGTACTTCTGCCAACGCCTTCTCGGTGCAAGCGGGGCAGTACCCATGGGAGACGTCTGTTTCAGTCAAACGTTCTCCGGGCTCCTGGCTCCACTCACTACCTTGTGTACCTTCGCGTACGCGAAGGCACTTACAACATTGTACAATCATGACTCGCCCTCCTCGTTGACTTCCCTGCCCCAGTCAACAAATCTTGTTGACTAAAGTAGAGAGGCAAGCCGGTCGGTCATACAAACCAAACCGGCTTGCCACCAAGGAGAGGGCAGTGGCCGCTTACCTCTGCCACGATACGAATAAAACTTGAGAAAAAGTTGCCGGCCACGGTAAAGATGTTTGTTTTGCTACTTGCCGAACTTTTTCTGACTGCCCTGATCTGCGCCAAACAGGCGCAGATTTACGGGCACTGGCTTCCTTCGCATCGCGGCAGGGACAAGATCCCCGCCTGATTTTTTAGAACAATTATTAGAGGGTGATTGGCGGGAGAATCGTACGGCCCGCAAAATTATATTTTGTGACCTGATTTCCCAGGGCGCTTAGCCGGCCGCCTCGCCTCAAGAAGTTATCTTGAAGCCAGGACTGGCAGCGTATAAAGCGCCATCCTCCTCTAAATTATAGTTCTAACGCCTTTCAAAGACCCTTGTCAATGGCGATACATCCAGATAACTGGCGTAACGCCATGAGCAAGGAGATTCGAAAAATATCTTATTTATCTTTTTACAATTATAATTATATCATATAGATAAATATTTGTCAATAGTAATTTTTTTAAAATACCAATAATTTAGCTAAATTTAAACAAAATAAAATTATAATAATCATTATAATTTTAAAATATAAAATTTTTTTTATTGTATGTCAAATGAAAATACCAAAAATTATCCACAATAACAAAAGTTTTAATATTATTCAAAAAAATTATCTAAAAACACTCGTTATTTATAACGATATTCGCAAATACCATTAAAATCACAATACTTGCAGATTTCTCCCGGCTTGGGCGGGAATTCCCCTTTTTTGATCTCATCTATGATGGCCATGATTTTTTTCCTTAGAGCGGCCAGCTCTTTATCGTCGCCCAAAAAAGAAACCGCTTTGTTTTCATCGAGATAATAGAAAACCAACTCTTTGACTTTTTCGGCCAGCACCTTTTCGGCCGCCAGCTGATAAATCAAAAGCTGTTCCTTGTCTTCCGGGGAGAGTTTGGTTTTGGCCTGGCCGGTTTTATAATCGACGATTCTTAGGCCGCCCTCGACCTCGTCGAGACGATCCATAAAACCGTAAAGAGTATAAACGCCGCCGTCGGCAATCTTAAAATTAAAAGACTGTTCCAGCGCCGCCACCCTTGGCCAGTTGAGCTGGTGCAGGGCAAAAAATCCTTTAAGCGCCCTCTGGCCTTTGGCAAAATATTCGTCACGCTCCTTTCTGCTGGCATACCAATCGTCGATAAAAGTCTCTTGATAAATCTTTAAGAGCTCGGCTTCGCTGGCCTCGACAGAACTGCCATCTTTAGCGCCGAACAAATCACCCTGGCGTTTGTTTTGCTTGGTCTTAAGCAACAGAAAAAATTTCTGCAAAGTTCCGTGCATGCTTTTGCCAAAAGAAAATTGGGCCTTGCCTTTGACTGGGATCTTCAAGACATGGGCGAAGCGATATTGATAAGGGCAGCTCTCAAAAGCCTTGAGTTGGGTAAAAGAGAATTTACTGGGTAAAAAGCCGGGGGCCTTTTCTCTGGTCTTATCGCTTAGAGCAGGTCGGCGGGCCGACAAATCGCCGACTCTCTCGGCTTTGATTTCGGCCGCCAGCGGCAAACCCAAATCGGCAAGCTCCGTCAGAAAACGAGAGAGTTTCTTTTTTCTGACGCCGCCATAATCAGCGGCCGAAGTCAGGTACAGACCGTCTTTGGCGCGAGTCATGGCCACATACATCAGCCGTCTCTCTTCCTGTAAATGAATATCGCCCTCGGGAATAATTTCTTTGACCAGCTTGTCCGGCAATTCTATCGGGTCTTTTCTCTCGATTGTCGGCAGACGCTTGTCAACCAAATTAGAGATAAAAACATATTTGAATTCCAAGCCTTTGGCGGCATGAATGGTCATGATTTTCACGGTATCGGGGCCTTCTTCCTCCAGGTTGACCTCCAAACTCCCCTCTTCGCCAGCTTCCAGCTCCAGCTCCACCAGAGACAAAAAATCTTTAACCGAGTTGTGGGCGCTAGTCTGTTCAAAATTTTGGATTTTTTTATAGAACTGATTGAGATAGCCGAGCTGTTCGCGACTGGCCAGAGAATCCGTGGCCGAAAGCTGCTTCAGATATCCGGTGTCGCCCAGAAAAGCTTGGACAATTTCGGTGGTTTTTTTGTTTTCTCTGACCAGCTGGGCGTGCTTCTCCAGCACCGCCAAAAGCTGACCAATCTGCCTCTGGAAATCTGGGGTAAAATTGTTTAGAGCCGCCGACTGCTTGAGAGTCTCATAAAGCGACTGGCCTTTCCTCTTGGCCCAATAATTCAAGTTGACGATATCGCTCTGACTTATCTGCCAAACCGGCAACGTCAAAAAGCGATACATAGCCGGCCCCTCGTGATAATTGTCCAATAGTTTCAGGTATGCCAAAAGATCCAAAACCACCGCCTTGGAATAGAGGCCCTTGGAAGCGACAAAATTAAAAGGAACGCCAGCCATTTCCAGAGCGTAGCAAAAATCATCGGCGCTGGAATTGGCTCGAACCAGAACGGCGAAGTCCGACCAGGAGACGGCTTGAGAGTTGTTATAAAGCTTGATTATTTTTTCCACCACCAGTTTCACTTCGTCGGCCAACTGGCGGCCATGGAGATGAATGATTTCCCCTTGGCCGTCCTTTTGAGCCGAGAGCTTTTTGGAAAGCTGTCTGGCGCCAGCCAGCTTGACTTCCAAACGATAAGGATCGTTCTGCTTGATAAAACGATAAGCCAAATCTAAAATATTCTGACAACTGCGGTAATTCTGGTTGAGAAAAATTTCTTTGGCCTGCGGATAATCGTCTTTGAACTGTAAAATATTGGAAATGGAAGCGCCCCGAAACTTATAAATCGACTGGTCGTCATCGCCGACCACCGTCAGGTTGCTTTGAGGCCCGACCAAAAGCTTCAATAATTCATATTGAGCGTAATTGGTGTCTTGAAATTCATCAACCAAAATATATTTGAACTGGTTGCGGTATTTCAAAAGAATATTCTTTCTGGTGGTAAAGAGTTTCAGGGCGTAATTGATTAGATCGCCAAAATCCAGCGCGCTGTTGGCCAAAAGCAACTGCTGATAGCTGTGATAGGCTTCGGCCACCTCTGTCTGCTTGGCGATTTCCTGGGCCAAAATTTCTTTAAGTTCTTTTTTGCTTAATTGTTTTTTGGTCTCTTCGTCGATGATGGTTTTAATAAATTCTGCGCCATCGGCATTAAGCTTTAATTCCTGGACATAATTTAGATAATCTGCGGGAGAAATATTCTCGTCCTTGGCGCGCGAAAAATGTTTTAACAAGGCATGGATAAACTTGACCGGGTTGCCCAGCGGCCGGTAATAATCCAGTGGAAATTTTTCCAAATTTTGACGAACCAAAAGCCATTGCTCGGTGGTACTGAGCAGCTTAAAATCATTGGGCAGACCAATTTCCAGGCCGTGGTCGTGTAAAACTTTTTCGGCAAAAGCGTGAAAGGTGTGAATCCATAAATCGACATAACCGTAAGGCAAAAGACGATCGACTCTCTCCTCCATTTCACCGGCGGCTTTGTCGGTAAAGGTTAGGGCCAAAATTTCCTCCGGCCGGCAATTTTTGTTTTTTATCAAATAAGCTATTCTTTCGGTAATCACCGTGGTTTTGCCGGTGCCGGCGCCAGCCACGATTAAAAGCGGCCCTTGATCATGAAGAACCGCGGCTTGTTGCTCGGCATTTAAAGATAGTCCTTTTTCTGGCATAGCTGCTTAAAACTAAAGTAATTCTAACAGATTAACAATAATAAAAAAAGCTGGGGCCAATTTTGGCCCCAGCTGATAAATTTTCCCTTAACGTTTGCTCCATTGCGGCGCTTTTCTGGCGCGCTTCAGGCCCGGTTTCTTTCTTTCTTTGACGCGCGGATCGCGGGTCAAAAAGCCTTCGGCTCTTAAGAGCGGCCGCAATTCCTTATCCAGTTCAACCAAGGCGCGAGCAATGCCATGTCGGCAAGCCTGCGACTGCGAGGTGATTCCGCCGCCCTGGGTTTTGATAGTAAGGTCAATATCTTGCAGATGGTTGACGGCAGTCAAAGCGGCCAAAAAAATTCTCTGCAGATTTTCGGTTCTAAAATATTCATTAAACTTTTTGCCATTAACTTCAAAATTGCCGCTACCCTTTCTATACAAACGCACCTGGGCTACCGAGGTTTTTCTGGCGCCTTTGGCATAAAGATACTTATTCTTAACCACCTTCTTTTCTTTTTCTATTTTCTCTTTTTTTTCTTTCTCCATAATAAAATTATTTTATTTTCAGGCGTTTAAGCCGCGGCCGTTGCAACCGGTTTTTGGGCAACATGCCGACTACCGCCCGGCGCAAGACTTCTCCCGGATCTGCCGCCAAAACCAATTTGACTTTCTTGCGTTTTAAGCCGCCCGGATGATGAGAATGCCAGATATATTCCTTCTGCTCCAGCTTTTTACCGGTCAGCTTGATTTTATCGCAATTAACAACTTCTACTATATCGCCGTTATCCAATTGGGGCTGATAATCGGGCCGATTTTTGCCCATCAAAATCATCGCCACCTGACTGGCCAATCGGCCCAGCGGCCGGCCGCTGGCATCTAGTGAATGAATTTTTCTTTCTATTTTTTTCATACTTGAATTAAACTAATTCCAAAATTGCCATTTCAGCGGCATCGCCTTTGCGCGGCGGCAACTTGACAATCCTGGTATAGCCGCTATTTCTTTCTTGATACCGAGGACCCAAAACCTCAAACAATTTTTTGACCGCTTTATCAAAATATAAAACCCTTAAGGCCTGTCGCCGATTGGTCAGGGTGTCATGCTTGGACAAAGTAATCAGCTTTTCCACTTTAGGCCTCAATAGTTTGGCTTTGGCTTTGGTGGTTTTTATTTTTTCATAAATTATAAAACTGGTCGTTAGATTTCTCATCAACGCTTCACGCACCGATCTGGTTCTGCCTAAAGTTTTTCCTCTTTTCTGATGTTTCATAAAAACGCTTTATTCAACTTTCTTGGGACGACCTCGTTTTTTGGGTTTGTCTTCGACAACTTCTGTCTCGGCCGCTACTTGGCTTTCGTCCAAACCGTCTGACGAAGCGACTTCCTTTAATAACTCCGCTTCTTTGTTTTCCGGCAAAGCCACCGGCGCTTCCAGATCAACTTCGACCAATTCCTGCCTGCCGCCTTCCATCAGCCAGCTGAACTGATTGGCCAGGATTTCGGCGGCTTTCTGCAACGCTTCTTCTGGGGAAATGGTCCCGTCTGTTTCTATTTCCAAAACAATCTTGTCATAATCGACGCGCTGACCAACACGAGTGGCTTCGATGTTCAGACGAACATTAAGAACCGGCGTAAAAATAGAATCGACCAAAATCAAACCAATCTCGCCTTTGCCCTTGCTTTTTACTTGTTCTTCGGTAGGCACATAGCCGACTCCCTTGGCAACAGTCAGCTCCATCTCCAGCTCGCCGTCTTTATCATTGAGGCTGGCAATAAAACAATCTTTGTTAATAACCTCGGCGTCGGAAGAAGGCTCGATATCGGCGCCAGTAACCTTTTTTTCGCCCCTGGCTTTGAGCTGCAAAGTCACCGGTTCATCGGCATAAACCTTGATGCGCAACTGCTTTAAGTTCAAAATAATATCGACAACGTCTTCGGAAACATTTTTTATGGCGCTAAACTCATGACCCACTCCCTTGATTTTAACAGCGGTGACAGCGCCGCCCGGCAGAGAAGACAGCATCACCCGTCTTAAGGCATTGCCCAAAGTCAAGCCGTAGCCGGGATAACAGGGCTCGATGATGATCTTCGCCTTGGTGCCTCTGGCCTCTTCCTCAACAATGAATTTCTTTGGCAAGGAAATATATTTCATAATTTTTATTCCTCCTTAAGCTAATTAATTTATATTTTAATATTTTTAAAATAACTTTTTATTTGGAATAAAATTCGACAATCATGCGCCAGTCGATATTCATTTCCACTTCGCCTAATTTAGGCAGATCGACTATTTTACCCTTTAGTTCCTTGGCGTCTAAACTAAGCCAGGACATGACTTCTTTGTCTTTGAGCGCTTCGGCTAAATTGGCAAAAGCGTTGGTTTTCAAAGTTTTTTCTCTAAGGGAAATGGCATCGCCGATTTTGGTTTGAAAAGAAGGGATGTCGACTTTCTTGCCGTTAACCTCAACGTGGCCGTGGCTGACCAGTTGCCTGGCTTGAGTCCTGGTTTTGGCAAAGCCGAACCGATAGACCACGTTGTCCAGACGGCTTTCCAAAAGCTTAAACAACAGTTCGGCGGTGTTGCCGACTTTCTTAAAAGCGGCGTCAAAATAATTGGCAAACTGTTTCTCTCTTAAACCATAAACAATCTTGGCTTTTTGCTTCTCGGCCAGTTGCCGGCCGTATTCGGTGAGTTTTCTGGCGCCTTTAGGACCATGCATGCCCGGCGGATAATTGCGTCTGATGACCGGGCACTTATCCGATTGGCACAGTTTAACGCCATAACGACGGCAGGCTTTGTGAGTACTCTTTTTCATAAATAATTTATAGGATTAGACGCGCCGCGGTTTCTTGGGACGGCAACCGTTGTGAGGAATGGGAGTGACATCCTTAATGCCGGTGACAATCAAACCGTTGGCATTTAAGGCGCGAATGGCCGCTTCCCGGCCGCCGCCAATGCCTTTAACAAAGACTGCCACTTCTTTCAAACCGTAATTTTTGACCTTTTCAAAACAATTTTTGACGATAATGGTGGCGGCATAGGGCGTAGCTTTTTTGGGACCCTTAAAGCCGCATTGGCCCGCCGAAGACCAGGACAAGACATTGCCGTTCTGATCGGTAAAAGTCACCATGGTATTGTTGTAGCTGGCCTTAACATAAACACGGCCGGAGCTCACCTGGCGATAAGCGACGGTTTTTTTGGCTCTGGGCTTGATAACTTTTTTGCCAGCAGCCGCGCTTTCTTTTTCGGCCACAGGAGCGCTCTTAGCAGCTTCTTCGATTGGATTTGTTTCTTCGGTCATGTTGATAATAAATTAAGTCTTCTGAGCGGACGGTTTCTTGCCCGAACCCATGGTTTTTCTGACATTGCCCCGCACGGTGCGATTGTTGGTCTTGGTGCGTTGGCCGCGAGCCGGCAAGCCTCTGGCATGACGGGTGCCGCGATAAGCCTTGATTTCCTTTAATCTTTTGATATTACCCAAAATTTCTCTTTTTAATTCACCTTCAACCCGATAATTCTTTTCGACAATAACTCTTAGCTTATTGGCTTGCTCTTCGCTCAAGTTCTTGACGCGAATATCGGGACTGACTTTGGCTTCGGCCAAAATCTTGACGGCCAAATTGCGGCCGATGCCGAAAATATAAGTCAAGCCCACTTCGATGCGCTTGTCGTTTGGCAGAGTTGTACCGGCAATTCTTAAAGCCATAATATTTATTAGCGTATAGCAAATGGCTTATAGCGTATAGTATATAGCTTATAGTTTTTTAGTTTTAACTATTTGCTATATGCCACAAGCCATCTGCCACTAGCCCTGTCTTTGTTTATGTTTAGGGTTTTTGCAAATGACAACCAGCCGTTTTTTGCGACGGACAAGCTTGCAATCTTTGCAGATTTTTTTTACCGATGATCTGACTTTCATAATTTTTAATAACGGTAGATTATCCTGCCCCGAGTCAAATCGTAAGGAGTCATCTGGATCTTGACGCGATCGCCGGGCAGGATGCGGATGTTAAACATCCTCATTTTGCCTGACAAGTGGGCCAAAATTTCCGGGCCGCTTTCCAGCTTCACCCGGAAACTGGCGGCCGGCAAAAGCTCCAGTACTTCTCCATCGACTTCCAAAAAATCTTTGGAATCGGGGGTATTGCCTTGTTTTTGATTCATGCAGCTTAAATATTTTAGATAAAAATAAAATTCTTGGCAACTTATAAGCTTCTAGTCGGCCTAGAATTTTACACTAATTAAGCTAAATTTTGAAACTTTTAAGCTCAAGCTAATTATAGCAATTTTGATTAATTTGTCAACAACTTTAAGTATTTTAAAGCAAGAACCGAAAAATGTCAAGGAAATAATGGGATTCTAAAATTTAAATAAAAAAAAAGAGGGTTGCCGGTCTTTCTCGACCAACAACCCCCGGATACGAACCACAGTGTGACTATCGCTCTACTGTGACTGGCTCCATGTCGCTATAGCACCCGCGACACTCCGAGCATCGTCCGCTGCAGTCAGGACTGACAGCGATTGACGCGGTCGCATTCTCGGGCCAGACGCACCTGGTCTTGAGATTGCGAACCAGTCCAGAGAGATCCGCGGCCTGCAACTCTCGTCGAGTCACCTCGCCCACTTCCTCCCACCCATTTCGACCGGCGGCGAGGAGAGCCTGAAGTTCGTCTTCGTTTAGCTTCTGCCTGAACATCGTCTGTCCCAGCCAGATATTCTTGTACAGAAGGTACTGGGGGGTGGCGTGTTCCGGATAGAAGAAAAGGAAGGCGCCAGCCGGCAGATTTATCGCGGCCACTTGTACCGTTGGCATGTCCGTGTTCTCCTTTCAGCCGGTAATGGAAGCGGTGAGCGCGGCGCGCATGGCATCGAGATCGGCAAAGGTCGCCTCCTCTTCTGTGCGCGCGTCGAGCACGCGGGCGAATCCCTGGGAAGCCCAGAAATTACAGAGAGCACCGCCGGTGACTGACATAGGGCACCTGGCGCATAGGCCGTAGCCAAGCGCGGGACACAGCTCGTAACCCTTCATACACTTGGCCAGATCTTCCCTCTCGGCCAACGGCGAAACGCCTGTGGCACTCGCGCTCTCCAGCATGAAGAGGGCGTTCTGGGTCCAGTCCAAGAAGACGGCCGCTCCGTCTTTCGGCCGCAACAGCAGCAATAGTATGCCAGTCTTTTGACTCATGATGTGTTTCTCCTTCTTCGTTCTTAGTTTTCCGACTAAGTCGGCCAGCTCACAGTGGTAAAAGGTACTTCTTATTATAATAGCATATAATTAGAATTCTGTCAATAGTTTATTAAATATACTCTTTTTTTGTGTCAGCTTTTCTTTTTTTAGTAAAAAGAAAAGCTGACACAAAAGAAAAAAGCGCGAGCTAAATGAAAATTTAGACAAAACAGGGTTGTTCTCGCTAATTTTAATAACTCGCAAAAGCCACCAGTTTACTGGTGGCTTTTGCTCAAACAAATTAAAATTTACGCTCGAACTCCGCCTGTTTTGTTGCTAAATTTTCATGCGCTCGCAGAAATGAAAACAAAAAGGCAACACTGCCTTTCCAAATAAATGTTTTATTTTATAGAACTCTATATTATACCAAAAACTCACTCCAGAACCGCCTTAATTCTTCTGACTCCGGCGGAGCTGGATTCTTCTTTTTGGATTTTGAAGTGGCCCAGATCACCGGTGTTGGCGGCATGCGGACCGCCGCAAATCTCTTTGGAAAAAACCTGTCCCGATCCTGCCGAGGGATCGCCGACGGTATAAACCTTAACCCGCTCGCCGTATTTATTTTTAAAAACTCCCATCGCTCCCCTCTCCTTGGCTTCTTCTAGCGTCATTTCTTCGCAGACCACGGGAATCTTTTTATTAATTTGTTCATTGACCAAGTCTTCCACTTGCTTGATTTGTTCTGCTGTCATTTTTTCGCCATGGGAAAAATCAAAGCGAATGCGCTCGCTGGTGATGTTGGCACCTTTTTGGTAAACGTGATCGCCCAACACCCGGCGCAAAGCCGCCAACATCAAATGCGTGGCGGTATGCATCTTGGCCGTCACTTCGCTATTATCGGCCAAACCGCCCTTGAATTTTTGCTCGGCGCCTTTTCGGGAAATGTCCTGATGCTTGGCAAATTCTAGATTAAAATTTTCTTCGTCAACTTGCCAACCGCGCTCGGTGGCCAAGTCTTTGGTAATCTCCAAAGGGAAACCATAAGTGGAAAAAAGAATAAAAGCATCTTGGCCGCTGATCTTTTTTTGCTCGTCAATTTTTAATTTTTCAAACTTTTTTAAGCCGTTTTCTAAAGTAGCGCTAAACTTTTCTTCTTCGTTGTTTAATTCATCGATAATGAAATCTCGCTGTTCTCTTAGTTCCTTATAAAATCCGCCCATTTGCGCGATGACCACTTCGGCCACTTTGGCAGTGAAAGCGTCTTTGATGCCCAGTTGCTTGCCATAGCGAATAGCGCGCCGAATCAGCCGGCGCAGGACATAGCCACGTTCAACGTTGGAGGGCGCCACGCTCTCGGCCAAAATAAAGACGGCGGCGCGCAAATGATCGGCAATGATTCTGACGGCTTTGGTTTGTTCGGCTTCCAGTTCTTCCAGGGTGCTCTCGAATAAAGCCGTTACTTGCGAACAAACGGTTAAGAGCGGCTCGATTTCGTAGACGCTTTTTTTGCCGTTTAAGATAGCAACGGTACGCTCCAATCCCATGCCGGTATCGACATTTTGTTGCACCAGCGGCTGGTAGCTGCCGTCGGCGGCCTTGTTATATTGCATAAAAACATCATTCCAGATTTCCACCCAGCGCTTGTCCTGTGGGTCGAAATCTTCCGGCGCCGACTCATCCGAGTTCCAATAAAACATCTCCGTGTCCGGGCCTTGAGGACCGGGCATTTTGCCACCGGCCGGCCACCAATTATCTTCCTTACTCAAAAAAGCAATCCGTTTGTCACTGATCCCCAGCGAACGCCAAGCACTCGCCGATTCTTCGTCTTTTGGCGCATCATCATCGCCGGCGAAGCAAGAAACCGCCAATTTTTCCAAAGGTATATTTAACTCTTTGGTTAAAAATTCAAAACTCATCTCAATGGCTTCTTTTTTGAAATAACCTGCCCCGATCCCTTTGGGATCCTTGGGGTCGCCCAGCGACCAATTGCCCAGCATTTCAAAAAAAGTCAGATGCCAGTCGTCGCCCACGCTGTCGATGTCGCCGGTCCTGATGCATTTTTGGACATCGGCCAGGCGTGTGCCGGCGGGATGCTTTTCGCCAAGCAGATAAGGCACGAGCGGATGCATGCCGGCCGTGGTAAATAAAACCGTCGGGTCGTTCTCCGGAATCAGTGAGGCGCCAGGAATAATCTGGTGGCCGTGGCGCTCAAAAAATTCTAAATATTTTTGTTTGAGTTCTTTGGCGGTCATAAAAATGTTTGACTGAATTATAACAAATTAGGAGATTTTATCAAGTAAAGAAAAACCGGCAAACATCGCTGTTGCCGGATACTTACGCTAGCGGGAACCGCCTGACGCTCAACTTTCGAGCATGGTTGCCATGAGCCCTTCGGCCAGTTGCCTTAACTCTTCCACCGACAAGGCCGCATACCGTTGCTTTCCGTTAGACCACAGGGTCCAGGGTTTGCCGATAGTGGCCGTTATCACTCCCGGCCGAACACACCAACCGACGCGACTCTTGGCACGGTACGCCCCCTTGATGGCTATCACCACGATCGGCGCGCCCGTGGCCTTGGCCACATAGAAAAGGCCCTTTTTGAACGGCTGCAACTCTCCTGTCTTGCTTCTGGTGCCCTCGGGAAAGCCGCCTATTGACCAGCCGTTTTTTATCGCCTCTTCCGCCCGCCGCATGCTCTCTATGGCCTCGTCGTGGCACTTGCGCTTGATGGGAATGATATTGTGCCAGCGCATAATGGTTCCCCACAGCGGCCAAAAGAAATACTCCTGGGCAGCCACGCCAGTGAACCGTCCTTTTAGCACCGCGCCAGCCACCAGAGCATCCAGGATAGAGCTGTGGTTGAAGAGAAAGATGCAAGGCCCGATAGTCGGAGAGGGCCAGTTGCCCCCAACCTTGAGCCATTGGCCACAACTCAAGAGAATCACGCGAGCCAGAAACCGAACCAACGGCCCCAGGTACTGCAGCTCCCAGCCCAGCGACTTGAAGACAAAGACAAACGCCAGGTAGATTGAGGCGCAAACGACGAAGGTGACAAAGGCCACTGGGTAGACCAGAATGGAAAATAATACCAGAAACATGGCAGCTCCCTCCATGGTTGCCTTACTAGTTTAACTTGAAAGATCGAAAGATTATCTTAAGGGTTTTCATTATCAATGTCAACTACGCTTAAAACAAAAAACAGAGGCCGGTGATTGGTATGATCACTAGCCCCAATTAGAGAACTCCGGCAGCCGGCTAAGGCGCGCCAGCTAGAAGACAGGTTGCTCCTTCCAGAACGAAAGCCCTCCTGAAGCTTCAGGCGCGAAATCGTCGGGATTACCCCAGATGTCGAGTCTGAGGCGTTTGTCTTCTGGCACCACGCAGATCGAGAGGCGCGGCGAATCTGTCTGCAAGGCACTGAGCTCGATCGTCGGGCTACAGAAACCAGCGGCGAGAATATCAGGGTGCAGAGACAGGACGGAAAGCGTGTCACAGCCGCCGGCCAAGGAGAAATTCGATTTGAACAACTTCCGTGGCAGTCGGCGCTGGGTCGAGACGGGCCACGCCCGCATACAATGGGCGATGTAGACGAAGACGGCGACCAAGCCTTTACTGGCGAGGTGGATTAGATGCTCGTGGCCCACTCCGGGAAAAGCCGCGACACTGTCCGCCCGACCATCACACCAATCCTCAAAAGCCCTCTTGGGATAGATCGCCCCGTAGCCGCGTTCTACCGCCGGGATGTAGACATTGAAAAGGCTCTTCCTGATACAATCACCGGGAGCCACTGGCAATAGGCCGGGCAAAAGCACGATGCCATGGCCATCAGAGCAGCCGGACAGAGCGAGCAGCCGCTCCTTCTGACTTTCGAACTGGTCCTCCCAGTCGGAGGGCGAGATGGGTGACTCGGACATCTCAAAAGCGTGGCCGACCCGATCGCAGAGTTCCAGAAAATCAAAACGCGGCGGCAGCTTCGAGAAGAAATCCCAATCGGGATCACCAATGGTTCCCTCCAGACCGGGCGGCGGCGTCAACTGGCCGAATGCGCCAGAATCACGGAAAAGTCGCCCCACGACGGTTCTTTTAATCATGACGTACAGCCTCCTTCTTGGGTTCCTGTTCCCTTGTCTTTTGTGCAATCATCTTCCACCACAAGTGGACTATGAATCATTCTCTCTGGAGAAAGATATATTATCTTATTATGCTTTCAAAATTATGTCAAACGTTAAATCTTTGTTTATTATTAATAATTTACTTATTACCAATTTCTAAAACCTCTTCTGCCCGATCTTTGTCTTCTTTTTTTATTATTAACCTGACTCCTTCTGTACTAACCCACTATCACTCCCCCGCCCAACAGCTCATCACCTTGATAAAAAACCACAGATTGGCCGGGCATTATCGCCCGCTGCTTTTGCCTGAATTCAACAACAATCTTTTGGTCCTGCTTTTTCACCAGACAACTGGCCGACCGGGCATGATAACGAATTTGCGCCTGGCATATGAGAGGAAATTTTGGTTCGCCAAAAAGCCAATTAACTTTTTGGGCGACTAATTCTTTTCGAAAGATTGCTGACTGCTTTTCTTTTTTGGTGACAACCAGCCGATTTTTTTTATAATCCATTTCAGCCACATACCACGGTCCGCCCGAAAGCCCCAAGCCGCTCCTTTGGCCCAGGGTATACAAGGGCAGACCCTGATGCGTTCTCAATATTTTTCCTTGGTTGCTAATGATTTTACCCGGCTGTAAGCGCAAATATTTCTTCAAAAAATCATAATGTGACTGCCCCACAAAACAGATTTCCTGGCTGTCCGGCTTATCAAAAACCGGCAGCTTAAACTTCTTAGCCAATTTTCTGACCTCATTTTTAGTATAATTACCAAGCGGAAAAAGCAGGTGCTTTAATTGTGCTTGTTTTAAATTATACAAAAAATAAGTCTGGTCTTTTTGTCTGTCTTTGGGCCGTCCTAATTTGAATGACACCAAGCTAGCATAGTGCCCGGTAGCCAAATAATCCGCACCAAAAACAGTTCTCGCATATTTCAACAACAAATCAAATTTGATAAATTTATTGCAAGCGACACAAGGGTTGGGAGTGCGACCCAGTCTGTACTCACGCAAAAATTCATCAACAATCAGTTTTTTGAATTGCCGTCCGAAATTTACCTTGCGAACAGGAAAATCCAGAATTCGCGCCACTTGTTGCGCTTCGTTCCAAGACCTCAAACTACAACAGCGGTTTTCTTCGTAAACCTTGGTATTTATACTTGACTGAATGGTTTTATTTTTAGTAAACGAGCCCGCCTCCGCTTGTCCCTGGCGAGACAAGGGAAACCAAAACTGCATAAAAACTCCAACCACTTCATAGTCTTGTTTTTTGAGTAAGGCCGCAGCGACGGAGGAATCAACGCCACCACTCATCGCTACTACCACTTTTTCTTTAGCCATTATTTTTTACCACCATTTCTAGCGCCCGGGGCAATACCTCGATGATTATTTCCCGCGGCAAATTGAGATGATCGCCGTCGATTTGAGCGGTTTTGAGAAAGTGTTGACGGCGCAGAGTTATTCTAAAGAAATTATTATCCAAAGTAAAAACATAACGCGGCGGCTGGTGGTAGAGCAGGATATAAAATCCAGCCCGGATCAAAGAAAAAAAAGTCTTATTAGTAATGACGTAGAGATTAAAAATGCCGTCGCTGATGCTGATAGGCCTTTTGGGCCGGAAACCAAAATAATTGAAAGCGTTAAAAATTATCAGGCTATTGCCCTTGAGCCAGAAAGTCCTGTTGCGGGTTTGGATTTTGAATTTAAGCCGGGAGATTCTGATTTTATTAAAAAATAATCGCCAAAAATAGCCCAGCATACCAAAACGATTTTTCAGTCCTTTGCCGGTATTAATAACGATGTCGGAGATATAGCCCAAGGAAAAACCGACCAAAAAATAACGGTTGCCATTAATCAGGCCGACGTCGATTTTTTTGGTACTAGGTTTGTCTAAAAGCTTTAAAGCTTCTTTAATACTAATGGGGATGGCCAGGGTGGAAGCTATCACATTGGCCGAACCAAAAGGCACGACCGCCAACGGGCAAGTCAGTTTGTTTTTTAAAATGGTGCGGGCCGCCACCTTGATCGTGCCGTCACCGCCCACCGCCACCACCAACTTGAGCCCGGAAAAATCAAAGCTGGAGATATTTTTTTCAAACTCCGAGTTAAGCAAAAACAATTCCCAGTCGAAGCCCAGCTCTTTCAATTTTTTTTCCACCAGCCCGCGGACATCCTGTCTGCTAACCAGGCCGGCGGTGGGGTTAAAAATAATTAACGCTTTTTTCATCTTGATTACCACCAAACTTTTTTAAATCTCAAAAGATAAGCAAAAACATTAGTCAAAGGATGAAGAATAAGGGTGATTAGAAAAACAACGACAACCACTAATAGTGGCGGCCTGACTGTTAGATAAACAAAAACAAAAAAACCAAAAATAAAATCCAACTGGTCAAAAACCGGCCAAGACCGGCCCGAGGCGATCTTCAGGCGACGTTTGAAAAAACTTTTTGCCAAATCACCCAGGATAGCGCCCAGACCACCAAGTAAACCGACCAGCAGCCACTGCTGGTTGTAGTCAAAAAGAGAAAAAGAACTGAAAAACTGATAACGATAAAGAATCAGCTGAAAAAAGCTGGCCAAAGCTCCGCCGACGATAGCGGCCAGGAGCCCGCGCCAAGTCTTGTGCCGTCCAAAAAGATAATCACCGCCGAATTTTTTGCCGCCATCTATCGGCCGATCCAAAAATTTTAACCAACCAAAATTTTTGAAAATAACCGGCGCCATATTGGCCAAATAAGCCGGCCAGGCCAAATAAAAAGCTTGCCAAACAACAGACCACATATGAAAAATTTAACACATTTTAAAGATAAATAAAAGCGGCTCCTGCGCCGCTCTCTTAGCTTATAGCTTTATCGGCCCAGAATCTTTTTTAAATCTTCCAAACTCTGGTAGCCATCGTCCTCGTCGGACTTGACTTCTTCTTTGGCCATTTGATTAAGGCAATTCTCGCAAAAAATCGGGCGCTTGCCATCGGGCTGAAAGTTCAGCTTGACCGGCGTGCCGCAGGAAGCGCAGGCCACGGAAAAATTATTGCCAGCGGTGGCCTGGCTCTTTTTCTTCTTTTTTTTCTTCTTCTTCGCGCCGTCGCCGGAAGCGGAAATGACAACCGGCACTCCCTTGCCCACGGTGGCTTCGGCCAACTTTTCACTTAGATCAATGCCACTCCAGCGGTTAATTTTGTCTTCTATTACCTTACGACCATGGGCATAACGTTCGCGAGAAACTTTAATGACCTTTTCACTGCTGTCGGTGATCATTTCGTCGAAAAGTGGTGGTAAAGTGGTGGCGGAGAACGGATCGGAAGAAATGCCGTCAATCATTAATTTCAGATAGACATTAAAAGAAGGCAGGTTAACCAGGTCTTCTTCAGTAAAGGTAGGAGTGAATTCCCGCACCAAGCTCTCGGCATCGGAAGCGCCCACCCGGAAACTGATCAGCGTGCCCACGTTGCCAAAAACCGCGGCAGTCACCAGCTCCGGCAGTTGCTCGATGTACTGGTGGGCAATAACCAGGTTCAGGCGATATTTTCTGGCTTCTGACAAAATATCGGCAAAACTGTCGGTAGCAAAATTTTGGAACTCATCAACGTAAAGATAAAAATCTTGGCGCTGCTGCTCGGGAACATCAACGCGGCTCATGGCCGCTAAATACAATTTAGTGACAATCATCGATCCCAAAAGCTGCATGGTGTCTTCGCCGATACGGCCCTTGGACAAGTTCATTATCATTATTTTTTTGTTGTCGATGATCTCGCGCATATCAATGGTCGATTTGACCTGACCGACGATGTTGCGAATTAAAAAATTAGATAAAAATTGGCCCACTTTGTTTTGAATCGGCGAAATGACCTCTTGCAAAACCCGGTCGTTCCATTTGGTGTATTCATTGGTCCAAAAAGACCTGACCACCGGATCAGTGACTTTCTCAATCACCTTGTCGCGATAATCGGCGTCAACCAAAATCCTCATGATACCCAAAAGCGTACTACCGGGATAATCCAAAAGAGCTAAAATAGCATTTCTTAAAATATATTCCAAACGCGGGCCCCAGCTGTCGGCGAATTGCTTCTTGAAAACTCCGACCAAGCCGGAAGCGATCAAGTGCTTGCTTTTTTCGTCAACCGCCTCCAGAATATTGAAAGCGATGGGAAAATCCGTATCGGACGGGTTGAAATAGACCACGTCGTTAACCCGGTGGGAAGGAATATAATTTAGAATTTTTTCGGCGGTATCGCCATGAGGATCAATATAGCAACAACCTTCGCCGTTGATGATATCGGAAATAATCATGTTTTCCAAAAGCGTGGTTTTGCCCATGCCGGTCTTACCGATAATATACATATGGCGCCGGCGATCATCGCGCTTAATACCAAAACTGCGCCGCTGGTTGCGGAAATTGGTTTCGGCAAAAATGGTTATTTCTTTTTTTTGTTCGACGCTTTCTTCTGTCATTTTTTAGAAAATTTAAACAGTGGGTAAGTTGGCCGGCGGTTCGGGATTTCTTCGCGGCGGCGGTTCGGTCGATTTGTCCGTTAAATTGGCCGGCCGAACCAGCGGCGCTACCGCTGGTAACTTTGGCGACCGGGGATGAGATTCCAGTGAACCTTCAATTTTTTCTTCAATCCTGCCGTCTCTTTCCGCCAAAGTTCTAACTCTCTCTTTTTCAACGGTAAAACCACGACTTTTGTAGGGCAAACGAGTGGGCGGAACGGCTCGCCTGGAGCCAATCATTTCCAGCCTGGGCGCCTTAACGGTCATCACCGGGAAATGCCAAAGGGTGGCTAATTCCTCGGTACTCAAAAACATATTACTGACCGGTTCGCCATAAAAATTACTGCGGCCAATAAAACGACGCAAAATCCTTTTTTGCCTTTCCGCCAATCTTTTCTTAACGCGAAAATAATCGACCGCCGTCTTGGTTTTCGGGCCGGGTTTGAAGCCATTGGCGTCGGAGACATTAAACTGCTGAATATTGCCAATCACAGCCGCTACGCCCCGGCCTTTGGCAAAAACATCTTTTTTGGCCAAATAAATCATGCGAAATTTCACCCGGAAAGGAATTTTGGACAATTTATGCTGAATTTTTTCAAAAACCAGTCTTTCTCCAGGAGTAAGTTTGAACATTTTCCACTGATCTTCCTCTTTTTTGCTGGCTCCCTCTCCCCCGCCGCCGGCAAATTCATTAGCGACATTTAAGGCCTGAGTGCCCAACCACTCGATTGGTTTGGCTATCCTGTCGGCTATGGTGGTCGGCGGAGCATAATTTTCTCCTTTAAGAGTCTTGATGGCTTTTTTGGCTTTTTCGCCCCAGTCCGGCTTCCACGGCGTCACCACCAGCTGCAGCCAGAGCTGCTCGCCGGGACCGAAGCGGCTCAAAATCTCCAATAACCCCGCCATGGGATCCAAAAAATTGCCGGTCAAAGTGTGTTCAAAATCAATATAAGTTTTGATGGGATAGGGGTAATCCTTGGTCAGAACCAATTCGGTGCCCCACAAATTATATTGCTCATTGGGAAAACGCAATCCGGCATAATCCTTGGCGTAATCCTCGACTTCGGTGATTTCCGCTTCCGGATACTGGGCATAAACAGCGGCCTCCACCAGATCCCTGAAATGAACGGGAGTGCGCACCAAAAATTGGATATAGCCTTCGAGACTGACGATTTCGAAGGAAAAACTTTCTTGTATTTTGCCATGCCAATAACGATCAATCAAATTGCCGCTGGATTGCGTACCGGCCAAAGCGACAAAAAGATTTTCTACCGCCTTAGGTGTTTGTTCATTGTTTTTGGGAATATCGATAGCCAAGAGAACATGCTGCCACTTGCCGGCATACTGGCCTTGGCGGGCATCTAGCCACGCATCGTAAAAAACAGTCAGTATTACAATTAAAAAAATCACCCAACCACCTTTAAGAAACAGTTGAATGCCAATGGTAATTGGATCCTGGGAAGCAAAAATTACGAAACTTTCCCAAACTGAAGCCAAATCAAAATTAAGTTCAATTCCCATACCTTGTCACCTTCCTGAGTTTTAGACTATCTTAGATTAGCGTCTGAAACGCTAACTTTAGCTGACAATTAAAGTTTATAAACTTTTGGCAGTATCGTCCAGTAAATAGTATTTGCCCTGCTCGTTTTTCTTGATCTGGCTGTTGTTCATCAGCGACAAATAGACGGTTGATTTCTTGACTTGGCGCTTGGCCAAAACTTTTTCGATAACTTCGTCGCGGGTTAAAGGACCATTTTCCTTTAACACTTCCTCTAAAACATCGGCCACATTGCCGGGATTATAGCCCCATTCTTTCAGAGCGTAAATACCGCGGCCGACCAAAACATATTTGTCATCCAAAATCAATTCATTATGAACGGTGGGCGGATAAGCGATTTTATCGTCGAACTTGGTTTCGTTGATTAAATTGGCAATCTCGGTGAAATGCAAAGGCTTGCCGGCTTTCTTTAGGGCCATATATATTTTATCATTGATCTTCTTGGGTTGAACAGTGCCCCAAGAGACCAAGCCCCACTCGTCAAACAAATTGGATTTGATTTTGCGGCTAGCGCGCAGATAACTCTCTAAAATTTTATCCACGTCCTCTTCGGTGGCTTCCAAAAAAACCGCCCGAGAAAGAATTTTATCTTTGTTTTTTTGATAGAATTCGGAGTCTTTGAAACTGTTAAGCAAGTTCTGCAGCTGAACGGGCTGATTGTTTTGACTGATCACTCGGACCATCTCATTAACAATATCCTTCAGCGAGGTGACATCGGCGCTATCGGTTCTCCATAAATTATTGAATTCCTTGTCCTGGCGGACCTTGGAGACATTGTCGGAAAAAATGTGTTCGGCCAAAAACAACAAGACATTCTCGATATTTTCTTGGGCCTCTAAATAATTAAGGACTTTTTCCAAAAAGAAATCTTGTTCCATAACGCCGCCATACTGCTCCAACAGCTGAACCACAACTTTTTCGGCTTTTTCGATTTCTTCTTTCAATTCTTGAAGTTCTTTTAATTTTTTGATGCTTAAACTCTCTATCTGGCGCACTCTTTCCCGAGTAATGCCGTATTGTTTGCCGATTTCTTCCAAGGTATATTTGCGATCCGTACCCAAGCCAAAACGCCGCCTAACAACATCTCTTTCTTTGTCGCTTAGACTGGAAAATAAAGTATTAAGAGTGGACACGGGATTAAAACCGGCTAAATTGTCCTGAAATTGATTTTTTCTAACTTGATCTAAAATAGACATATTAAAAATATAAATATTTCAGCTAAATCTAGCTAAAAAATAATAAACTTTTTATTATTTACTTTATTATATCAAAAATAAATATTTTTGTCAATAAAAAAACAAACTCTATTTTTTTAGAGCTTGCTTGACTAAAATGATTAATAATTATCTGGCTGATTTTGTTTTCTTGCCAAAATTATTCCAGTCAACAATTACCGGACTGGCGACAAAGATAGAGGAATAAGTGCCAATGGCAATGCCAAAAAGCAGAGCCAAAACAAAGTTTTTGATAGTCGCGCCTCCCAAAATATAAAGCGACAACAACACCAATAGCACCGTTAGAGAAGTGTTGACGGAGCGAACAATGGTCTGGTTGACGCTATCATTAACCACTTCGGCAAAAGTGCCGCCATGATGACGGGTGATATTTTCTCTGGTACGGTCAAAAACCACAATGGTGTCATGAACGGAAAAACCCATGATGGTTAAAAGAGCCGTAATAAACAAGGCGTCGATTTCTACATTAAAGAAATGCCCCAAGACCGAGAAAAAGCCGGCAACAATAACAATGTCGTGAAGCAAGGCGATAATGGCCGAGACGCCATATTTCCAGGAGGCCAGCGGTTTGGAAACCTTTCGAAAAGCAAAAGCGATGTAAATAATAATGCCCAAAGAAACCAAAAATATCTGCCACCAGGCTTTTTGCTGCAACTCTTTACCGATAACCGGACCAATGGATTCAAACTGCAATTCTTTGATTTGTTCCGGAGAATCAGCGGCAAATTTATCGCTAATAGTTTGTAAAATACCCTGATGCGTCGCTTCGTCAACGGCCTTAAAACGCAACATTATTTCTTTTTCCCCGGCCTGCTGAACTATCAAATCCCCTAGATTCAACGGCACCAGCGCGGCGGAGACTTCTTGAGAACCGGGGCGACTGGTGGCAAAAGACAGCTCCATGAGACTGCCGCCGGTAAAATCCAAACCGGGTCTTAGGCCCCAAAGGAAAAGACTAACCAAACTGGCCACAAAGAGTAGGCCGGAAAAAAAGTAGTAGTATTTTCGATTGGGAATTATTTTTAACTTCATAAATTTATTTGCTGGGCTTAGCGTTATAAAACCAACGAAACTTACTTATCCGCCACTTGCCAACCAGTTTCAAGAGCTGCCTGGTGATAGTGATGGCCGAAAACATGGAGACAAGGATACCCAAGGCTAAGGTGACCGCAAAGCCGCGAATAATGCTGGAGCCAAACCAGAATAGAATGGCGCAAGTTATCAGTGAAGAAATATTGGAGTCGCGAATAGAGCTCCAGGCGCGATGAAAGCCTTCGGTAATGGCCAATTCCAAGTTACGGCCAGCGCGCAATTCTTCTTTTAATCTTTCAAAAATCAAAATATTGGCATCGACGGCCATACCGATAGACAAAATAAAACCGGCAATGCCCGCTAAGGTCATGGTGACATGAAAAATTTTAAAGATAGCCAAAGCAATCATGGTGTAGATGACCAAAGCCACTACGGAAAGTACGCCTGGTAACCGATAATAAAAAATCATAAACAAAGCTACCAGCAAGAAGCCCCAGATACCGGCAACCAAGCTTTTTTGGACCGACTCGCTGCCCAGACTGGCTCCCACGGTGGTTTGAGAAATCAGCTTGACCGGCACCGGCAAAGCGCCGGCGTTCAGGCGTTGAGCCAAGAGCTTCGCGTCTTTGACGGTGAAATTTCCGGAGATAACGGCCTGACCGGAAAGAATCGGCTCGCTCACCCTGGGAATACTTATGGGCGAACCGTCAAGAAAAATCGCCACCAATTTGCCGGTGTTTCTTTTGGTGATATCGGCAAAAAGATCGGCTCCTTCTTTGTTGAATTCCAGAGCCACTTGCGGCACGCCAGAATTGGGATCCATTTCTACCCTGGCCTTTTTTAGTTGCTGGCCGGTCAGTTTGGTGCTGATCCATTCCGACTGCACGACAATGCCCAAATCCTGGGAAGTCTTGGTCTTGAAAAGAATATGCCTGACATCGACTTCCAAGCCGTCACCACTCCCCCTCTCCGCTTCCTTTTTGATAATATGAAAACCAAATTGTGTTTTGACCAGTTCCGGATAAAGTTCGCCGACTTTCAATTTATTAAAAATCACTTCGTCAAACTCGGGTACAAAAACTCCCTTTTTGACGCCGGTGTACAAACCGCCGTTTTCTTTGCTGCCAGGGTCTTCGCTATATTGTTTGGCCAAAGCGGAAAAGTCAGCGCCGCTTTTTATCTGCTGCAAAACACCGGCCGCCTGGTCTTCTATCACTTTATTTTCCGTATCCAGTTGCTTTTGTTGTTCCAGGGTAAGAGTGGTGGCCGCCGGATTTTCTTCCTTGAATTCCAAGAGCGGGGTCTCACCGATCATTTTAATAGCCTGATTAACATCGTAAACTCCGGCCAGCTCGACAATCACTCGGTAATTGCCGCCAGACTGATTGGTTTGTATCAAAGGTTCGGAAACTCCCAAAGAATTAACGCGACGCTCAATAACATCTCTAACGCCAGAGAGAGAGCTAGGACGATCTTCGCTGGGAATCTGGGAAACATCGGCATCATAAACTAAATGCGTTCCGCCCAATAGGTCCAACCCCAGGCGGAAGGGCAGGCCATAACTGGCCAGTTCTATTTCCTTAAAACTCTTGAATTTCAAACTTTTGCTGTTATCAACGGCACTGTGTTCGATCTTGGGCCAAACCCGCAAATCACTAATCACCGGCACGGTTTTCAGCGCACCAGACAAGCCCCGAGAAAGATAATTGCTAAAACCGATGAAGTCAATAAAAAAGGCCAAAAAAAACAAAACTAAAACGCCAAAAATAGCCCAACGGAGCTTGCCGCGCGGGCCAGGAGAAAAAAATTTTTTGAAAGCGCTTTCTTCCATTTATTGAAATTTTTTTGAGATTATTAAAAACGAGGGTGTAGACGATTAATAATTTAGCAAATATTTATTTTTTTGGCAAGAGGCTGGTTTTTAGACCGCCAGAGCCATCTCTACCAGGCGATTAGAATAGCCCCATTCATTATCATACCAAGCCAGAACCTTAACCAAATTGCCGCCAACCACTCTGGTCAGAGACAAATCGACAATGGCTGAATAGTTGGTGCCTACGATGTCGGAAGAGACCAGTGGTTCTTCTGATACGGCTAAAATATTTTTGAAAAGCGGCTTACTGGCGGCCTCGCGGAAAGCCCGGTTCACCTGTTCGACAGTCACGTTTTTTTTCAGCACGCAAGTAATGTCGGAAAGAGAACCGCAGGCCACGGGCACACGAATGGCAATGCCATCGAAGACACCAGAGAGAGCCGGAACAACTTTGGCCGCAGCCTGGGCCGCGCCGGTGGCTGCCGGCACCTGATTAATCGCGGCCGCCCGGCCTTCGCGCAAGTCCTTTCTGCTCGGCCCATCCACCAAACCCTGACTCGCGGTGTAAGCGTGGGAAGTGTTGAGCAGGGCCTTAGTAATGCCAAAAACGTTTTCCAAGACCTGAATCACCGGCGCCACGCAATTTGTGGTGCAAGAGGCGTTGGAGATTATTTTTTCGTTTTTGCCCAGAGTCTTTCTGGTCAGCTCGGTGCCTAGAACCAAGGTTTGCATTTCATCTTTGGCGGGAGCGGACAAAACCACTTTTTTAGCCCCGGCTTTCAGGTGCAGGCTGACGCCGCTCTTGTCGGTAAAAACTCCGGTGCACTCCAAAACCACCTCCACCCCTAATTTCTTCCAAGGCAGTTTGGCCGGATCTTTTTGAGCAAAAACGGGATACTTCTGGCCATTGATAATCAGGTTGTTTTTATCATGGCTGACTTTGTTTCCAAAATGACCATAAACTGAATCATATTTTAACAAATAGGCCAAAGTGCGCGAATCCGTTAAATCGTTGATAGCGACTACTTGGCAATTCTTTTTGGTTAAAGCGATTCTAAAAGCCGCCCGGCCTATCCGGCCAAAACCGTTGATGGCAATTTTTTTCATAAAAATAAAATTATTGTTTATTAATATAATTATAGCAAAATTATCGCAAACAAAAAAGCTACCGGCGACCCGCCAAGTAGCTAAGAGAGGTACAACGACTGACGAACGCAAGGTGCGACGAAGCTCTAGCGCATCCAGGGAACAAGGTCGTCGATATCGCGACCGGCCGTGGCGAAAGCAAGCCGAAGCGAGTCGAGAAGACTTAGAACCAGCCCATCGCCCCGGAAATTATTCTCGACCATTAGGTGGCAGAAATCGTCTCGGGCCGAGTCAAGCTGTTCCTCGGCCGTGAGAATAGCCACGGCCCAGCCACTGGCGGCATAGGCCTCGGCAACCGCCTCATCCACGAAGTGCACCCAGGTGTACATTATTGCCTCATCATCGGTCGAATGAGAAAATGACTTGTAACCATCCAGCGCGTCACTGGCGCCTCGATGGTATCTCAATACAGCGTCAGGCGGCTTGACTCTCCGGACAATCTCCAGTTGTCGAGTTGCTTCCATGACGGCGCGGATTCTCTCCAGAAAGAGAGCTACCATTCCGCCATTCTGACTTAGCGCTCTATCCAGCTTCATCCAGAATTCGACAGCGGCAACCAGATTAGCCATGATAAGTCCCTCCTTTTCAGAACATTGTAAACATTAGGGTTGACAAAACACAAAACGACTAATAATAAAATACGCGGTATTGTCTGTTTTGTCAAATAAAAAAAGCCCCGAACAGTGGGGCTAACTTACAAATTTTTATTGTGGACTATGGCTATTTGTCACAAGCTACATGCCGCCAGTTATTTCTTTATCGGCACTTCTACCACCATCGGCTTGTCGCCTTCTTTTTCTGGATCGATTTTGACATCCACCGTGCCTTTCAAAACATGCCAGCCGACCACTTCACCTTTGCCGTGATTGGTTTTCACCCGGCTGCTTAAAGCCGGAAAATTCTTGGAGAGTTCGCCGTAAACATCGGCTTCATAGGCCAGGCAGCACTTGAGGCGGCTGCAGACGCCGGACAAACGCTCCGAACCGCGATGAGCCACCTGCTGGGTTTCGGCCAATTCCGAAGTGACATTGCCCAATTTTTTGAGGTAGTTGGCGCAACATAATTTTTGGCCGCAAGGACCAATATCGCCCCTGACCTTGGCTTCATCGCGCACTCCGAGCTGATGCAGTCTGATGGCTTTCTGAAAATGCTTGGTCAGCTCCTTGACGACGTTTCTGAAATCAACGCGGCCATCGGCAATAAAAGCAAAAGTCAGGCGACTGTCGTCAAAAGAGAAAAAACAGTCTACCAACTTCATTTCCAAATCATGACGTTTGATAACTTTATGACAATAACTATTTGCCTCTTCTTTGCGCTTGGCCTCATTGTTGGTTTTAAAAATTTCCAAATCTTCGCTGGTGGCGATTCTGTCCAGCGGCTTAAGGCCGCCCAGCTCCTTAATTTCGGCATCCGTCAGCTCGTTAAACTCGATCACCTTGCCAATTTCGGTGCCAAATTCAGTAGTCACCACCACCGAGTCGGCTACTTTGACCGGCAGATTATTGGGGTCGAAAGCATAATATCGATCCCAGGGGGTAAATTGTATAAAGACAGCTTTCATTTTAAAATTTAAACCTGAAATCTTTTAAACTCTTTGACGCTGGCACCGGCCGCGACCAGTAAATCGCTGATTTTTTGACTATCGTCTTTGATAAAAACTTGGCTCTGCAGACAAACCTCTTCGTAATACTTGGCCAGCTTGCCTTCGATAATCTTGTCAAACATGTTTTCCGGCTTGCCTTCGTTTTTTAGATTCTCACGATAAATTTCTTTTTCCTTTTCCAGTTCAGGGGCGGGAATATCGGCCGGCTGGAGGTATTTGGGCGAGAGCGCCGCCACCTGCATCGCCAACTCACTGGCCAACTCATCGCTACCGCCGTCCAAAACAACTACCGCCGCCACTTTTTTGTTGGAATGCAAATAACTGCCCAAAACGGCACCACTAAAAACGCCATAATCGCCCAGTTTGATGTTCTCGCCGATTTTGACAATTAATTCGTTTTTGATAACTTGCTCGGCCCAAGAAACAAACTCTGCCTTGGGTGTGTCCAGTAGCTTGGCGGCCAATTGGTTGGCCGCTTGAATAAAATCATCGTTTCTGGCCACAAAATCGGTTTCGCAAGCCAAAGAAGCGACAGCGATTCTGGCTCCGCTTCTTATTATAGCCACCAATCCTTCATTGGTCGCTCGATCGGATTTCTTGGCGGCTTTGATCTCCCCCTTTTTTCTTAAAATTTCAATGGCTTTGTCGATCTCTCCGCCAGCTTCTTCCAGGGCGCGTTTGCAGTCGCCGATGCCAGCGCCGGTTTTTTCGCGAAGTTGAGAGATGGTTGATAGATCAATAGACATAATTAAAAATTAATTTTAAAAAGTTTATTCTTTTTTCCCTTTCCGGGGATAGGTTAATCCCCTACTTTCTCCCCTTTCTAAGGGGAGACCAAAGAGGGGTTATGAAGATCTCTATTTTATCAGCCAGCTTTCAAAACCTCCCCCTGCCCCCTCCTTGGAAAAGAGGGGAATATTTTAGGCTTTAGCGACTTCTGTTTTGCTCTTGCCCTCTTTGATGGCTTCGGCCATAAGACCGGTAATCAGCTCGATAGACTTGACCGCATCGTCGTTGGCAAAAATAGGATAATCCAAAAGGTCGGGATTGATATTGGTATCGCAGAAACCGATAATCTTCACTCCTTTTTTTCTGGCTTCGCTAACGGCGGTTTTTTCTTTTTTGACGTCCAAGACAAAAATCGCTTCGGGGATTTTCTTCAATTCCACCAAGCCGCCGACAAACCGCTGTAGTTTGTCAATTTCCTTATCGAATTCCACCTGCTCTTTCTTGGTGTATTTGAGTAAGGCTCCGGCCTCTTTTTTTTCTTTCAGATCCCTGTACTTTCTAATCAGCTTTCCAACGTTGGGAAAATTGGTGAACATGCCGCCAATCCATTTCTCATTAATAAAAGGCATGCCACAACTGATGGCGTCTTTTTTGATAATTTCTTGGCCCTGCTTTTTGGTGCCGACAAACAAAACAACACCACCGTTTTGAGCGACCTCGCGCGCAAAATCAGTGGCGATCTCCAATTTTTCCAGAGTTTTATCCAGGTCGATAATATGCACTCCGCCGCGTTCGGTAAAAATCTGGTCTTTCATTTTCGGATGCCAGCGGCTCTTTTGGTGGCCAAAATGGACACCGGCTTTGAGCAAATCCAAGACACTTGGTAAATTCATAGTTTTTCCTTTCTGACCGCTACTTCTTTCATCCCGCCAGGCGGGACAAGGAAATATTAAGAAGTATGGGTGATTAATACTTAAATTAAGATAAAGAAATTCTAACAAATTAAAAAATATCTGTCAACATTTTAAGTAATTAATATAATAAAAATAAATAAAATAGCTAAAATAAAACAAAAAAATGATTATTTTTTAACATCTATTGACAAAAATAAATAAATATGATATTATAATTAGTTGCACCTTGAGAATTTGGCAACAACAGCGAACACGCACAGGGCGTGATTCGCTATTTACTATGTCTGGTAAAGAGCAAAACCGAGGAGGAACACGAGATGAGTAAGATGATGAATGGTATGACGTTGGCCGTGCTGACGGTGTTGGCGGCATTTCTGTTCGCGGGCTGTCCGGCGCAAGACACGCCGAAACCGCCGGACCCGAATCAGCCACAGACCGGTAGCATCCGGATCCACGGTAACCTGTACGCGGCATCGGGCGAGAAATCGCTCACCTATCCAGAGTTGATTGCGATCGGTGACGCCTTCAAGTCGAGAGCTCGCTGGATTCAGGTCCATCTCTGGGAAGCGGGAACCGGTATGGGTAAGGCTGGGGGTTCAGTCGACCACAGCCGTTTTCTCGAATTCCCGATCATCGACGGCGTGTTCGACGGAACGGCCAAAGACATCTGGCCGGGTGACTATGAAGCATCCGTGTACATCATGGACGCGGATAAGGCACCACTCTTCTGGGGGGAGACAGCCGCGAGTATCGCCGCCGGACAGACCACAAACCTGGAAGTGGAAATGGACTTCCTGCCCACATACTACTTCCGATTCGGCGTCAACGGTTTACCTGGCGATTATAGCTTCGGCCGTGGTGGTGCTAAACTGGTTACGGCTGAAGGGACTGAATGGCCTGGGTGCTGGGCGCTAGGAGCAAACGGAGTGGATTTTGGCTTCAGTTTACCGCTCGACTTCCAGGGCGGGACGCTGGTGGCGACCGACGATAACGGCGACATCTATCAGTCGGCTTTGCCCCTGGTCGTGGCCGAGCTGGACTTCGCCGGCTCGTTCCGTTTCAGTGGTGGCCTGTGCTACGACTACACGCCAGTGGACATCTACGGCGAACTCGACCTGGACATCACGTTCGGATACGAGAAGCCGCCGGTCACCGCGAACGGCCAGCAGTACCTGACAATTCAGGATGCGATCGACGCGTGCGAGACGCCGGTGGACATCACCTTGGGCGAGGGCGACTATGAGGGATTCACAATCCCCTATTATCCCAACCCCAAAACGATCAGCATTTCTGGATTGGGGCCCGATAAGAGCCGGATCGTGGATAACAACCCAAACCGGCCACATGTGATCTACACCGCGCCCTGGTCATACCCCACGAGCCAGGCCGAAGCCACGGCCAATCTGGGCAAATCGGTTTCGGTGGCCAAAGGCGACTGGACGATGTGGTTGTACAACATCAGCATCCACAATGGCCCTGGCAAACGCAACCTGTACTACAGCGACGCGGCGGTTGCCTGCGAAGGTGGCGTAGCACTAACTATGAGAAACGTGGTAGTCGCCAGCGAGAGTAACTCGCCACTAGAGGTCAACTACGCGAGCGGCTTATCGGTCCATCACTGTGTCGTAGTCGGTCCACGCTTCTTCTTGGTGCCCCACGTCGGGTCGACGCGAGGCATAGCCGCGTACAATGAAGATAGTGTCGCGGTTTTCGACTCGGTAGTCACTGGCTGCGAAACAACGTTTCATTGCAGCAACGGCTACTACACAGTTGGGCCCAACTGCGTCTGGAACTACGACACGTTGGCAACGTGCGAGAGAAACCCTTGGACGGTCGACGTGATCAACCTCGTCTTCGCCGACCCGTTGCTCACCGAGGACTGGCATCTTGATGCCGGCTCACCTTGTATCGGCACGGCTGGCGATGGCCGGGACATCGGCATCGATTGGCTAAACATGCCCGGCTGAGTTGCCAAGCAACAAGTACCTTGGAACCCCGCGATTCTCTGACGAGAATCGCGGGGCTTCTTTTTTTTTACCCCAGTTAATCAATTCACCTGGCAAAATTCAACGGGACAAATAAAATAATTGACATTTATCTTAAAAACCTGTAAACTATTTAATATCAAATTTTAACTACCTTTCTTTATGAAAAAAGACATTCATCCACAGTACTTCAAAGAAGCCAAGGTGATTTGCGCCTGCGGCAATACTTTTGCCGTTGGTTCGACCCTGGAGGAAATCCACGTTGAAATCTGTTCGGCCTGCCATCCTTTTTACACCGGCAAGCAAAAACTTATTGATACCGCCAAAAGAGTGGATAAATTTCAGAAACGGGTAGAGGCCAAGGCCAGTCTGGCGCTGTCCAGGCAGGGCAAAAAAATCAAAAAGGAAAAACAAAAGAAAGCCAAGGAAGTCAAAAAGGCCAAAGTCAAAAAAGAAGGCAAATAACATCGTTGATAATAAAAAGAGCTCGCGGCTTGTTTGCGGAGTTCTTTTTGTTTAAGCTATAATACAAATATGTTATCGAAACTGATACAACTCCAGGAAAGATTTGAGGAATTGGAACGCCTGTTGCAAGACGAGGCGACTATTTCCGATCCCAAAAAAATCAAAGAAATATCGCAGGAGTATGACGACCTAAAAGAAATAATCGCCGCCAAAAAAGAATTAGAAAAGACCGAGATCGATATCAGAGAAATGGAAAAAATCGGTCAGGAAAACGAAGGCGACGAAGAATTAAAAAAGATGTCGGCCGAAGAAAGAACGGAATTGGAAAAAAGAAAAGTCGAGTTGGAACAAGAAATAAAAACATTACTTGTGCCCAGAGACCCCAATGACAAAAAAAATGTCATCGTGGAAATCAGAGCCGGCGCCGGCGGCGATGAATCGGCCCTGTTCGCGGCCGAGCTCTTCCGTTTGTACAGCCGCTATGGAGAAAAAAACGGCTGGAAAAGCAAAATAATTTCCGCCAACCGTATCGGCATCGGCGGTTTTAAGGAAATAATTTTCGAAATTACCGGTCAGAATGTTTATGGCGTCTTGAAATACGAGAGCGGGGTTCATCGGGTGCAACGGGTGCCGGAAACAGAAAAAAAGGGCCGCGTCCATACTTCCACCGTGACCGTGGCCGTTTTGCCCGAAGCCGAGGAAGTGGATTTGGTAATTGACCCTAAAGACTTGAGAATAGATACCTTCTGCGCCGGCGGCCACGGAGGCCAGAGCGTCAATACCACGTATTCGGCTGTGCGCATCACTCACCTGCCGACCGCCCTGGCTGTCTCCTGCCAAGACGAACGCTCGCAACTGCAAAACAAAGAAAAAGCGATGATAGTATTGCGTTCGCGGCTTTTATTGTTAAAAAAAGAAGAGGAGGAAAAAAAGTTAAGCCAAACCAGAAAAGCGCAAATCGGCTCGGGCGACCGCAGTGAAAAAATCCGCACCTACAACTTTCCCCAAGACCGCCTTACCGATCACCGCTTGAACGAAAACTTCAATAATATCGCTTCTATCATGGACGGCAATCTGCAGTCTGTGATTAATCAGTTAAAAAAACTAGACGAAGAGCTGGCCTTGGCCGCGGCCACTTAAAAAATTAAGAAAGCCTGATTGAAACCCAATGAGGATTTTTTTATTTATTTTTTCTATGGTATAATTTAAAGAATGAAAAATAAAAAACAAAAAATTTCTCTGATCATTCCCGCTCACAACGAAGCGGACAATATTGCCAGCGTCCTAAAGGTAGTCACTAAAGTGGAAGAACTGGACGAGATCTTGGTAATAGCCGATGCCTGCACCGATAAAACCGCCAAGGTAGCGGAAAAATTCAAAGTCAAAGTCTTAAAAAGACCCACTAGCCAGGGCAAAGGCAGCGCGATGACGGCCGGAGTCAAAGCGACCAGCGGCAACATTATCATGTTTGCCGACGCCGATTTGGAAAACCTGACAACCAGCCACATCAAACAAGTTTTGCGGCCGGTTTTAAACGGCCAAGCAACCATGTCGGTGGGCCTAAGAGACCGCGTTTTTGGCCTGGGAGCGCTGATACCAAAAATTTTTCCCATGTATGCTATCGGCGGTGAAAGGGCTATGACCAGAAAATTTTTTGACTCACTGCCCAAAGACGAAAATCTTTTAGACTTTGGCATTGAAACGGTGATGAATTACTACGCCAGGAAGCATAAACTGAAAGTCGCCACGCCAATCCTGAAAAACTTGCACCAAATAATCAAAGAGAAAAAATGGGGCTTGTGGCAGGGTTTTAGCTGGCGGCTGAAACTAAACGGCCAGGTTTGGCGCGCCAGACGAGCCATGAAACGTTACGAGAATTTATGACCGCCAAACAAGCCTTGGCAGCGGCTAGCAAAAAACTGCAAAATAGCGGAATTACTTCGGCCGGATTGGATGCTGAAGTAATTTTAAGTTTTGTGCTAAAAAAACCGCGAGAGTTCCTTTATGCCCATGGTGAAAAAAAATTGACCGACAAACAGCGGCAAGCTTTTTCAAAATTAATCAGCCGCCGGACCCGCCACGAGCCGGTGGCTTATCTTACCGGCAACAAAGAATTTTTCGGCCTGCGGTTCAAAGTCAACAAAAACGTCCTAATCCCCCGCCCGGAAACAGAGTTATTGGTGGAGGAGGCGATCGCTTATTGCCAGAAACCGCCCAGAAGCCAAAAACCGATCCTGGTTGATGTGGGCACTGGTTCTGGCTGCATTGCCGTGGCTCTCAAAAAAAGCCTGCCACAGGCCCAAATCTTAGCTCTAGATATATCCAGCAAAGCCCTAAAAATAGCTAGCTTAAATGCCGAGATTAACAAAGTAAAAATTGAATTTTTTAAAAGCGACTTACTGAAGAATGTTGGTAATAAAAAAATTGACGTTATTGTGGCCAATCTTCCTTATCTGGACGATAAAGAAAAAAACCTACGCCTAGAAAAAAATCAACAAGCGCACCGACACTCCCTGGACTTTGAGCCAAAATTGGCCTTGGCCGGCGGCAAGTTTGGTTTAGAACTTTCTGATAAATTATTTCAGCAAATAAAAAAAATGGCCCACCAGCCACGAGCGATTTTTTGCGAGATTGGCCACGCTTACCCGCAGGAGACAAAGAAACTGGCACAAAAATATTTTCCAGATTCCAAAATAGAAATAAAAAAAGACCTAGCCGGCCTCAATCGAATTTTAGAAATAGTTGATTAAAAAATAGAGAGCCCGGGGCACGACCGTTAAGCCATGCCCCGAGCTTTGACGCACCCGAATCGTATCAACAGCGACTACCTGTTATGTAGAATCGATAATTTGATCAGGGTGGGCGTTCGCGAACCATACCGCTGTTCTCCTCTTCCGCCAGGAAATGCGGGTTGATCCCACACCGACAAGGTCAGTGTGTTTTCCCCTCCTTCGCCACCACCAACTTGGGCTCTCTTTGTCTCCTCCCATTCCCAAAAACTAGGTGCATTTTTATAATATCACCATTTAGTAAAAACGTCAAACTAAATATCAACAGGTAAAAATCGGCAAAAACAAAAGAAGGCCTAGATACCGGCCTTCTTTTGAGTTATAGATTTTATTGCTTTTCCGTACTTTCAACTTTCTCACTGGCTGCTTCCTTGACTTCACTGGTCGCAACCTCTTCGGCCGGAGCCGCCACTACCTCTTCTTTTTCTTCCCTCGGCCGGGTAATCGTGACAATTACATCCTCCGGCTCGTGGCCGATGATTTCCACCTTTTGAGACAACTTTAGATCCTTGACGGCGATGACATCGCCGAATTCCTTGAGGACGGAGAGATCGATTTCGATCTCATGAATCAAGTCGCCCGGCAGACAATAGATTTCCACTTCGTCCAGATTATGAATCAAAACACCGCCTTCTTCTTTGACCAGACGGCATTCGCCGATAAATTCGAAACTGACATGAGCGTGTATCTTTTCGTCCATCTTGACGGTCTGAAAATCAACGTGCTGAATGCGGCCGCTCAAAGGATTATACTGAACATCGGCAATCAGCGCCTTAACCGGAGCGCCACCGTCGATTACCAAATCAATAATGGTATTTTCTCCAGCCTCCTGATAAAGACTGGAAAAAAACGAATATCCCAACTCTAAACTCTTGTTTTCCGAGCCATGGCCATAGATAACTGCCGGTATTTTATCCTGCTGCCTTAACTTGAATAATTTTTTACCGGACAGGGTTCTGGTTGCCGCTTCTAATTTGCTAGTCATAATAATTAACCTAAATTTAAATGGTTTTTAAAACTTAAAATATCTTAGAACAAAAATTTTAAAAAGTCAACCTTTAGCGGCGGCTTTTAAAAATAACGACTAACCCGCCTAGCCAAACCAGCCGGAAGAATTATTTTCTAAAAGCTGATGAACAGACAAGACGTCGTCGCTGTTTGTTTCTTTGGCGGCTTTAAACTTCATCACTTCGTGACTGTCCAAGTCGGTGATCAAGCCCACCGAACTAATGCCAAAATTATTGGCCATTATTAAAACCAGAATTGCCGAATAACAACGACGACATTTGAGATAAATCAAGTGAGCCCCCTCATTCTCTTCCAAGACTTTGGCTTCACCCGGGTTGTAATGATAATGGCAAACCGGGCAATTGGCAACGATCTTCAGGCCGTCATCCAAAAAACGATTAAAATTTGTAGAAAAGGCGTCTGGCATAAAATAAAATTAAATTTATTGTTTTTTTATAAAACTAGACTAGTGGCGAAACGGCGTTAGCGCCGGAAAACCAAGGCTGACTTGTAAATATTTAAAACTAGGCCGATAAAAAACAGAGTGACTATCAAAAAACTGCCACCATAAGAAACCAGGGGCAGAGAAATGCCGGTCACCGGCATCAAACCCAAACCCATGCCGATATTGATAAAAACATGGACAAAAATAACTATCAGAATCAGCAGAGCCAGAAACATGCCAAAATCGTCGGGTGCTCTGGTGGCAACAAGATAGACCCGATAGAAAATCAGAAAGAAAAAAACTAGCACCAAAAGCACGCCAACCAGACCCAGCTCTTCGGCAATTACCGCAAAGATAAAATCCGTTTGGCTTTCGGGAATAAATTTTAACTGACTCTGGCTACCAAAACCCAAGCCCCGCCCCAAAAGCCGGCCAGCGCCGACCGCAATGATCGACTGCCTGACATTATAGCCGCTACCTAAGGGATCGGCAGCCGGATTAACAAAAGTTATAATTCGATCTTTCTGATAGTCCTGGAAAACGAAGTTCCAACTAACTAAAAAAGAAGCCAAAATTAGAATAATAATAACAGCCAAGTGCCATTTTTTTCTAATCAAAAGCAGGCTGGACAACAGCCAAACGAAAAAAATAACCATGGCCGAACCAAAATCCGGCTGGAGCATCACCAGGCCCAGTGGCAAAACTACCAGCAAACCAATCAAAACCAACTGTAAAAATTTATTGATAGTGCGCGCGTAACGGCTGTAAACATCGGCCAGAACAATGATTAAAAAAATTTTCATAAATTCGACCGGCTGGAAAGAAAAAATGCCCAACGAAAACCAACCTTGAGAACCGCGAATAGTCGAACCTAAGGGAGTCAAAACCAATACCAACAAAATCAAACCCAAAAAATAACCCAACCAAGCCCAGCGACGCCAATAATGATAATTGACGCTGGAAATAAAAAACATCAGAAAAACCCCCACCACCAACCACACCAGCTGTTTTTTGAAATTAATAAATTCCCCTAATCCCTGACCCAAGGCCACACTGTAAATAGCCGACAAGCCGAAGGCAATCAACAAAAATACGGCGGCCAGTAGCGCCCAATCGTTTTTTTTGAGATGGGAAAAATATTGATCGAGAATCATAGAACTATCAAAAATTACTCGTGGCCCAAGGCAACTATGGGATTCATTTTGGCTGCTTTTTGAGCGGGATAATAGCCAAAAATCAAACCCACCGCGGCGCAAAAACCAAAAGCGATGATAATCGCTTGCGGCGGCAGGCTAAAGCCCCAGGCAAAACCGAATTGTCCGGCGACAAAACTGATGATAAGTGAAAATAAAATTCCCAGAGTGATGCCAATAATACCGCCAAAAACAGTAACCACTATCGCTTCCCACAAGAATTGCCACAAAATCTGAACGTTTTTGGCTCCAACGGCTTTTCTTAGACCAATTTCAAAAGTTCTCTCGCTGACCGAAACATACATAATATTCATGATACCAATACCGCCAACCAAAAGAGAAATGCCGGCGATGGCAGTCAGCAGCAGGGTGATACCGCCAAAAATAGTATTAACCATGTCAATAGCCTCGGCAGCAGTGGTCACGGCAAAATCGTCACGCTTAGGATTATCTATTTTATGCCTCTCTCTTAAGAGAGTTGTAATCTCTTCGGCGGTTTGATCTTGGAGTTTAGTATCTTCTACCTGAACCGTAGCCCAAACAACATAATCAACTCCCATCACCAGCTTCTGCGCCGTCTGCAAGGGCAAATAAGCAAATTGATCGAAATCCAAACCAAAGCCGCTCCCCCGCTCTTCCATTACCCCAACAACTAAAAATTTATTCTTACCCAACTTTACGCTCTTGCCTACCGGATCCTGATTGCCAAAAAGCTTGACGGCCAATTTGGAGCCCAAGGTCAAAACCCTGGCTAATTCGCTGTCCTCATCTTTGGAAAAAAAACGCCCAGCCGACATCTTGGATTTATCGATATCGATAAAGGAAGGCGAGATGCCCATAAAAGTGACTGACTTTTGTGTGTCCAGATAAGAAATAACCTCTTGCCCTGTAATTCCGGCGTAATAATTCTTTACATTGGACAATTTTTTTATGGCTTCGGCGTCTTCGATTTTTAGAGTAGTCACCTGAATCCCTTGAACCATAGCGGCAGCATTGTCAAAAGAGTTTTTGCCGGTGCTGGGCACCTTTACCTCTACCTGAATAAAATCCGAACCAAAAGACTCCACCTGATCTAGAACCAAACCCTTGAGGCTGTCACCGGCAGACATGACCATGATGACGGCGGCGATACCAATTACAATACCCACGATAGTCAAAAAAGTGCGGCCGCGGTGATGGCCCAGAGATTGCCAGGCAAATTTTAACGGTAGAAAAAAATTATTCATAACGCAGAGCTTCTATTGGATCTAATTTGGCGGCCCGCCGGGCCGGATACAAACCAAAAACCAAACCCACTAAAACCGCCATGCCGACACCGACCAAAATAGAATTTATAGTGATCACCAAATCCCACTGATAGCCCAGGTATCTGGCGACAAGCATCACTAAAAGCGCCACTAGTGACCCCAGGATTATACCGATAATCCCACCCAGCAAGGTGATGGTTATAGTCTCCAAAACAAACTGTGTCATAATATTGGCTTTCTTGGCGCCAACCGCTTTGCGCAAACCAATTTCCCTGATTCTTTCGTTGACCGATGCCAGCATAATATTCATTACTCCCACGCCGCCAACAATCAAAGAAATACCAGCGATGGCAGCCAAGAAAAATTTCAGAGCGTCGGTTATCATTGTCAGTGTGTCTATAGCTTCTTTGGTATTACGCACCGAGAAATCATCAATACCCGATTCAAAAATATTATGGCGGTCTCTTAGTAATAAGGTGATGTCATTGGTGGCCTGATCGATGTTTTTGGCATCGTTGACCTTGGCTCTGATAAAATTAACATATCTGATGCCGAGCATAATTTTTTGGGCGGTGGAAATCGGAATCAAAACCAGTTTGTCTTGATTTTGAAAACCAGCGACACCCCGCTCTTTCATTACGCCGATAACGTCAAAATATTCTTTATTAATTCTTATTTTTTTGCCCAAAGGGTCGCTGCCACTAAAGAGTTCTTGCCAGACTTGATAGCCCAAAACCACGACTCGAGAACTGTTTTTTTCTTCTTCCGGAGTAAAAAAGCGACCCAGACCTACCTCGGTGTCTTCCACTATAGGATAAGAGCTCATTACTCCATAAAAATTGGTGTCCAAACTGGCATTCTGATAACTGATGGTCCCCAAACCGGTGTTATAAGAACTAACAGCCAAAACATTGGGTACTTCTTTGGCGATGGCCGTGGCATCCTCATATTTTAAAGTGGCGACAATGACGCCAAAAGCCGAAGCCGGCGGCCCATTCTCGTCTGAAGTTCCCGGCAGAATGCCGATCAGATTGGTACCTAGTGAATTGAGCTGGTTGATGATCAAGCTTTGGGCTCCGGCGCCGACAGACATGATAATTATTACCGAGGCGATACCAATTATAATTCCCAGGCCAGTCAAAAAACTGCGGATCCGATTGCGACGCAGAACAGAAAAAGATAGTTTGACGATATCACTAAGCCGCATAAAAAATAGTAGTTTTATTTTTTCAATTCACCGTCACGAACCGATCTTCTTCGTTCGACAACTTCATCACTGCAAATCAAACCGTCGCACATCTTAATAATTCTCTTGGCGTGCCTGGCCGTATCGCTTTCGTGAGTCACTAAAATAATAGTATGTCCTTGATTATTCAAGTTTTCTAAAATTTCCATGATAGCGCTGCCCGACTTGCTATCCAAATTGCCAGTAGGTTCGTCGGCAAAAATAATACTGGGATTATTGACCAAGGCTCTGGCTATAGCCACTCGCTGCTTTTCGCCACCGGACAACTGATTGGACAGATTATTAACTCGATGTTCCAGGTCAACCGCTTTAATGGCCGCTCTAATCAGCTGATCCTGATTTTTCTGATTACTATAAATTAACGGCAGTTTGACATTATCGTACACGGTGGTACGCGGCAAGAGATTAAAGGCCTGAAAAACAAAACCAACCTCTTCGTTGCGAATCTTGGCCAGCTGATCATCGTTCAAATTACTGACTTCACGCCCTTTGAAAAAATAGCTGCCGCTAGTTAAGGTGTCTAGAAAGCCGAGGATGTGCATTAAAGTCGATTTGCCGCTGCCAGAAGGGCCCATCACGGCCACAAATTCGCCACTTTCTATGGCAAAAGACAGCCCGAAGAGAACCTTGGTTATTATCTCTTCGTTAATATAATCCTTTTTTAGATCCTTAATCTCGATTAGAGGAGCCATAACAAAAAATTATTTTTTACCGTTGTCCTTTTTAAAGGTGATGACCTCTTGGCCTTCAGTCAAACCAGAGAGAACCTCCACTAAACCGTTATCGCCTCTTAAACCAACCACAACCACTTTTTCTTCCTCCTGGTTATTAGCCAGAACAGAAACGACCTTGGTCGCAGTTTCACCGAGTGAGGCCTCTTTAACCCTAACGGCTCGTTGCGGTATAAATAGAACATCGTCTTTTTCTCCGGTCATAATGGTGATATTGGCAGTCATGCCGGGTTTGATTTGATCGTTCCAGGAATCTTGGTCAAAACTGACGGTGGTTTTATAATAAGTCACGTCCTTAATTACAGTTTGGGCCGGGTCGACAAAGCTGATGGCGCCAGAAAAAGGATGATCGGAACCGAAGGCGTCCAATTCAATAGAAACCTTATCGCCAATTTTAACTTTGGTAATATCTGATTCGGGTATATCTACTTTAATTTGATATTTTTCAGTACCCAGCATACTAATAACCGGCTCAGTCAAGCTGGTTTGTTCGCCAACAGAAAAATTAACTTTGGTAATTTTGCCATTAATTGGCGCCTTGATAGTATAATTTCCAAAATCACTCAAAGCCTTGTTCAACTGGGCCTGGGCTTGAGCTACTTTGGCTTCGGCCGATTCAACCTCAAAATTCCGAGGCCCGGCTTTTTTAAGATTAAGCTGCGCCTGATAAATACCAAGGTTGTTTTCGGCGGCTTTGATCTGAGAATTATAGCTGTTTGTTTCGTTAATCAGGTTTGATTTGGCCGTCTGCAGGGAAGTTAGGGCGGTATTGTTGGTTGATTGTTGAGTGCCAATGTCGGTTTTAATGGTGTCTTTGGTGGTTTGCGAATAATAGGTGTTAAGAATAATGGTGTCGCCCAAGCCAAAGGCATCATTTAGAAAATAGTTGAGTTTTATCATCGAGTCCCGCATCTGATCGGACGAAGCCAAAATTAAATCATCGCTTTTGACACTATTGGCCTGATTGATAATTTCTCTGGCAGAATCCAAGTTTTTTCTGAGTAAATAATAATCACTCTCCACTTTATTTAACAAGCTGGTGTCGGTAACCTGGAGGCCGTTAGTGGTTTTATCATTAATAAAATAATTATAAACTTTATCTAGGGCCACGGTAAAAGTAAAAACAGCATTATTTAAAGTATCCAAATTTTTTTCTCGCAAAATCAGCAGTTGATTGGTGCTTTCTGATTTTAGATTAGCCAGATCGGCCTCGGCTTTGAGAAATTGTTCCTCTGTCACCTTTATATCTTCGGGGGAGGAACCGGCTTTGACTTTTGCCAAATCGGCTGCGGCGGCAGAAACATTACTTCTGTATTGATTGATCAAGGCGGCTGCTCCGCCAGAATCCAAGCTAGCCAGTACGTCGCCAGCCTTAACCGTATCACCCTCTTTGGCTTTCAAATAAACCAGCTTGCCGGTGATCTGGAAATTAAGATTTATTTCTTCGGCTGATTCGACCTGGCCGGTGGCCGTGACTGTCTGAACCAATTTGCCTCGCTTGACTTTCTCGGTGGTATATTCGATCAAAGAGGATCCCTGCTTAAACTGATAATAAACTCCACCGACAATCAGGAGGAGAATAACGACCACAATTAACCAAAAGGACTTTCTTTTAAAAATTTTTTTCATAAACTTAAATAAACTATTAATAATTCTATGACTTTTACTGGTACCGAGTACGAGAATCGAACTCGTGTTTCATCCGTGAGAGGGATGCGTCCTAGCCACTAGACGAACCCGGCTTATTTTTAATCATGTTTCTTTATTATAATGCTTCTGGCCAATAAAATCAAGCCTTCGTCTCTAAAAAACATAGAGATAAAACTTACCTAATTTTGTGTTATTATCATTAATTAAAACTGATTTTTTCGGCTCTAGATTGGGTAACTGGAAAGCAGCGACAACCACCCTGGCGTTGGGTCTTAATTCAACGCTAAATTTCGGCTCCAATTTGACCATTGTCCCGGGAAACAGATAACAGAAAACGACATCGGCTTCATTAAGACTGGCTTTAAAAAAATTTTTCCGATAAATTTTTACCCTAGCCCGACTCCGCCAAACATTAAACTTGGCCCACAGATATGGCCAAAGAGCCAATTCGTAACCGATGCCTCGGGCGTTATGTTTTTTAACCGTCTGAATCAGAAAATGCGCCTTGCCGCAACCCAAATCGTAAATAATATCACCGGGCTTTATTTCGGCTAATTGCGAAATGGCGTCGAAACCTCTTCTAGAGGTAGAAACGAAAGGCACTCCCCCCGTTTGAATCAGGCCGACGATTAAAGAGAAAGACATCAGCAGGGCAAAAATCGTTAAAAATAAAAATAAAAACAAGAATAAATAAAGCAACATTTTTTATAAATAAATTATTTTTCCCAGCTATCCAGTATTTTTTTCTGCTGGCGGCTAAGATTCTTAGGGATGTCAACAATTATCTTGATCAGATGATCCCCTCGGCCGCGACCCTTGAGGTGATAGACGCCCTTGTCGCGCAGACGAAATTCCGTATGACTTTGGGTCCCGGGAGGAATTTTTAGGCTGACCAGGCCGTCGACGGTTTCGATTTCTATTTTATCGCCAAAAATCGCCTGCTTAAGGGAAAGATGTTTTTCTGAAAAAATATTATCAGCCTGTCGTCTAAAAATTTTGCTCGGTCTGACCTTAATACGAATATAAAGATCGCCAGGCACGCCTTTGGGAGCCGGCTCTCCTTGGCCTGATAATTTTATTGTTTGGCCGTCATCGATACCGGCCGGAACCTTAACTTTGATTTTTTCCGAACCATAAGCCGCACCACTGCCGTGACAGGTGGAACATTTTTTTTCATATTTCTGCCCTTCGCCCTGGCAATCCGAACAAACAGTCTGAGTTTGAAAATTTCCCAAAATCGTTTGTTGAACCCGGTTTATTTTTCCGGTGCCGCCACAGGTAGCGCAAACGGAAATCTTGGCGCCCGGCTCGGCTCCCGAGCCATGGCAATGCTCGCAAACAACCTGCTTCTGCAAGTCAATTACCTTGTCAACACCAAAAGCCGCTTCTTCGAACTCTATTGTTAGTTCTATTTCCACGTCTTCGCCTCTGACTGCTTTTTTGGCTGTCCTGTTGCCACCGCCAAAGAAACTGCCAAAACCGCCGAAAAGATCGCCTAGATCACCAAGATCGCCGAAGTCAAAACTAATTCCGTCTTGGGAAAAACCGCCCTGGCCAAAAGGACCGCCGGCCGCCCGGCCAAAATCTTGGTAATTAAAACCACCGGCACCGGCGCCGCCAAAAGCCGAGCCGAACTGATCGTACTGCTTTCTTTTATCCGGGTTATTCAAAACCTGATAGGCTTCGTTGATTTCCTTGAATTTCTCCGCATTGCCGTTGGCTTTGTCGGGATGGTGTTCGTGAGCTAATTTGCGAAAAGCTTTTTTGATCTCTTCCGGAGAAGCCGACCGGGAAACCCCCAAAATGTCGTAGTAATCTTTGGCCATAAAAGTTAAACTTTAAAACCGATACCGTCTTTGGGATTCTCGGCTACAGAGACAGAACCAAATTGACTCTCATACTTTTTTAAGTTGTCCTCCAAAACAGCGGCCATTCTCTTGAGGTGTCCGGGACTGGTGATGATTTTGGCGCAAACGCGGCCGGCCGGCGGCATAATATTGAAAAAATAAATGAGGAATTCTTCTTTGTTATAAGAAATTTGCATGCCGTTGGCATACTCACCGCCGGCAAAATTATCAGTAATTTTTATTTCCTGCGGTTGTTGATTTTGATTTTCCATAAATTTGTTTGTTATTTATTTATCGATAAAATTGCCAAGTTTATTTTTCCGGCTGACGACCCGGGTCGTCGCTCCATTTATTGCAACGGTCGCCCCAGCGAGCGATGACTGCGCCATTTTCCTTAAATTCGATAACCTCGCATTTGTTAGCGCAGTCGAAACACTGAAAGGCGGTAGTCTGAAAATCAGTCTCAATCAAATCAAATCCCTTAAACCGGCTTTTTTCAACTTCGGCTTCCCGAGCCAACAAGGCGGCGCCAATCGCTCCCATGACATCAAAATTTTCTGGGATAATCAATTTTTTATCCAACGCTTTTTCAAACTCGGCCTTAATACATTTATTGGCGGCCACTCCCCCTTGAAAAACAATCGATTCTAAAATATTTTTGCCCTTAGCCACGTTACTTAAATAATTTCTGACCAGTGATTCGCACAGGCCGCGCATAATATCCTCGCGTTTTGCGCCCAGTTGTTGTTTGTGAATCATATCGGACTCGGCAAAAACGGTGCAGCGGCCGGCAATATTGATTTTGGTGCTGGATTTCAGGGCCAAGTCGCCGAATTCCTCTATCTGAATACCCAGACGGCCGCATTGCTGGTCCAAGAAAGATCCGGTACCAGCGGCGCAAACCGTATTCATGGCAAAATCAACCACCACCCCATCATCCAAAATAATTATTTTGGAATCCTGTCCGCCAATCTCCAAAACCGTCCTGACTCCTGGCACTTCGTGCACGGCAGCCAGAGCGTGACTAGTGATCTCGTTTTTGACGACATCGGCTCCGGCCAAAATTCCGGCCAAAGTCCGGCCGCTACCGGTAGTGCCCACGCCGGCAACAGTAAATTCGTTGACCTGATCTCTAATTTCCTGTAAGCCCCTTTTCACCGCCTGAATCGGATCACCTTGCGTGCGAATATAGACTTTTGCCAAAACTCGGCTCTCTTCGCTAAGAGCAACGACATTGCAGCTTACCGAACCGACATCAATACCCAGATAAATTTTTTGGTTCATATTTTTCCCTTTCTTTTTATTAAATCGACAAAAGCTTCCAGTCGGGTTTGGTAAGCTCCGTCAGAAGAATGAACGTCGCGTAAATAATGAATGATCGGCACTTTAAAATCCTTGGCCACCCGATCCAAAATCGGCTTTAACATGATATCGGGCATACAACCAAAAGACTGAAAATGAACAATGCCTTTGGCGCCTTGCTCCAGCTGATCAATGGTCTCGCCAACACTGATATCAATGCAAGAGGCTGGCACTGATTTTAGGTATTTTTGAGCTTTTTGTCGATAAGCGGCATATAGCTCGCGGTAATGAGCCCGCGAGGGCAAATTGGTAGTACCAAAAAAGAGCAAAGAAAAAGCTTGGGATTGCTTTACCTCAACGCCCATTTTGTTTAGTTTTCTAATAGTATCAAAGTGAAAAAAGGGTTCATGAATTTTAAATAAATCGCCAATTAAAGCCACCTTGATAATCGGCCGAGAATCATCTAATTTTATCAGGGCGAATTCTGATTTAGCCAAGATTAGAGCTTCTTTTATTTTGCGACGACTCAAAGACTCACCCATGATTTGCCACCATTTTTTTAGCCAAACATCTACTGAACCTTTTACTGTTTCCCGCGGCCGCGCCCAGTTGGCCAAATCGTTCAATTCATCGACAGCGGTTAAAGTCGAGCCATGAATGATAATGCCGTTAATCACTTTCAGCCAGGAAGGATTGCCCATTGCTTTTTTAAAATCCACCAGTCCCTGCCACAGACCATAGCCGCCCCAAAAATGAACATCCATCTTGGTCAGACCATGGTCGCGCAATATCTGCGCAATGCCGTTGCATAAATCCAGATACCGGCAAGCGCGCCTGTCCCGAGAACCATAAATAAAAACTCGGTCTATTTTTTGCTCTGTCAGTTTCCTAAAAAAACCTAAATAAATTTTGAAAGGCAGACAAGCGTATTCCGGCGATTGGGCCGATCCCCAGCTGAGCATTTCTTCGTTGATATCTGGCATCTCGACAAAATCATGACCAAAATAACGAATCATGGTCTTCATGGCTAGATATGAATTTAGTCCTGGCAAAGAAGCGTACTTCATGGATTTATTTTAGGATATCGATAAAAGCGTCTAGACGGGTAAGCAAACCGGCCTCACCCGTGGACTCATCGATGGAGATGGTGGTAATGGGTTTATGCGCTCTGGCTTTCTGGATAACCAGATACTCCACCAAAAAATCAGGGCCGCAATTGAAGGGCACCAAAAAAATTATACCAGAGATATCCGGCCTTTGGGAAAAATGATTTATGGCCCCATAGGTTTTATTGGTCAGATACCAATGGGAAACAAAATCGGGAGGCAACTTGAGCCAAGCTGTTTTTAAGTCGGAATCCGGGATCATCTCTACCGTCGCCACCTGATAGCCCCGCTGATTAATTTTTTTGATAATATCCAGATTGGCCTGGTGATCATAAATAAGATAAGGCCGGCCCACCAGCGCGATTTTTTTGTCTCGAGGTAAAGGCGCTTCTTTTATTTGCTGTTGCCGGAAAACCTCGTAGGCTTTTTCGGCTCGAGAAAAGGCGTTCTTGGCCGCGGCCGGAGCAAAACCGATTTCTCGGGCGAATTCCAGCCAATCGGCGGCCTGAAAAAGATTGTCCCAAAAAGAAATCTGGGGACGAAAAAACTTCATTTGAGGAAACTCGGCCGCCATCAAATCGGCCAGACCGACAAAATAAGGGCAAAAAAAGGTGCTGGTGCCAGGCTTGGCCTGGCCCCATTTGGCTGCTCCCAGTTGCGGCAGAAACAAAAAATCACATCGGTCTTTAAGCGACAAAATGTGGCCATACATTATCTTCATGGGCAAACACATCTCGCTGTTAGCAATTTTTAGGCCTTGGCTTAATATTTCTTTGTCGGTAGCTGCCGAGATTACCACCTCAAAACCCAAGGACGAAAAAAACTCCGACCAAAAAGGGTGAAAAAGATGATACAGCCCGGCTCGGGGTATGCCCACTTTCATGTTTGACAAAAATAAATTTATAATCTATAATAAAAAGTTAGCGATTGTCCTTTCAGTTTCTGCTTGGCGAAACTACATGACTAGGGAGGTTCAGTTATGTCACAGTCACCATCATGCCGATTCTGCAACCTCGACCAAGACTTCCACCACGCACCCGGGTGCCCCAGTCTGCTCCCAGATGAAATGACCAGGAATAACGCCGCTGCCCTCTGGTGGGGTGGGTTTTATCTCGGATTTACCGGTGAAGCCACTAGCCCGGGTCAGATTCGCAATGAAACGCATCGGCTGGGCGTGGGTATGGGCATCTCGGCCAGACAAAGTCTGCCTGACGGGGAATGACCATGCCGTTGTCCTTGCAAGTACACGTCCTCACGCTGTCATAGGTGAGGCGTTTTTCTTTTATGTTAAGGGCAGGCCATGGCCTGCCCTTAACATAACAATAATAAAATTATTTTTTCACTTCTTCGTATTGACCTTCAATTGGGCCCTGCTGTTGCCCCCCTTCGGTTGCGGTTTCTTCTTGGGGCGCTGCGCCGCCTCCAGCCTGACTGGCCCCGGCCGATTGGTACATGGCCGCGCCAACCTTCTGAATCGCTTCGCTTAAAGCGTCGTAATTGCGCTTAATCAAATCCTTGTCCTCACCTTCTTTGACTTTCTTTAGATCCTCGACTTTATCCATAATATCTTTTCTGGTAGCGGCATCAACTTTATCCCCGGCATCTTTTAGAGTTTTTTCGGTGGTGAAAATCAAACTCTCGGCTTGATTTTTCAGATCAATGACTTCTCTTTTCTTTTTGTCTTCATCGGCGTGCATTTCCGCCTCACGTTTCATGCGCTCAATCTCGTCTTTGGACAGACCGGAGGAAGCGGTGATGGTAATATGCTGTTCGCGAGCAGTGGCTTTGTCTTTGGCTTTAACATTTAAAATGCCATTGGCATCGATATCAAAACTGACTTCTACTTGCGGCACGCCGCGAGGAGCCGGCGGTATACCGTCTAGGATGAATCGGCCCAGCGTCTTATTGTCATGGGCCATCGGCCGTTCGCCTTGAAGCACATGGATTTCCACGCTCGGCTGATTATCGGCGGCCGTGGAAAACACCTGGCTCTTAGAAGTAGGGATGGTAGTGTTTCTTTCGATGAGCGGGGTCATGACGCTGCCTAACGTCTCGATACCCAAAGTCAAAGGAGTGACATCCAGCAGCAAGACGTCTTTGACATCGCCCTGCAGCACGCCGGCTTGAACCGCTGCTCCCATGGCCACTACTTCATCGGGATTAACGCTAATATTTGGTTTTTTGCCAAAAAACTCCTCCACTTTCTTCTGTACCAGAGGCATACGCGTCATGCCACCAACCAAAACCACCTCTTCGACGTCGGAAGTCTTCATGCCGGCATCGCTTAAAGCCTTTTTAACCGGCTCAAAGGTTTGGTCTACCAAATCCACAACCAAACCCTCCAGTTGTGCCCGGGTCAGCCTCATGGTCAAGTGTTTGGGACTGCCATCGGCTCCTTGAGTAATAAAAGGCTGATTAATCTCGGTCTCCATTTGAGTGGATAATTCTATCTTGGCTTTCTCGGCCGATTCCTTGACACGCTGCAAGGCTGTGACGTCTTTGGACAAATCAAGGCCTTCCTGCTTTTTGAATTCGTCCAAAATATAATTCATGATTTTTTGATCAAAATCGTCACCGCCCAAATGCGTATCCCCGTTGGTAGATTTGACTTCCACCGTATCTGACGCCACATCCAAAATAGAAATGTCGAAAGTGCCGCCACCCAAGTCATAAACCGCGATTTGCTGGCCTTTTTTCTTTTCAAAACCATAAGCCAAGGCCGCAGCGGTCGGCTCGTTAATAATCCTTTTGACCGTCAGCCCGGCGATTTCTCCGGCGTCTTTGGTGGCTTGGCGCTGGCTGTCGTCAAAATAGGCAGGCACGGTAATAACCGCCTCGGTTATCTTTTCGCCAAGCTTGGCCTCGGCATCTTCTTTCAATTTTTGCAAAACCATGGCGGAAATTTCTTGCGGGCTGTATTCTTTGCCATTCATGACAATCTTGACTCCCCCGCCAGCTTGCTTGATTTCATAAGACATTAATTTCAAATCTCTTTGCACTTCCGGGTCATCCCATTTACGCCCGATCAAACGCTTGATGGAAAATAAGGTGTTAGTCGGATTGGTGACGGCTTGGCGCTTGGCGCCAACACCAACCAAACGTTCGCCGTTCTTGGCCAGAGCGACAATGGAGGGCGTGGTGCGGGCTCCCTCTTTATTTTCTAAAACTTTCGGCTGGCCACCCTCGATGATGGCCATACAGGAATTGGTAGTTCCCAGATCGATTCCTAAAATTTTTGGCATATTTTTGGTTATTTTTAATTTAATACTTATCCATCAGAAGCGAGAAAGGCCTTTCTCGCCTCAAAAAGAAAATATTAATCTTTAATTTGAACTTTGATGCTCTTGGGCTTGGCTTCCGGGCTTTTGGGAATCCGGATAGTTAGGATGCCCTTATTATAAGTGGCTTGAGCCGCATCGCCAGCAACACGGGTTGGCAATTGCACCGCTCGATAAAAACTGCCATGACGCACCTCTTTGCGATAATAATTTTTTTCATCCACCTCTGATTTTTTCTCATTTTCGCCTTTGATGGTCAAAACATCGTTTTCGATAGCAATGTCTATTTTTTCCGGATCGATGCCAGCCAAGGGCGCTTCGACGATCACCGCCTCCTTATCCTGATAGACATCAATAGCCGGGGTGAAGTTATTGGCTAAAGCCGGCCAAGATTCAAAAAACTTGTCCATTTCGTCGTATGGTTCGGCAAAAGGAAATGGTGTCCATTTTATTAAGGCCATATCTTTGTCTCCTTGCCGCCTATGCTTGCCTATAAAAATTTACAGACAAAGCGAATAAGCGAATTAATATTTATAAAATCTTCCTGCTGCCGGCAGACCAGCACGGCAGTAATTTTAGAATTCTAAAATTTTAAAATTATTTTGCTACTTTGACTTTAGCCGGCTGCAAGACTTTGCCGGCCAACAAATAGCCCGGACTCACCTCTTCAAAAATCACGTCCGACTCAAAGCCATTTTTTTCTTCGTGAACTACAGCTTCATGAAATTCATGATTAAACTTTTCCCCTATGGTTTTAATCTCTTCTATTTTGAATTTTTTCAAAAAATCAATAAATTGTTTGCCAATTTGGATTATACCTTCTACCCAGGCTTCTTTTTTTTGTTCCTGAGGAATGTGTTTTAAGGCCAACTTAAAATGGCTATAAACCGGCAAAATCTCAGCCAAGGTAACGGCGTTGGCAAACTCAACCACTTCTTGCTGACGCTTTTCCTGTTCTCTTTTAAAATTTGAATAATCGGCCCGAGCTCTTTGCCAACCAGCCAAATGTTCCTGCGATTGCCCTTCGGCCAGGGTTAAGGCTTCTTTTAGCTTGGCCACTTCCTCTTGAAGTTCGGCTATTTTTTGGTTTTCACTCATAATTAATTATTTTAAGGATCCAATAATTTGTTGGGTATAGTCTATTAGTCCTAAATTATTAGCATAATTCATGCGACTCGGCCCCAAAATGCCAACCAGTCCCGGCTGTCCTTTCAGGCGGTATTGCCCTAAAATGACGGCCGACGCTTCACCAAAAGGATTGTCGGCTCCCAGTAAAATTTTGGCTCGGGCATCTATCTTGGTAAAAATTTTAAACATCACTTCATCGAGATGGTCGATTATTTCCGACATGGAATAGACCAGGGCCTGTTGATAAAATTCCGGCTGACGGAAGAGATTGGCGATACCGGTGTAATAAACATCCTGCGGACCAAAACCAATCAAGACAGCTTCCCGGGACAACTCGGCTAAATTCTTAGCCAAAACTTTTATACTCTCTTGATCGGCCTTGAGCTCAGACCTAAGCTTATCTAAATTCTTTCGCTGTTTGGCGTTTAGCTCTCCAGCGCCGACAAACTTGTCCAAATAATATTGATAACCCTTGATGGTGGGAATGCGGCCAGCCGAAGTGTGTGGCTGATAAATTAAGTCGGCTTCTTCCAATTCGGCCATTTCGTTTCTGATGGTGGCGGAGCTTAAATCCGGAAAATATTTTTCTACCACCAAAGAAGAGCCAACGGGATTGGCCGAATTTAAATACTCTTCGACAATAATTTTAAATAGATTGTCTTTTCTGTCGGCCATGGTTTGGTTTAATTAGCACTCTCAATATTAGAGTGCTAATTTTAATAATAAGGCAAACAAAAAAGCTTGTCAAGAGGGCAAAAAAATAAAGGTAAATAAAACCTTCTTGTTGAGTCAAAGATAAAAAACCGGCTTTTTTAAAGACTGTCAACCGGCATAATATTGTTGTCGTCAAAGATATTCACTTCGGGAACAATTTCAAAGCTGTCGACTCGAGGCAAGGGATTGTTCCATAAAAGCTCAACCAACCTCTTCTCTCCGGATTTAACCTGATTTAAAGTGAGATAATTGACCGAAACGATATTGCCGCCGTTGGATAAAACAGCAGTTATGCCCACCTCCCAATAACTAAAGGCTGATTTATTGGTTAGCTCAAAGGTCAGTTTGCCGGGATCACCAACCGCTTGACCGGCGACAAATTTATCGTTCTCAATTAAAAAATTATAACGATCACCATAGAGACCGCTGATATCGCTGACCCGTCTCCATTTTTGGTTAGCTAGCTGAAACTGAACCGCCGAACTTTTGACGCCCAAAGCCATTAAGTACTTGGTTTCTCCCGGTAAAACAAAGCCCGATTTGAGCTGGCCACCACCATCCGGAGCGACAAATTGGTAGTCGAAAGTTGACAGCCAGTCCTTGTTGTTGTTGGCCACCTGAACAAAAAAGTCATAGCCATTACTCTCATTGCCTAGCGCTTGAACGACTGACGTCTGAAGTGGAGCCGGCTTTAAGCTGTCCAGTGGCAATAAATTGGGATTACCACCAAAAATCAACCGCCTGGTTTGATAATCTTCCTGGCTATAATTGATGGCCAAAAAAATCAACTGCCACAGGACAAAAAGCCAGAAAATGACCGATAAAACAATCAGAAAAATTTTAAGCCATTTTCTTAAAAGCAGCTTGTTGGTGATATACCAATAACTTAATTTCAGCTGGCGATCAGTCAAGTTGTCTGCCGATTTAATCATGATTAAATTATAACACAAAAAATTCATCTGTGTATATAAGAATACCAAATTAAAAAAGAAAAATGGCCAAAAATAGACCCAGATTTTTATTGTCAAAAAGTTTAAAATATGATAAAATAATTTAGTAAAATTCATCTCCATTAAAGAACAGTGATTATGCCTAAAAACAAAGAAACCAAAGCTAAAAAAACCAGTTCGGGCGACTACGGCGCCGACCAAATACAGGTGTTAGAAGGGCTGGACCCGGTGCGCAAACGTCCCGGCATGTATATCGGCAACACGGCGGAAGCCGGCTTGCATCATTTGGTCTGGGAAGTGGTGGATAACAGCATCGACGAAGCCATGGCCGGCCACTGCGACCAGATAAAAGTTAAACTCTTGCCCCAAAGCATGGTTTCTGTCGAAGACAATGGCCGCGGCATACCGGTGGAAAAACACAAAGTTACCAAAACCTCGGCCCTAGAGACAGTTTTGACCAAATTACACGCTGGCGGTAAATTTGGCGGCGGCGGGTATAAAGTTTCTGGCGGTTTGCATGGGGTCGGTGTTTCGGTAGTCAACGCCTTGTCAAAATACATGAAAGCGGAAGTCAAAAGAGACGGCAAGCTCTGGCTGCAAGAGTACAGCCAAGGCAAACCAAAAAAGGCGGTCAAAGACGTTGGAACGGCTAAGGGCACCGGCGTTAAAATTACTTTTCAACCAGACGACACCATCTTTTCGGTTGTAGAGTTTAATTTTCAGACCATCTTGGATCACCTGCGCCAACAGGCCTACCTGACCAAGGGAGTAAAAATTATTGTCTGCGATGAGAGAGACAAAGACCAGTCTAAACATATCTGCTATCATTTCTATTTTGAGGGCGGTATCAAATCCTATGTCAAACACATCAACAATCATACCGAGCCGAAACATGATAATATCTTTTACGTCGAAAGAGAGAGTGAAGAAATAAACGTGGAAGTCGCCCTCCAATACAACAATGAGTATTCAGAAATTATCATGCCGTTTGCCAATAATATCTATAACCCAGAAGGAGGCATGCATGTGGTTGGTTTTCGGACGGCCCTGACCAGAACCCTTAATAACTTTGCCAGGAAAAAAGGCTTTCTTAAAGAAAAAGACGCTAATTTAACTTCGGAAGACGTGCGCGAGGGCTTAACTGCGGTTATTTCCATAAAAATAAAAGAGCCGCAATTTGAGGGCCAAACTAAGGCTAAGCTGGGCAACGTGGAGGCGAGAACCGCCGTGGAAAAAGTGATGTCGGAAGCCTTGGAGATATTTATGGAAGAAACCCCAAAAGACGCGGAAAATATTTTGGGTAAATGCATCCTAGCCGCCCGAGCCAGAGTAGCCGCCCGAGCCGCCAGAGAAACAGTACTAAGAAAGGGAGTGCTGGAAGGTTTTGCTCTGCCGGGCAAATTAGCCGATTGTTCCTCCAAAGATCCGGGGCTATCGGAGTTATTTATTGTCGAAGGTGATTCGGCCGGCGGCAGCGCCAAACAAGGACGCAACCGAGAGTTTCAGGCCATTCTCCCCTTGCGTGGCAAAATACTTAATGTGGAAAAATCGCGACTGGATAAAATGTTGGCCAACAACGAGATTAAGTCATTGATAATCGCTTTGGGAACCAACATCGGCGAACAGTTTACCCTTGATAGTTTGCGTTATGACAAAATAATTATTATGACCGATGCCGATGTCGATGGCTCTCACATTAGGACGCTTCTTTTAACGCTGTTCTATCGTCATTTTCCCGATTTGATACACGCGGGCCATGTTTATATCGCCCAACCGCCACTTTATCGAGCGCAGTTAGGCAAGGATGTTCGCTGGATTTATAGCGATGAGGAGTTAGAAAAAATCAAAACAGAGATGCTAAAAAATAAAAAAGAGTCTCTGCCCACCAAGGCCGCTACTAATAAGCAAAAAGAGACCGGGGCAGAGATTTCGTACGCCGAAACAAACGAGACAGAAATGGAAAACATTTCCAGTGAACCAAAGGTGAATATCCAGCGCTATAAAGGTTTAGGCGAAATGAATCCGGAACAACTTTGGGAAACAACCATGGACCCCGCTGGGCGTAAATTAAAAAGAATTACCGTCGAAGACGCCGAGAAAGCCGATGAAACTTTTGATATTTTGATGGGCGACGAAGTAGCTCCCAGAAAAAAGTTCATCCAGACTCATGCCAAGAATGTGAAAAATTTGGATATATAAACAAGCAAAAATAGTGAAGATTTTAAAATGACCGCCAGCTGGCGGTCATTTTAAAGTTATTCAATCTTGTTAATTTTACACTTGAGTTTGCCGGCCGGGACTTGAAGCTCAAATTCATCTCCTATTTTCCTGCCGATAAAAGCGCGCCCCAGTGGCGACTCATGAGAAATCCGGCCACTAGAGGGGTCGGCCTCTTGGTGGCCCACGATCATATATTTTATCTTAGCGCCGTTATCACAAGTGGCCAAAACAGTCGATCCCAATCCAACCAAACTTGGCTTTTTATCATTCTTAATAATGACCGCGTTTTTAATCAAGGCCTCTAATTCCTGAATTCTGCCTTCAATAAAACTCTGCTTCTCCCGAGCTTCATGATATTCGGCATTCTCTGATAAATCGCCCAGCTCCCTGGATCTGGCAATACGCTCTATGACCTCGGGACGATCGATATTTTTTAATTTTTCTAATTCCTCCTTGACCTTTTCCAGGCCCGCCGCTGAGATATAATTTTCTGCCATCTTGATACTTTTAGTTTAAATAAAAACCACCGAGAAAGGGTGTAGAAATTCAACTTAATTCGACTAATTAATATAGATAGGAGAATAGTACTTTTTTAAAAAGGTGTCAAGACCTTTATCCACATTATTTGAGTTTTTGCTAATTCTGCCTGGTAAACCAATAATTCATTACCTCCCGAGCAATCGGGACGGCGATGCTGGATCCTTCCCCCCCTTCTTCGACTAAGATGGTGATGCAAAAAGATGGCTGATCAAAGGGAGCGAAGGCGGTAAACCAAGCATGATTATTCTTTTTTTCATTCCATTGAGCGGTACCGGTTTTACCGCCAGCAGTAACCGGTAATCCCGAGATTCCTCGGGCCGAACCAGCCAACACTGCCTGTCTCATTCCCTCCCTAACAATATCAATATTTTTTCGATCGGCAATCCCGCTTTTCACTACTATCGGCGCGATCAATTCTTTGCGACCATCGGGATTTACAATTTCTTTGACCAGATGCGGCCGGTAAATGGCGCCACCGGCGCTAATGGTGGCGGTCCAGCTATTAACCTGCAGCGGCGTCACCAGTAAATCTCCTTGACCAATGGCCAAATGATAAGTATCGCCGATATACCATTGTTCTTTTTTATTCTCTTCCTTCCAAGCAGGCGTAGGCACTAAACCTGATTTTTCGGCCGGTAAATCAATGCCTGTTTTTTGACCAAGATTAAAGAGATTGAGATACTTGTCAATCAAATCAACCCCCAAACCGTTAAAATTACCATAACCACCCCCAACATAATAAAAATAGGTATTAACCGATAAAGCAAGCGCCTTAATTACATTGGTTATGCCGTGGCCACCGGGATTCCAGTCGGGAAAAAACCATTTACTACCGACCCAAATGCCGCCAACACTATTAAAACTGGTGTTTTTATCAACAACTTTTTCCTGCAAAGCGGCCAAAGCGATGACCGGCTTAATGGTTGAACCGGATGGATATTCGCCCGAGATGGCTCTAAAAAACAGCGGCTTTTTCTCGTCATTGAGTAAATTATTATAATCTTGTTGACTAATCCCGGTGGCAAACAGATTGTTGTCATAACTGGGATAATCGACTAAGGCCAAGATTTCGCCGGTTTGCGGGTTGGAAACAACTGCCACCGCGTTATACTTTTTGCCCAAAGCTTCCTTAAACGTCTGATAAATTTTTTCTTCCAAATCGGCATCAATAGTCAGAACCAAATTACTGCCATTAACCGGTTCTTCCTGGGCAATAATCTTTTTTTCCCGACCCAGGGAATCCACCTCTATCTTCTTGATACCGTTTTTACCACGAAGTAAATTCTCATAATATTTCTCCAGGCCGGTCTTGCCAATATTGTCGCTTAACAAGTAACCACTTTTATTGTCTTCGTATTCCTCGGTGCTGATTTTACCAACATAACCCATCAGATGAGACAAGCTATTACTAAAAAGATATTGCCGCCAACTATCATCCTCCAGACTAATGCCCGGCAAGTCAATGCTGGCAATTTTTAGAGCCATGGCTTTTTCATAATCAATACCGGTTTTTACCACTATTGGCTGCCAAAAATATTTATCAGCCTTGTTTAACCTTTCTTCAATCTCTGCTAAAGGTATGCCTGCCAGTTCGCTGGTCTTTCTTAGAACTTCCGTTTTTTGAAATTGGTCCTTGGACAAATCCGCCTGGGTGATTAACAGAGAAAAACCAGAAATATTTTTAACCAAGATTTTGCCGTTACGATCATAAATAATGCCGCGTTGAGCCTGGATGTTTTTTATTCTGATACGATTATTTTCTGCCAAAGAAAAATAATAACTGCCGTTTAAAACCTGCAAGTAAAAACTTCGGCCCAACAATAATGCCAAACCAAAAATAATTACAAAAAAAAGGATTCTGATCTTTTTAATCGGCAGGGAGGGCGTTAAAAAACTATGAGTTGAGTCAGAACTAAAGCTAGCTCCCGGATTAAAACTTTCTTCCACCCAGTCAGAAAAATTTTTACGACCCGTATCGATGCCTTCAGTAATGAAAAAGGGATTATTTTTTCTCATGATTTATGATTTAAGAAAAATGGGTTTAAAAAATTTCGAGAGCTTGTTAATCAGCCAGAAAGAGACAGTTAAGACAATGGTCATATTGACCAGTTGCGCCGAAATCAACCAGATGAAAGACCAGCCGGCCAGGAAATCACTAAAACCGAGAAGATAAAACAGACTGCTTAGGAGCAAAAAACCGCCCTGATAAACCAAAACCGCCACTAAGCCCAAAATAATCAGGGAATAAAGAGAACGATTGGTAAAAAAATTAAAAAATAGAAATTTCAAAACAATAGCCGTTAAAAATAACGTCAGCAAAAAAATACCGAAAGGCAAGCTAGAATAGGTATCAAGCAAAAAACCACCAACCAAGGAAAACCACAAAGCCAGTTTAAAATCGGCCAAATCGACCAATAAAACCAGGGTTATTAGCAATAAGTTAAAACTAAAGAAAAAAAAGCTCAAATTGTCTAGGAAAGCATTTTGAACAATAAAAACTAATAAAATTATTAAAATAAAAATGATAATCTTGTAATTCATTAAATTAAGGAATAATTACTAAAACATAACTCAAATTATTCAAAGGAATGATCGGCTTTAAAACCGCTGTTTTAAAAATCTCGCTTTCCACCTGATTAACACTGTCAACCTCGGCAATCAGTAAATTTCTTGGGATTTGTCCCTCCAGTCCGGAAGTCACTACCAAATCGCCATCTTTGATCTGTTGATCACGAGGGATGTTGGTCATAGTAAAGCCCAAGCCAAAACTACCCTCGACCAAACCAACGGTTTGACTAGAATTTTGGATGGCAGCCGCCACTCGACTCTTGCTGTCGTTTAGCAACAAGACTTTACTATAGCCGTCGCCTACCTCACTGATTTTACCAACCAGAACCCCCTTGTCGACCACCACCGGCAAACCCTTGACAATGCCATCGCTACGGCCACGATTAATTATTACCGATTGCGACAGTGGATCGGAAATACCTGTAATAATTCTGGCCGAAAGATATTTAACTTGGTTTTGGCTGACAAAACCAAGTTCTTTTTTCAATAGGTCGTTTTCTTGTTGCAATCTATTAAATTCCACCCGGTCCAACTGAAACAGCTTTAAATTTTCTTTTAAGTCACTATTTTCTTTAAGCAGATTTCTTTTAGAAAACCAGTTTTGTTGCAGGGTTTTCAACTGAGAAGCAAAATTATAAACTTGCCCCTGGACCGGACCGAGGGCCTTGAAAGTCAGATTTTCCACCGGCCTTAACCAGCCCAGGTAATGAAAAAAAACTAACAAAACCAGAATAAGGAAAGTTAAAATTATAGACTTGGTCAATTTGCCCATAGACTTTCGGTTGACTTTTAAAATTATGCTTTAAAGCTATTGAGAAGAAGGGATGGCGATATCTTTTAAAAGATGCTCATCGTCTAAAATTGCTCCCATGCCCCTGACAACACAGGTCTGGGGGTCATCGGCAATATGAACAGGCACCCGAATGCCTTGAGAAATAAATTTATCCAATCCCCTAAGCTGGGCGGTACCACCGGTCAAAATTATACCTTTCTGGTAAATATCGGCCACCAATTCCGGTGGAGTGGTCTCTAAGGTAGCCTTGATAGTGTCGAGAATATTTTGAGTGGAGCGGCCAATGGCATTCTGAATCTGAATATTATTAATTGTCACTTCTCTGGGCAAACCGGAAACCACATCCCTGCCCCGCATTTGCATTTCCAGGGGGTCCTTTAATTCCACGGCTGAACCGATTTTTTTCTTAATATCTTCGGCTACCATCTCGCCCAAAACTAAATTAAATTCATCTTTAGCAAATCTAATAATATCATTGCCCAAAGTCAGCCCGGCTACCCGGGAGACTCGCCAATTAACAATGCCATCCAAAGAGATAACCGCCACCTCTGTCAAGCCACCGCCCAAATTGACAACCATATTACCGGTTGGATCCTGAATGGGAACTCTGGCGCCAATGGCCGCCGCCATAATGTTTTCCACCAAAAAAACCTCACCGGCCCCGGCAGAGAGCATGGCATCTTCGGCCGCTTTCTTTTCGACTTCGGTTACATCCAGCGGTATGCCAACAACTACCCTGGGCTTGACTGAAAAGAAAAATTTACCGGCCTGGATTTTATTAAAAAAATACTTCAACATTTTTTCGGTTATTTCAAAATCAGAAATAATGCCGTTTTCTATCGGCTGGGTGGCGATGATATGAGGCGGTGTTTTGCCGAGCATGCGCCGGGCGGTGTCACCAACGGCCAAAATCTGATCGGTACGATTATTAACCGCCACTACCGATGACTCATTAACAACAATACCGCGATCCTGAAGATAAATCATGGTCTTGGTGCTACCCAGATCGACTCCTAGGCCTTTATTAAATTTACTAAAAATTTTTTTAAACATGCCGTAATTTTAATAAGCTTTTGCAAAAATAACTCTTCCTTCAGATTTTTTACCACAAAGAATGCACTTACCCGTCTCCTTTTTCTGATCAAAGGGAATGCAAGCTATAGTGGCTTTGGTTGCTTCTTTTATTTGCTGCTCGCACTTGGCCGAGCCACACCAATGAGCCAAAATAAAACCACCATCATCGGTCACTAGCTTCTTAAATTCATCCCAAGAATCTGTCTTCTTGGTATTATTCTTTTGAAATTTTAAAGCTTTCTTGAATAAGCTATCTTGGATATCTTCGAGGGCTCGGGAAACATAGTCTATAATATTTGTCTGGTTTACTTCTTCTTTGACCTCGTTGTCACGCCTGACAGCCATTAAGGAATTATTGGCCAAATCCTTCGGACCCAGCTCCAACCGCAAAGGGATGCCCATTTTTTCCCACTCATAAAATTTTGGTCCCGGCCTTAAGTCACGGTCATCAACTTTAACATTTAGCCCGAGTTTACTTGAAACCAAATTTGATATTTTGTGGGCTGCCACTAGTACCTTTTCTTTTTCCTCCAGTGAAGACCAGATGGGTACTATAACCACCGGGGTGGGCGCTAATCTCGGAGGCAATACTAGCCCTTTATCGTCACTATGAACCATAATCAAAGCTCCGATCAGCCTGGTGCTTAGTCCCCAGCTGGTTTGCCAAACATATTGACTCTCACCTTTCTGATCGAGATATTTTACCTCAAAGGCTTTGGCAAAATTCTGGCCAAGCATGTGGGAGGTACCGGTCTGGAGCGATTTACCGTCCTGCATCATGGCCTCGATGCAGGTGGTATAAACTGCTCCGGCAAACTTTTCTGACTCGGTTTTTAGCCCGGCAATCACTGGGATCGCCAAATATTCTTCACAAAACTTTTTGTAGACAGCGATCATTTGTTCGGTTCTCGTGTCAGCTTCTTCCTTGGTGGCATGGGCCGTGTGTCCCTCTTGCCACAAAAATTCCATGGTCCTCAAAAAGGGTCGCGTTCTCATTTCCCATCTTACAATATTGGCCCATTGGTTAATAAGCAACGGCAAGTCTCTATGTGAGTTAATCCACTTGGAAAAGGTGTCATACATTATGGTCTCCGAAGTAGGTCTAACAATCAGCGGCTCTTCTAGCTCGGCTGTCGGTTGTAATCTGCCTTTGGTATCTAATTCTAAACGATGATGAGTCACTACGGCACACTCCTTGGCAAACCCTGCCACGTGTTTTGCCTCTTTATTAAGAAAACTGATCGGGATGAACAAGGGAAAATAAGCATTAGCCACTCCCGTTTCTTTGAACATCTCGTCTAGAATTTTCTGCATTTTTTCCCAAACAGCATAACCATTCGGTCTGATTACCATGCAACCGCGAACGGGGGAATTATCGGCCAATTTACCAGCGCTAATGACGTCTAAATACCACTGCGAATAATCTTCACTCCGCTTGGTAATAGAGAATTCGCTTGTTTCGTTATTGTCTTTTTTGCTCTTATTTTCCCTCATAAAATTATGGTTATAATTATATCATTCTTTCATTTTTTTATTGTTTTGTCAAAAATTAATTCTTATAATTTTAGAGACTAATCCCCAAAAAATTTAGACCAAAAACCCTTGGCTGGTGCGGCAATTTCACGCTCTGATGTCGGTCTGTCTTCGGTTTTTAAAAAATTTATTACTTCTTTGATTCTGTTTGCTTCTTTGGTTATCACCTCTCCCTCATATTCACCACTATGCGCCTTAACGCCGCTGTAGCTGGGTTGCTTCTGGTCTAAATGCAGATTAATAAAACCATCTTTAAGATAGGCGTGAAAACGCGGATAAGAATTGTTGCCCAGGCGGCGAACAAAGCTTTGTTCGCCAGTTTTTCTGTTGGTCATTAAGCCATAACCGCTACGACGTAGCACCAGGACCGGATCAAAATTATTGAAGACGGTTATTTTCATATTTGCCAAATAATTAATTTTATATTAGGATGGAAACTAGCTACTTCAGTGCCCTTTAGATCTTTTCTAAGAGAGGTTAAGCTGCCACCAGCGCAACGACTAGTCCAGCGCCGGGCAAGGACTAGTCCCGACAGTTAACTTGTTTTCAGAGTATGGCTGATTCCTTCGTCATTGCGGGGCTGGGATTATTTCGGGGCTGGACCAGAACAGCACCGAAAGCCAAAGCTATATCAGCCTAATCCTTCCGGATGTGTTTGCAGGAGCCCCCCTTTCTCCTTCCGGGCGCTAGAACTAAACTGGAGTTAACCACTCCGGAGGAGCTCACTACTGCAACACTGGGGGAGGATGACAAGTTATTAAGATGGGAAAAGAGACGATCCCCTCTCGCCCTGTCTGCCGGTTAATCTCTCTTGCTCTATAGTAATGCCTGATGCCAGTCCGTCACGAGAATGGACTGGCATCTCTTTTTTTAAAAAATTATATCCCCACTAAATTTTTAAAGACACCGAAAATTTTGCCACCATACCTGATGATGTCTCTGTAGGTGACAAAAACTATCAAGAGCATGAGCAGGGCAAAACCGATGTTATGGATTAAATTCTCTAATTGTTGTTTAACCGCTCGGCCTCTGATTTTCTCAATCACCAAAAAGAGAATGCGGCCGCCGTCTAAGGCCGGAAAGGGTAAAATATTAATAATCGCCAAATTAAGCGAGAGCAGGGCGGTAAACTGCAAAACATAAACCAAGCCCAACCGAGCCGCCTGGCCGGTCATCACGGCAATACCCACCGGTCCAGCAACTTCTATGCCAATCGGCTGGCCCAAAACTAAATTTTTGATTATGGAGGCAAAAGCTAAAATAATTGCCACCAGCCAAAAAAAGGTAGCCTTGATCCCTTGCCAAATCGCCAAGTACCAGGGATAGCGAACGATGGCCGTTTCCACCAAAGCCACGCCGATACCGGTCACTGCCTGGTATTTTTGCACCAGCAGTTCCTTGGTCAAACTCTCGGTGTTTCTTGTCAGTTTCAAGCTAATTAGCTGATCGGCTCGGCCTGACAAATATTTTTGTAATTCTTCGATACTGCCAAAAGTTTTGCCATCAACTCCGTTGATGATATCGCCAGGCTTGAGGCCAGCTTGTTCCGCCGCCGTGCCTTTTAAAACCTCCACCACCTGAATATTGTTGTCGGAAACAATGGCTCCGGACATTTGGCCGCTAACCGCCGAGGGCAAACCAATAATAAAGCCAATGATCAATATTAAGGCGCATAAAAATAAATTCATGATTACTCCGGCGGCCAAAACCGAAACCCGACGCCAAATGGCTTTACTGGCAAAACTATCACGATCACCGGCGGCTTCGCCGTTTTCACCTTTAATTTTAACGAAACCGCCGACCGGTATTAAGTTGAGAGAGTAAATAGTCCCAGTCTGTTCGGTCTCATTTTCAGCTTTTAATTCCCGGTTCCCGAATAAAAAACGAATTTTTTTCTTGGCTGACAAAAAAACCAGGCCGATGACTCGCGGCGGCAAGCCAAAACCAAACTCATCCACCCTAATACCAAATTTCCTGGCTGTAAAAAAATGGCCTATCTCGTGAGCAAAAACCAAAAGCGATAAAATGGCGACAAAAATTACTATCGTCAAAAACATACAATTTAAATAGTCATTATTTCTTTTTCTTTTTCTTCACTGATCGCTTTGAGTTTGTTGTTATAGTCTCCGACTTTTTTGTCCAACTGTTCTAATAAATTATATTTTTCATCTTCGCCAAACTCTTTGTTTTTTTCGGCAGTCAAAACAGCTTCTTTGACCTGGTCACGCAAGGTACGAATAGCCACGCGCGCTTGTTCCGCTTTTTGGTGCAAATGCTTGACGATTTCTTTCCGCATTTCTTCGGTCATTTGGGGCAAAAAAATTCTAATTCTTTCTCCCTCGTTGACTGGCGCCAGGCCTAAATTGGCGTCGATTATCCCCTTTTCCACGTCTTTTATAAGATTCTTGTCCCAGGGCTGAACTATAATCACCCGCGCTTCGGGCACGGAGACGGAGGCTAATTGATTAAGCGGCGTTTTGGCACCGTAAGCCTCGATAGTCACTGCGTCCAAAAGGGCCGGATTAGCCCGGCCGGTTTTTAGAGTGGCGATGTCTTGCCTAAAATGCTCAACAGCTTTGATAAAATCCTGAGAATAATTATCAATGAGGTTCATATAATTTTATTGTTATTATTAATCTTTGACTAATAAAGCGCCCAGATAAACCACTTGCGGATTTTCCCAATCAATAATAATTTGATTGGCAACGCGAGAAAAAGGCAGTTTTTGCGACGACCAAGTCTGACCGCCATCTATTGATTTAACCAGGGAGGTGCGGGTGCTATAGTAAATCTCATTGCTGTTTTTTGGATTAACCGCCACGGAATAAATAGTGGTGGCTTTTGATGAGGGCAGTAAGTTTATTATTTCCCAGCTCTGGCCACCATCGCGGCTCCGCAGCATGCCATACTTGGAAATTAGAATCAGGCTCTCCGGAGTGACTGGGTCACTAATCAAGGCTTTATAATCGTGACTACCGGTGTAAGATTTCAGCCCCTCGCCCAAGGATTCCCAATTTGAACCCCCGTCACTGGTTTTGAAAATTCCTTTCTTGGTGGAAGCCGCATATATTTTATTGCTGTCACCTGGATCTATTAAGAGATCTACAAAAACCGCCGTGCCCTTTTCTGGCCGAAAAACCGTAGCCCAGGTCTGACCGCCGTCAGCACTTTTGATCACCTCGCCGGCGCTGGTGGCCAGGTATAAAACATTATTGTCATCAAAGCTGACTGAAATATCATTTAAAGTCACCTGCTGATTTTGGTGAAAATAAATGTTTTTCCAAAAACGTCCGCAATCATTGGATTTATAAAGCTTATTTTCCGTCAGTAGATAAAGAGTGCATTTATATTTTGTATCAACCGCTATCGATCTGATTTGTCCACTGCGGAAATCCTTAAACTGCCGCCAGTTATTGCCACCGTCGTAGGTGTAGATGACGCCATTGGCCTCAGTGGCCAGATAAATAGTATTAGAGTCTTGAGGGTCAAAAATCATTCTTCTGACATCCACGTTGGCGATACTGGCTGGCTTGCCGGTAATGGTGGGAACGGAAACGCTTTGGACCCATTTTTTGCCGCCGTCGAGCGATTTCCAAACACCACCATCGGCGCCTTTGCTTTTTGAGGAACCCAAGCTAATGGTGCAACCGCTGGTCGCCACCACCACCAGAGTCAAAATTGCCAGAAAAAAAACTTTTTTTATTTGCCTCATAGATTTATAATTAGATTTTCTAAAACTAATTTCGAGTTAACGTTCTGATTAAGTTGAAATTTGACCTGCGCCAGTGACTTTAAAAGCTGGCCAATTTTTTTACTAGGAAAGGCGGCTAAATACTTTTTGAAGCTGGCTAAAAAGTCGAGGTTGGAAACCAGCGATTCCTTGTCACAGTTAAGGAGCAAAAAATCCCGAACAACCAGCTGCCAATCGGCCACCAGCTTATTAACCTGATTGGCGTTTAGCGTTTCGTCGCTGGTCCAACCAGTCAGCTCTTCAGCCAAAGCGAAGCGACGGTCGGTAGAAGCATCAATGATTTCTAAAAACTTACCGACATTAAACGAATGATTCTCTCTCAACTCTTCTGACTCCCAAAAAGTTAGCGCCAAGCCCGGACGATTGGCCGCCAACCGAGCTAATTTATCAGGTTCTTTGATGTTCTTAATTTTTAAATAATCTCTGATTTGTTCGCTGGCCACTGGTAAAAATTTCAATCTTTGGCAACGGGAAACGATGGTCGGCGGTATTTTATTAATATCATTGGTAATTAAAATGATGACTGTCTTGGCGGTTGGCTCCTCCAGGGCTTTCAGTAAAGCGTTGGCGGAGTTGCCGTTGATGTATTGGGCTTCTGGTATGATCGCGACCTTATAACTATCCAGCAGGCTGGCCTGTTGCAAGCTGCCCTTTAGCTTACGAATCTGATCGACGCTGATATCCTTTCTGAGCTTGCCGGTTTTCTCATCTGTTTCACGTTTGATAAAAAAAACATCGGGATGAATATTGTTTAATAGCTGTCGACAATGCAAACAATCATTGCAAGGAATAATTTTTGATTGGCCCTGACAGAAAATTGAGGCAATGAATTTTTTAGCTACCGAGTATTTGCCAAGCTGGGCGGGACCAGAAAATAAATAGGCTTGAGCGATTTTCCGGTTGGTAATAGATAATTGTAAAAATTCAATTATTTTTTTATGACCGCAGATATCCCAGTCGAATTTTTTGTCGTTTTTCTCCGCCATACATTTTTTATTTTAACACAACTAGGGGGTCTTGGGCAAGAGCCAGGCCAACGTTTGCTGAGCTGTTTTTCTCCAGGAGAATTCTGTTATCCTTTTTAAGCCGCCGGAGATCAACTCCAACCGCAGATTGCTATCGGCTAAAACCTTTAAAATTTTGTTGGCCAAATCCTCCGGGCTCGAAGGGTCGACAAAAATCGCCGCCGCGCCAGCCACCTCTCGATGCGGTTCTAAATCAGAAGTAATAACCGGCGTGCCACAAGCCATGGCTTCTAAAATCGGCAAACCAAAACCTTCGTAAAGCGTGGGAAATAAAAACATTTTTGCCCCGGCAATTACCAAGGGCAAATCTTCCGCTGCCAAGTAGCCAGGCATGATGATTTCTTGCTCCAATCTTAAATCGGTAATTATTTTTTTTATTTCTTCATATTGGTTGCCGGCATTACCAACCAAAACCAGCTTTAAGTCTTCTTGCTCCAATTTAGCCAGAGCAAACGCCTTGATGATATTGCCAATATTTTTCTTCTTTTCCAGGCGTCCAATATATAATAGGTAAGGGCTGACGATTTTATATTTGGTTAAAACTTCTTTTCCCTGGTCTTTCAAAAGCGCTCCGGCCTGTAAATTGTATTTGCTTTGATCATAGCCCAGATAAACGATTTTTATTTTTTCCGGCTCGATACCATAAAAATTTGTTATTTCTCTTTTGGAAAAATCGGAATCGGTAATGATAACATCGGCCCGGCTTTTTATTTTTTTCATGGTCAAATCGTGATAATAAACTTGAATCTTTTTATATAGCTCGGGAAAACGCTTAAAGCCGACATCATGAACCGTCACCACCACCTTGATTTTTTTTCTCAACGGCAAAAAAGGAATGGTGTGAGCGGGAACAAATAAAATTTCCGGCGGACAAACCAATAACTGCCACCACAAACGGATCTGCGTCCATAGATATCGGGGTGGCCAAGAAATGATTTTTTCTTGAAAATTTTGGGGACAACTGCCTAACTCCCCCTTTAATTTTTCGTTAGTATATAAAAGAACCTGAATATTTTCAGGCATTATTTTTTTCAGTTCTTGAATCAGGTGCCAGGAGTACCATTCGGTGCCAGTCTTATGGTCGCGGTTGGCCCGTGAGGCGTCGATGGCGATGGTCATAAGTTTATTTTGTGGCTAAAATCGATCTTTTATAGCTCTCCAAATTGTCCAGGGCGATACCTGTGCCTTTGGCCACACAAAACAGAGCGTCATCGGCAATGTAGGCGGAAACACCGGTAGCCTGGGTTATTAATTTATCAATGTTGCGCAGCAAACTAGAGCCGCCGGACATCACCACTCCCTTGTCAATAACATCGGCGGAGAGTTCTGGCGGCGTATTATGCAAAACACTTTTAACGGCCAAAATAATGCCGTCCAGCTCGTTTTGAATGGCCTCGGTGACATCATCTGAAGAAACAGTGATAGTTTTTGGCAAACCGGTAATAATATCCCGCCCCTTGATGTCCATGGCCATCTTTTCTTCTAGATACAGGGCCGAACCGATGCCGATTTTAATTTCCTCGGCCGTACGTTCACCAATAGCCAATCCATACTTGCGACGTACGTGCTCGGCGATGGCAACGTCAAATTTGTTGCCGCCAACACGAACCGAGGTGGAAGAAACAATCCCGCCCAGAGAAATCACGGCGATTTCGGAAGTACCGCCACCGATATCGATAATCATGTGGCCAGAGGCCGAGCCGATTGGAATATTGGCCCCAATGGCAGCGACGATCGGTTCTTTTATAATGTAAGCGGCTTTAGCGCCGGCGGCAATAGTAGCGTCAATAACCGCGCGACGTTCGGTGGAAGTAATACCGGCCGGCACTGCCACCATCACTTCTGGCCGAAACAACCTCACACCACCCAGGGCTTTATTAATAAAATATCTAAGCATGGCCTCGGTAGTTTTATAATCGGCGATAACCCCGTCTTTAAGGGGTTTTTGAGCAATAATGGTATCGGGAGTCCGGCCTAACATTTCTTTGGCCTCAACCCCAACCGCAATAATTTTTTTATCAATAGTAGAAATAGCCACTACCGAAGGCTCATTAATAACCACTCCCTTTTTGGGCACATGCACTAAAACATTGGTGGTGCCCAAATCGATGCCAATCCTTCTTAAAAACATAAAAATATTTTAATTCAAAACTTAATGGTGAAATTACGATCCAAAGACAGGTCGGTCTGCCAACTAACCGTTTCGCTGTCCATTTTATGCGGCAAAGCATCAGCGTGATAGGCAATAATCGGTTGATTAAAGTCTAGATAAATTTTAAGATTATGTCCAACCGTCCCTGGCTGCTTCTGAACACTAAATTTGTACAGCCCCGACTGGTACTGTTTTTTGACCGACTCCGGCAGTTTATATTCAAAAATCAAAGTCTTGGTCTCCCCCGGCTCAACGGTGAAAAAAGTTGCGGCCGTTGATTTGCCTAGCTCTTTGTTAAAAACCACTTCATCTTTTAGATTCAAATCCTTAATCTCGTTGTTGTGTTTAACGGCTATCCTGTTAAACCAACTATTTTCTGGCACATAAACCCGGACGTAATCGCGATATTTGGTAATCAAATCTTTAACATATTTACCTTGATGCTGATAGGTCACCTCAAGGTGTCCGAATAAATCTCCCCTGTCATCAACGGTCAAATTATAGCTTAAGGACCGTTTCATTACCTGGTCGGTTTTTAAGGCGGCAAAATTGCTATCAATTACCATTAAATAATCGGCGTCGGCCGTCTTGACTTCTCCGGACCAATTGTTTCGACTGAATTCCTGCTGTAAATTGCCATCGGTCAGAAAAACTAAAATATTTTTTTCATCAATACTCTTCTTAAAAGCCAGCCAGATTTTCAATAGCTCGGCGGGCGGCAAATCATAAACCTTGTTTATTATTATGCCGGTCAAAACACCAATAATATCCTTGCGTTGCGTCTTAGCTATTTGATTGTGAACATAATCGAATTCGACGAATTTTTCCAAATCACTGGCAAAATTGTCAGACTTAAAAGTCAAACCTTGAGCCGTGATCGGTCCGATGACAGCCAAAAGATTACTAATAAAATCGGGGTTGATGGCAATCACGCCATCGAGTTTTAGTGGCGGTAGGTTGGCAACCGCCCTTTCCTGGTCAAAAAACCAAATTATCTTTTGAGCCGAGGTCGGCCAATCCGGCGACCAATTGGCATCGCGCAGGTACCAATATTTTTGGGCGTTGTATTTTAGCATCGGCACCGGCGCCAAAGCCAACAACTTACCTTCCGACAACTTATCAAGATTATAAATGTCGTCGGTAAAAACGTTTATTATCTTTCCGTCCTTAATTTTAATTAATCCATAAGAACCAATAAACCCTCCAGTTGGCCGGAGCTCCATATTGTTTTGAAAAACAAAAAGATAGGTTTTTTCCTGGTTGTAGCCCAAAATTTCAGGCAGATTAGTTATTAAAGGCAAAGCCGTCTTGGTATTGTCAACTCCGGTCTGAAGCAACTTATTAACTTGTAATAATTTGTCTTTAAGCGGCCCGGAAAAATTATTAGTATTAATCTGCAATAACTTTTGGCCAGCCGAATCAATCTTTTTTTCAGCCAACAACAAATCCTGGCGATTGTCAGCTATTGATTTTAACAATCCCTTAAAATTATCTCGATCACTAAGACCGCTCGCCAATTTTTCTACGTCTAACTCCTGTTCCATTTTATCTAAAACAGAAAAAATCATACCGTAGGCAAAGGTCAAATCATTGGCCGAATCAACCAATTGACCGAAAGATAAATTAATTTTTTTAATTGGAGGCAAATAAGAAATCAGGCCTAATTGCTGGGAACTGGCCTTGACAATTGACAATTCTTTATTTAATTCCTCCAAAGTCCGGGCGGTCTGACTCCAGTTGCCGCTACTGGCATAACCAAAAGCTAGGTTAGCTTTTTGCTCGGCAGCTTTCAAACCGTTTAATAATTTCTGGCTACTCGTCGCCAGAGGCACCAGAATGACCAACAAAAAAATCACAGCTGCTCCGACCAGAATCAGCCAAATCCAAGTCTTGGATTTTTTTTTCTTGAGACCATGCTCCATTAAAAAATCGTCGATTTTGTATTTAACTGTTTTTTTCTTCAGCCACATTGATTTGAGAGTATTTTTTTAAATATTTAAACCAATCAAAAATATGAATCCAAAAAATTTTAGACCAAATTCCGCTTTGCGCTGATTCTCGCTTGTGATAGTGAACGATATTGGCATCAATAAAATAATAAACTTGGTAGCCGGCTTGCCACAATTTCTGGCACCAAGCCACATCGCCAAAATACAAAAAAAGGTCTTCATCCATTAAGCCTACCTTCTCGACCGCCGAACGCCTGACCATAACGCAAGCGCCTAAAATCCAATTTACTGGCCTGGTTTCCTGATGGCTAAAATCGGTCATCAAATAACGATTGATCTTCCGGCGAGCAAAAGGCAACTTGCCCAAAAAAGTCCGGCGATAAATAGGCACCATTTTGCCAGGAAAACGCAGGCAAGACAATTGGATTGAGCCATCGGGATTCTTTAATTTTGGACCAACCAGGCCAATCTGCGGCTGTGCCTCCATAAATTGATACATCTTGTCTATGGAATTATCCAAAAACGCTATATCCGTATTAAGCAGCAGTAAATATTTACCACTAGAGTTCTTAATGCCCAAATTATTGCCCTTATGATGACCCAAATTGCCACCGGCCTCAATCAGTTTGACTTGAGGGAAGTTGTTTTTTACCACCTCGACGCTACCGTCTTGGGAATTATTATCGACGACTATTATCTCGTAGGCCACGCTTGGCGGATATAAAAAGATTCCTTTGAGGCACTGTTTCAACAGGCCGCTGGTTTTGTAATTATTGATGATTATGGAGATTTCCATTTTTTGTTTTTAATTAAACCATTTTCGCAAATAACCGGCTTCGACCCTAGTTTTTTTAAAAATTAATTTTCTCTTGCTAAAAATTTTCGGTAACAATCTGATCGCTTCCCCTGCTGCAGACAAACTGCTCCATTCAAAGAGTAAGAGATAACAAAACTTTTTAAACTCGTACCAAAAAATTCTTGGTCCGTATTTGATAAGATTAATTAAAAATTCATTCTTCAATAAAACTAAAAGATGATTGCGATAAGAATAATAGCGAGAAAAAGTTGATTGTCGGCGGCGATTGCCAAAAATTTGTCTAAAACCAATTTTTTCTGAACCGCCGAGCGAGCGCAAATGATAGGCCACAGCCTGAGGATTAAGCCAGGCTCGCCAACCGAGAAGTTGCAACCGCCAAGACAAATCCACATCTTCTTTGTAGCAGAAAAAATCTTCATCGAAGTACTCGCCCTGCGGGTTGCTTTTGGTTTTTATCAGACAAGTTTCCAGCGCCTCCCGGCGATAAAGCGCCAAAGCCCCAGAAAAGCCAAAAACTTCCTGTTGCTTGTTCCAGCCTTCCTCGGCCTCTCCAGCGCCCAGTTCCAATACCCGGTGATTTTTTAGCACTCGCAAACCGCAAGAATCTATGATCTTGGTTTTTTCCAGCTCACTGATTTCCCAGTTGACGATTTTGAGCTTCAATAACTTGCCGCCAAAAACACCATATTGTTTGTCGCTGTCACTCTCGACGCTAGCCATTATTTTGCCTAGCCAGTCAGTACTCAAAATTATATCGGGATTACAAAGCACCACATAAGGCGAATTTAATAACTTTATTCCCTGGTTATTGGCCCTGGAAAAACCGACATTTTTTTTGTTTTGAAAAATCGCTACTTGAGGATAGTTTAGCTTCAACCAATCAATGGTAGCATCTTGAGAGTTATTGTCAATAATCAAAACTTGAAAATCGCGGTAAGACTGATCAAAAATAGACTTCAAGCACTCTGGCAAATAACGCAGACTGTTCCAGGTGACTAGCTGAATGGTGACCTTGGGAAATTTCATAACCAAAATTATTGATTTTTAACTTGTTTTTCTGTCACCCAGAAACCTAAACGATACTTGCCGCCCAGCATCAGCCTGGTTTGGGCCTCGGTAGCGGGTATAGAACCAAAAATGATCATGGTGGCGGGAAAAATAACCCATTGCGCTATCATAATCAGATAATTCCAGAGACCATAACCTCTGGGCCGGGCCGGGAGCATCAAAGTATACATAATTGAGTTGACTATCAAACCAACCATGCCGATTAACATCAAATGCTCCAGCGTGTAAGGGGCCTTCTGAAAAAAAGCGGTGGCCTTAACGGCGTCGGAGGCCATTAACAACGGCAGCCGGCCAACGACAAATATCAGCAGTGGCGCGGTGGACCAAGAATACATTCCTTCGGTCTGATTCCATAAATATTGCCAACGTTTTTTGAGAGGAATTTTATGATTAGCACTGGCGCCAAAAAAATTAGCCCAAAGCCAAGGAAAATGCTCCACCCCCCAAGCCCAGCGCCTCATTTGCTTGTACTGATTAATAAAACTTTTTCTCAATGAACCAATTTGCACTGTGTCCATCGATAAAGTGACAAACATCGGCACCACCTCATAATCACCGTCATAACGAACCATGGCTTGCAGACAAATGCGGGAGTCCTCGGTAACAATCGTCTTATCGTGAAAACCGACATCAACGAGCATTTTAAAGCTCATACTGTGGGAAGAAAAAGTCAATAATCGTTCGGGGCGAGACAGGTCGGTCAGAAGCCAGAAAGTGGTGGCGGAAGCAACGACGCGAATGATCGGGTTCGATTCCCAAATATTATTATTATAAAGAATCAACGGCTGATAGCTGGCATGAGTGGGATTGGGGTGAGTGAGATATTTATAAGTTAGGCAAGCGAAGTATTGGGGATGAGGCAGGGTTTCCACATCAAAACAAGAAACTATGACTCTCTCATAAGGTATCTGTAGCTCATCGATCACCTTTTTTAAATTTTGCTCCATGTAATGGACGTTAGAGCCCTTGCCGGGCAATTCGTCGGGAGATCTGGGATGAACGGTGATTAATAATTTAAAAAACTTTTCGGCAAATTTATTTTTTATTTTTTCGGCAATTTGCAAAAAATTATCCTGGTCTCTGTCTTCCCCGCCAAGGCAAACAATAAATTTATCTTTGGGATAATCAGTCTCTAATAATTTATCAAGTGATCGCTCAATGACCTCAAAAGGCTCTTTATAGGTGGGGTAGGTTATGACATGATAATAGTCCAAATAATTTTTGGGCAGCTGTTTGACCCTGCCAAGCCAATCGATTTTAATATCGCGACGATAGCAAAGCCAGGAAATCACCAGCCAAATCATCATATAAAACAAGCGGACAATCCAATAAACGACAAAAATGAGAATAAAATAAATGGCCCACAGCGGCCGGATAAAAGAAATTAGAAAAGCCAAAAAAAAGGTCGCCCAAACTAGGGCAGCCGGAAATACTTCAGCAATTCTTTGAGAAGTTTTGCTTTTCATAATAGATAAAAAATACCACTTTTCAGGTAAAAAATCAAATATAAAGCCCGCCATGATAGCGGGAACTGGAACTGGCGCGTTATTGATTAAAGCAGGCTGCGACCGGTCATTGCCTCTGGTTTCTCCAAATTCATCACCTTAAGAATCGTCGGAGCGACATCGGAAAGGATGCCCGACGGCTGAACCAAGCTTAAATCGGAATTAGGCACCTCGGACAAACCGGCAGTTTTGCCTTCCCACTGCTTGCCGATAATAATAAAAGGCACCGGATAAGTGCTGTGCTCTTTGTCGATTTCGCCCGATTGCAAATTAACCAGCTCCTCGGCATTGCCATGGTCGGCTGTAATAAAAGCCGCTCCATTTTTGGCTAAAACTACTTCGACTATTTGCTTAACACAACCATCAATCACCTCGCAGGCTTTAATGGTGGCCTTCAGGTCACCGGTGTGGCTAACCATATCGCCGTTGGCAAAATTAATCACTATAAAATCGTATTTATCATCCATGATTTCCTTAACTATTTTTTTGGTCACCTCCTTGGCAGACATCTCTGGCTTCTGAGCATAAGAAGCCACGCGCGGCGAAGGGACCAAGATGCGTTCTTCGCCGGTAAATTGCTCCTCCAGGCCGCCATTAAAAAAGAAAGTGACGTGGGCGTATTTTTCGGTTTCGGCAATATGAAGCTGTTTCAGACCGGCGGCGGCAATCACTTTGGCTAGCGGCTCGGTGATATTTTCCGGTGGGAAAGCGACTTCTACCGGCAACTCTTTTTCATACTCGGTCATAGATACAAAATACAAATCTTTGAGATACTGGCGAGGAAACTTCTCAAAACCTGGCAGAACAAAAGCTTTGGTGATTTCTCGAGCGCGGTCGCTTCTAAAATTGAAAAAAATTACTGAATCACCGGCCTTAATGGTGCCCACCGGAGAATTATTCTTGATGATAACCGTCGGGACAAACTCTTCATCATAAATTTTTTTGTCATAAGATGATTGAACGGCCTTTAGCGGATCAGTAAATTTATTTTCCGCCTCTCCCTTCACCATGGCGTTATAGGCCAAAATTATGCGCTCCCAGTGATTATCGCGATCCATGGCATAAAAACGGCCGGAAATAGAAGCAATCTGGCCAATTTTATACTCGGCGATTTTCTGTTGAATCTTATTAATAAAATCAATGCCGGAATTGTAAGGCATGTCGCGACCATCCAGAAAAACATGAATAAAAACCTCTTTGAGTTTTTCCTTGGCACAAAGTTCCATTAAAGCAAACAGATGGTCGATGGAGCTATGGACGCCGCCGGAAGAAGCCAAGCCCATCAAATGAAGAGCGGCGCCTTTGTCTTTGGCGGATTTTACTGCTGCCAAAAATTTGTCATTTTTGAAAAAGGAGCCATCGGTAATAGCCTTGTTGATTCGCGGCAAATTTTGATAAATTAATTTCCCGGAACCGAGATTAAGATGGCCAACCTCGGAATTTCCTATTTCTCCCCACGACAAGCCCACTGCCTCGCCAGAAGCCTGAAGCGTCATGGCCGGATAAGTCTTGATTAGATTGTTAATGGCTGGCGTTTTGGCCAGAGAAATGGCATTGGCTCGCGAGGCCGGCGCCACTCCCCAACCGTCGAGAATTATCAAAACCACCGGCTTGGGGCGAGTATTGTTATTTATGTCAGACATAAAAAATAAATTTTAAATCAGGCTGTCTTTGGTCATTTCTTTTGGCTTTTTGATGCCAAGTAATTTTAGAATCGTAGGCGCCACATTACCCAAAAATCCGCCCTTTTTCAAATGACTGTTTCTGTTAAAATTTTTATTGATAACAATAAAGGGCACCGGATTGGTGGTATGCTCGGTAACAACTTCGTCGGTATCAAGATTGCGCATGTACTCTATATTACCATGATCGGCTGTAATGATCAAGGTTGCCTGCTGTTTCAGGCAAGCGGAAACCACCTTTTTTAGATAGCCGTCAACCGCTTTGACTGTTTGCTTGGCCGCCAGCAGATTGCCGGTATGGCCAATCATATCCGGACACGCAAAATTGGCGCAAATAAAATCGTAACTCTTGAGGCTGGAGATAACTTTTTTGGTAATGGCCGCGGTCGACATCGCCGGAGCCGCATCATAAGACCTGACTCGGGGCGAAGGAACGTTTATCCTTTTTTCCCCGGCAACCGGATCGGCATAACCGCCATTAAAAAAGAAAGTGACGTGGGCGTATTTCTCGCTCTCGGCAATATAAACCTGCTTCTTGTTTTTTAAAACAAAAGGCAAAGTATTTTTTAAATCTTCGGAGGGGTAGGCGGTCAAGATATTATCTAAATCGGGGCCAAAATCGGTCATGGCGACAAAAACTATATTTTTTAGGATTTCTTTGCGGGGAAATTTTTCCGAGCCGGGATTGGCTGCTTCGAAATCATGCTGGACAAAAGGCTTGGCCAGCTGACGGGCGCGGTCGCTGCGCAAATTAAAAAAAATAATCGCGTCATCGTCACTTATTCTTCTGATTATTTTTCCTTTTCGATAAATAACAATCGGCTCTATGAACTCATCGGTAATGTTGGCGTTATAGGCGCGCATGATTCCGGCCTGCGGGCTATTGGCGCGATGTTCGCTGTGATCGGCGGTCATGGCGTTATAAGAGCGCACCGTGCGGTCCCATGATTTTTTGCGGTCCATGGCATAAAAACGGCCAATGACAGTGGCGATTATTTCATTAGGTTTCAAAGATCGCTCCAAGGCCATTATTGACTTCAGACTGGAATGTTGCGGGCTATCGCGTCCGTCGGTGAATAAATGCAGATAAATCCTTTTGACCTTATATTTCCGCGTCATGGTCAACAGGGCCAAAAGATGATCGGGATCGCTGTGCGGACTCTGCCCGTTAGAAAGCATGCCTATCAAGTGCAGGGCGGAATTATTTTTTCTGACGTGGCTAAACGCCGCCAAAAAAGCCGGGTTTTTGAAAAATTCACCGGTATTTATTTGTTTGGAAATTTTGACAGCATCCTGGTCGACCACTCGTCCGGCACCCAAGTTCATGTGCCCAGCCTCGGAATTACCTACTTGATCCGGCGGCAGCCCGGCACAACGGCCAGAGGCGCAAATCTGGGTGTGAGGGTATTTCTTATAAAGCGAATTGATGAATTTCGGCCGGACCAAAAAAATCGGATTGGAGGCGTCATTTTTGCCAATCCCCCAGCCGTCTAAAATTAATAAAATCACTTTTTTAGATTGTTTTGGTTTATTAACTGCCATCTTGACAAAAACTATTCTATTTAGTAAAATATATTAATTCCCATTCTTATGGATGGGTCGTTCCGCCTAGCGGAATATGGAGGCAAGTCTCCGCCTCTGTGAGTGAGACTGGTGTACGTTAGCAAGAAATGGAGGTGCCTTATGGCAACAAATGAACGAAATGGCTGCTTTGTGGAGCTTGACGAGGCTGTCCGGCTGGCCCTAACAAAGCTGCTTACCGACTCAAAGTACAGAAAGCGGGAGCACTTCGAAAACCACGTGACAAGCTGTCCGGGCCAGGCGACGCTAATAGACTCGCTCAGGATATACAATGGTAGACAGATGATTTACTGCCTCCTGCAGTATGCCACGACCAACCTGAGCGCTACCGACGAGCAAATCCGTACGGCGACCAGCGACGAATTCAACCTGAAAACAGTAACGATTCGCATCACCGGTCTCCTGTTGGACTTTTTGGGAGAGCGTAGGGAAGCCTCCTGGCTATTCACGGCCCATGTCCTTGACGGCGAGTACAAGGGCGAAGCAATCGTCGGGTGGCTTCACAGCGGCATGCGCTATGGCCACTTCAACTTCGTAAAGTAGTGGCCGACCCGTTCTTCACGACTGCCTCACCTACGCACGCGCAGGATGAGGCAGTTTTCTTTTTTAAAAAACTCTTAACCCACTGAGGCAAAAATATTTTAATACTAGCCGTTAATCTCCTCCTCTATCTCCATCAGCCGATTATATTTACAAACCCTTTCTCCTCTGGTGGGGCCTACTTTAATATACTCACCACCAACCGCTACGGCCAAATCAACCATAAAGGTATCGTTGGTTTCTCCGCCGCCACGATGAGAGGGCACTTTCCAAAAACCATGCTTTTGAGCCAAAACACAGCAATCCACCGTCTCGGTCACCGAACCGGCCTGATTTAGCTTAATTAAAATCCCGGTGGCTGCTTTTTCATCAATGGCTTTTTGCCACAACTTGAGATTGGTCACTGTCAAATCGTCGGCGATAATTATTATTTTACTGTTTACCGCCTCCACCAGTTTTGGCCAATGTTCCCAGTCAAACTCCGAGAGCATGTCTTCCCAGGACACGAAAGGGTATTTATCTATCCAAGATAAATAATAAGCGACTAATTCTTCCGAGGTCATTTCTTTTTTCTCCAGCGCCAAGGTATACTTTTTTGTTTCTTCGCTGTAGAGCTCGCTGGCCGCGGCATCAATGGAAATACCAGCATCAACACCGGGCGTATAACCAGCATTTTTTATGGCCTCGACAAAATATTCCATCGGTTTTTCATTACCAACAATACCGCCCGGCGCAAAAGCTCCCTCATTGCCGACATTAGTGGACAATCCTTCTCTTTTTAGAATCTTTTTCAGGGCCTCATAAATCTCCATCTGTATTCTCACGTTTTCTGCCGCGCTCCTGTTGCCTAGGGAAGAAATTAAATACTCTTGCAAGTCGGTGGTTTCATCGGCGTGTTTGCCGCCCTCGATCATTACCACCATCGGCTTGGGCATTTTCCAATACTCCGAACTGTTGCTTGTCAAAGAAGCTGGACTGATAGCGAAAACTTTTCTTAGATATTTATATAACGGTAAATCATTATCAGCGGCAGCGGCTCTGGCCACCGCCAGCGAAACCGCCAAAATAGAATTGCCGCCCAAATTGGCTTTGTTTATTGTTCCATCCAGTTGCAGCATCAGCTCGTCGATCTCCCTTTGGTCATTGGCCTCCTTGCCGATCAAAGCCGGAGCAATTATCAAATCGATTTTTTCTTTGGCCTTAAGCATGCCTTTGCCGTTATAACGATTTTTGTCGCCGTCAAGCATCACAAAAGCTTCCTTACTGCCGGCCGATGCTCCATAGGAGACCGAGGCTACTCCTGTCGCCCCTGATTCTAAAATTACTTTTGCTTCCAAACTCGGCGCCCCGCCAGAAGCCAAAATTTCGCGCACTGCAATTGACTTGATTTTTGCCATAATTAAGTTTTAGTATTTTTTTTGATTTTGATTTTTTTTCCTGCGAGCTAAATGAAAATTTAGCTCGCGACTCCCCGCCCGAACGTACCCCGCCAGAATGATCTGTCGGGCTGGCGTTCGGCACGGGCGGGTTTCTTTTGCATCAGCTTTTCTTTCTCCTAGAGAAAGAAAAGTGACAAGTTATCTTATTTCATAACTAATACTGACGGTGAGTTGCACGTCCTGGCTGCCTGGTTCAATGACCGGGGCAACGGACTTTGTCTCACCCAGACCGATGGCCATATCACGGCTGTAAACTGCATTAGGCATTTCATTGCCGCCTTCATAAAAATTAACAATTCTGCCCAGCTTAATGCCAACCTGATCGGCAAGCAAACTGGCTTTTTCCTTGGCCTGGGCAATGGCTTTATCCCTGGCCTCGGCCTTGGCCTTTTCCGGATCGTCGATTATAAAATTCGGACCAGAAACGGTGTTAGCGCCCAAATCGGTCGCTTTGGCCAAAATATCACCGGTCTTGTCAAAGTCTCTGACTTTTACCTGAACACTTTGATTGGCGCTGTAACCGATAATTCTTTGCTTGCCGTCGCTCCAGTCGTACTTGGGATTAACACTAAAATTTTGAGTCTGAATATCCTTGGCCTCAATCTTAAATTCTTTTTTCAAAGAATCGATGATGGAATTCATTTTTTCGGTGACGCCTTTTTGCGCCGCATTAACCGTAGCGCCTTCGCTGACAATTCCCAAGTATAGCACAGCCACATCCGGCGTGGCGCTGACTTTGGCGGTACCGGTGACAGTAATCCTATCCTGAATATCGGGCGACTTACCGATATAATCGTAAGTCCGCCAGGCGTTCCTGGTTAAAACGCCCACGTAAACAATCAGGGCCAAGGCCAAGATGCCAAGAATTACGTACTTGGCACAATGGCATTTACTGCTATGGCAGCAGTCTAGTTTTTGTTCGTCCATAAAAATTTCTGGTTATTTATTAATTTTTCTTAGTTAATTCATTGATTGTAGGCTGTTTTATTTTGTCATTGCGAGCAAAGCGAAGCAATCTCTTAAAACATCTCCAGCCCCAAATCCAACCACTGCGGATTAAAATTGTTTATCAATTCCAATTTCTTTTTTCTTGAGCCGGCCTTAATTTGTTTTTCTCTATTTATGGCTGCGCCTATTGACTCCGAATATTCATAATAAACCAATTTTTTACACTTATATTTTTTAGTAAAACCGTCCGCCTTACCGCTTTTGTGTTCCCATAACCTTCTCTGCAAATTATTTGTGACTCCTGTGTATAAAACATAATTGTTGGCATTAGTCAAAACATAAACGTAATAATATTTGGCCATATCTGTCTTATCTAAAAGATTGCTTCGCTGCGTTTCACTCCGCTCGCAATGACAAAAAAGTTATAAATTCTTAATCAACTTTTTTAGCCCAGGTAATTTTTTTCCCTCCAAAAACTCCAGCATCGCTCCCCCGCCGGTAGAAACAAAATTAAATTTGTTTTCTAATTTCATTTGCCGAATCATTTGCACGGTCTCGCCGCCACCGACGATGGTTTCGGCGCAAGAATTGGCCAAAATTTTTATCAGCGCCTGGGTGCCTTTGGCAAAAACCGGATTTTCTATCAGCCCCATTGGCCCGTTCCACATTACCATTTTAGCGGATTTGATGATTTTTTCATAGAGTTTTATGGTATCAGGACCGACATCCAAAATCAATTCATTATCTCTGACGTCTGCCAAAGCGTCCATCCGGCCCTTTTGGCTGTCGATTTTGGCGGCCATGACGCCGTCGAGAGGCACCACGATCTGATTGGCCGTCAATTTAAATTTTTTGACTTCGGAAAACATTGATTTTTCCACCGGTGATCTGCCGACGCTAACGCCCATCACGTGCAAAACCGTATTGGCCAAAGCGCCGCCCAAAAGAATTTTCTTGGCAACTTTAGAAAAATTTTTAATAACTCTTATTTTTGTTTCCATCTTGGTACCGCCGATTATCACCACCAGCGGTTGTTTGGGTTTTTTTAGAACTTTGGTCAAATTCAGAATTTCTTGCTCCAGCAGCAGGCCAGCGTAAGCCGGCAAATAATCTTGAATGATGGCGGTCGAAGCGTGATGGCGGTGATTGTCGGCAAAAGCTTCATTGATGTAGATATCGCCTAATTCCGCCAGCTGCCGAGCAAAATTTTTGTCTCCCCGCTCTTCCCGAATGTCAAAACGCAAATTTTCCAGCATTAAAACATCGCCAGCCTTCATCTGTTTGATTAATTGTTTGGTTTCGGCGCCTAAAACGGTTTTGCTATACAAAACTTTTTTCTTCAATAGTTCTGACAATTTTTCGGCTACCGGTTTTAAACGCAAGTTTTCCACTATTTTGCCATGTGGTCGGCCCAAATGGGCCATAATGATCACTCTGGCACCGCGACTGGTCAAAAATTTTATGGTCGGCAAGGTTTTGACAATCCGGTAATCTTCCGCTTTATCAACCCTATGATTGGCTCCCAAGGAAACATTAAAATCAACTCTTAGCAAAACTTTTTTGCCCTGAAATTTTTTTAATTGCCTGATTGATTTTACTTTCATAAAAATAAATTATACTCCTTCTATTTCCTTTAGCACCCAGCTATCACCGGCTGTTTTGTTAATAACCAGCTCTAAGCCTTCGGCCAGGCCACCTTGGGCCAACATTTTGATATTAAAATCCAAATTTTCCGCCAACACCTCCTCACCATGCTCAATAATCTGTCCCAAATCAATCACCGCTTTGGTGATTTTTTTCAAATTATTTTTTTGGGCGTAATCTAAAATTGTTTTATAGATTATGTCGGCTAAGTGGAAATCGTGCATAAGGATGGCTTATAGCTTATGGTTTATAATTTTAATTGATTGCGAAATGAGGAAATTCTTCTTATTAATAATTCTCCAGTATTGTATAACTCGCCGAATTCTTCGTCTGATAAATAGCTTCTTTCTTTAGCTATAAATAATTCAGATATTACTTCGACGCCAGATCTAATGGAAATATTCAGAAACATTCTAAACTCTTTTACACTATCACTTGCCGAGCCCTCGGCTATATTAGCCGAAATAGAAATCGCAGCCCGATTTAACTGACTAGATAAACTAAACAGTTCTTCTTTGGGAAACTGACGAGTAATTTTATAAGTAGAACTAGAAAAATTAATCGCCTCTTTCCAAATCTCCAAACTTTCGAATCTAAATGCCATAAAAAACTATTTGCTATACGCCATAAGCTATATGCTATTTAATGTGTGGCGCAACTAATACAAGGATCATAGGCGCGAATAAGGGCGCGGATTTTGCGTGAACATTTTTCGGGCGACATTTTTTTCAAATCCGGGATATAGGCAATAATATCTGCTTCCAAATTTTTTAAAAAAGACACCGTCGGCGTGATAATCTGACAATCCTTGATATAGCCGTCTTTATCAATGGCGTAATAATGATACAAGGTGCCACGCGGCGCCTCGCTGGCGTCACAGCCACTTGTCTCACGTCCCAAGGGATTGGCCTGACCAATTAAGCCGAGCTTCTCGGCCTGACTGGTCTCATTTTTCAAATTTTTAACTAAATCGTCAAGTAATTTTTTGGCTTCCTCTAGACAATGGACGATTTCAATAGCCTGGGCGGTAATATTTTCAAAAGAATTATACTGCGGGAACTTCCATTTTAAACCTTTTTGAATTCCCTTGGCCAAGTGATTCAATTGGCTATGATTGTTATTTAGTCGCGCCAAAGCGCCGACCATAAACGGCTCACCCTTTAACTCAGCCGATTTGGCGGCGCGATAGGGCTCTTCGATCTCCTTAATATTCTTGGTAAAATCTTTGGCCTTAATAATCCTTGTCTGGCCATTTTTATTTAAAATTTTAATATCGCCATCATAAAAGGCGTATTCTTTTTCATTGGTCAAAGAAATGAAGGTCGTGGGCCGGCTAAATTTGGGAAATTTTATTTTGATAGTCAGATTCACCAGACACAGTGCCTGTTTTAGAATGTTTTCGTATTGATCAGCCAAATCTTTCAATTCTTTTTTGTCGGGCAAAACCTTAAAGCCACCAACTTCACAAGCAATCGGATGTACCGCCCGTCCGCCAACAGTTTCAATAACTTTCAAAGCCCACTCACGCACCTTAATAGCGCAATCAGTTTCTTTTTTATGGTTGGCAATAAATTTAAAGTCGTCCAATAGGTTGAAAAAATCCGGCAAAGACAAAAAAAACAAATGTAAGGCGTGGCTATGAATGGTTTGCGCCATCAGCATTAGTTTTCTTAATTTAATTGTCTGTTCACTGGGCTTAATAGCTAAAGCGTTCTCCAGCGCCCTAATGGAGGAAATTTTATGAACCACCGGGCAGATACCACAGATGCGAGAAGTGATAATCGGCGCCTCGTAAAAATTACGGCCGACCAAAATGCCCTCTATCAGACGAGCACCTTCGGTGGTCATCAGTTTGGCTGATTTGACATCACCTTTCAAAATCTCGGCCACGAAGTCCGTGTGGCCTTCCATTTTACCAATGTGATTTATTTGGATACGCATGATAAATTAATATTTTTAAATTATTTTATATCAAAACACCGCCTATGTCTAAATATATTTAGTTTTCCCAGTATTAATAACTAAAATCTTCTTATTTTTAGGAAGTTTATTTTTTATTTGTAGAAGCAAGGCCAGTCCAGAGATACCAGAAGGCTCATAATTTATCTTTTGAGCAACGGCAATTTTCATTGCCTCATTAAGATATTGCTCCTTCAATAAATAAACATTTGATTTTGGACCACAATAACCGGCATGCCGATACAGCCTAATCCACTGCTCATCGTAATGGACAAAAGGCAAGTGAGGCGAATAAAGTTTTTCGGCTCGGGATCTTGGATTATTTGTCGTCACGCCAAAAAAATTACAATTCCTAAGAATTTCAACCTTACCCTTGAATCGAGGGTCATGATTTTTAGTTGAAACTTCTTTTTTATTAATATTCAAAATATTCTCATAAAGATTGCCGGTACCGAAAGGAATAAAACAATAGTCTGGTGAATTATTAATTATCTCATAACTTAGCCAGTCATAAAATCTCATAGCCGGGTCTAAAGCCTCATTAGAAGTAATATCAAAACCATTTGGATTATGAGTCAACTCTAAAATTTCCTTCCAATGAAATGGTTTTTTGCTTAAATCAGTTTTATAAATTCTACAGCCAATTTTTTTGAGTGAATTTACAATTTCCTGATTAAGATAAGAGTCGACTAAAACTTTGAGATTTGGCAAATGATATTTCCGTAGTTGTGTTTGGATGGCGACAGCCGCCGATCCAGAGGAAATAATTGACACGGCCGGTAGAATACCTTTAATTTGCCCTCGTTTTTGGGTCAATAAAAAATCACGATAAGTAACAATTATTTCCCAAGCCATCCGATCTTTATGGGTTCCGGTGGGATTATGGCTTTCATCTTTGAGCCAAACATTAGAAAAGCCTGGCACTTTAATTTTATAAGTTGGGGTGGCGGGAAATTTAGGATCATCGGCCGGAAATTCTGGTCGACTGGGATTATTTTCTGAAGACACAATAATTGACTGCAGAATTTTAGCCTCCGCTTTAGATAATGACATAAAACTCAAATTAATATATTTTTATTTAAACCGCTAAAGTATCATCATGCGAGTTCTGATTTCCGGCAGCATCGCTTCTACTAAATCATCAGTATACCCGGCCTCAGCCTTTATAATTATTTCTCCGTAACGAGGATCGTCCTGGATTCTGGCTAACATCTCCTCAAAAATTTCTCTGAACTTGGGGGAATTGCTTTCAACCCACTCAAGCGCTTTTTGATTGGCTTCTTCGTCGGTATCTTCAATGCCGTCCATCTTCATCAGCTCTATTTGCATTTTAGTGACCAAGGCGATTTGACAATCCCTAGATACACGTAATTCTGGTTTTGCTGATTTTGTTTCTTGTTTATCCATAGCTTTATTTTTTAGAATTTTTAACTTTTAGTTTTACATTTTTAATTTCAGCTGGCTTTTCTTCCTGTTCCAACTCCTTCAAAATACTATCTCTCGCTCCAAACACCTCCATCACCCGATAAACCTGTTCGCGAGGAAATTTTGACAGCAGTTCCTTCATTAAATTTTCCACTCGCGCGCCCTCAAACAATCCACGGCAACCCCAGCAGGCCTGCCGGCTTTTGAGGCACACTGCCCGACAACCACCCAGAGTAATCGGCCCGAGACAAATCTCTCCTTGCTGCAGTAAACACTCATAACCTCTTGTTTGACATTCATGGCAAACAGGATTCTGAGGGATTTTCGGAATCCGGCCACTTAAAAGCTGATAGGCCAGCTCCATAAACTCCTCACCGTCTATGGGACAACCGGGGATGGTAAAGTCAACTTTAACAAAATTATCCACTTCCTTAATGTCAGGATTGGCTACTTTTATTTTTTTATAAACCTGCCTGATGGTCTTTTTCTTATTCTGATAATTTTTGAGCTCCCAGACACCACCCAAAGCCGCGCAATTACCAATAACTACTAACAATTTCGACCGCCGCCGCATTTCTTTGAGCAATCTAATGTTTTCTTTGGTGACGGGGTTGCCCTCAACCAAACACAGGTCAAAATTCTCTTCGAGCATTTTTTCATCCTCCACTAGACGAAATTCCTTTACCTGAAAATTTTTCATTAAACCCAAGAATCTCCGGCCTTTGTCGAGCATGGAAAACTGGCAGCCCTCACAAGATGTCAGGCCGATAATTGCTAATCGTGGTTTTTTTGCCTTGGCCATGTAATTAGTAATCAAAAATTAAAAGGGGTATTGATAAGGATGAATCGTAAATATAGACCAACCTATAAAATTCATAACGACGCTATTTGGCGCTATCGCGTACAAACTGAATAGCAGTGAGGCTAGATTGCAACAAAATGATAGAATCAACGCTTTTCTAAAACTAATCTTAAAAATATTTTTATAAATTATCGCCTCATATATAAGAATGAGTAATTCACAGACAATATAAATAACAAATCTGGAATAACCAAAATAAAAATTTGCCAAAATCTGGTTAAAAAGCGACAACAAAATATACCAAAAGAAAGGAATTGAAATACAATTTAATATCAAACCGGTTAGAATAATTTTTCTTGTACTATTATTTTTTCCTACTTCCCTCATCAGCCACTTGGCCAGAACTAATAAAACGACGGCCTCAATTATTACCGAGACAATTAAAATGACTACTTGTGCTATATAATTGTAAGGTGGCGTTTGAATTGGAGTGAGCGGATTTGCAAAAACAGAAAAAAATGGCACCAGCAAAAAAAAGATTAGGGAAAATAAGGTGATAATTTTTTTCATAATTTTCTAATTATTAATTAGCTAAGCTATATTGACTTATAAAAATAATTTAAATAGAATTTGATAGTAATGCTGATTCTGATTTTCAACCCTTGAGGAGGGCGTACCTTGAAAAGGAATATTGCCAATTTTATCACCCTGTCGAGAATCGTTTTGACAGGCCCCGCGCTGATTATTCTGTGCTATTCGCCAATCTCGCCTCAGTCACACGTCTTGCTGTTTGTACTGGTGTTGTGGTGCGCCATAAGCGATAAGCTCGATGGTCTCGCGGCTCGTCTTTGGGGCTCCACGGCTGCCGGCAAATGGCTGGATCCGCTGGCCGATAAAGTGCTGATCTTGATTTTTGTCCCGCTGTACTTTCATGGGATGATCCATCTCTTGCCGGTGATCATCATCGTCTTGCGCGACACCTTCTCCACCATACTGCGCCACTACTACGCGCGCGAGGTGATCGGCGCCAAGACCTCGGGCAAGATCAAGACCGTGGTCAATTTGACTTGCATGTGCTCCCTGGTGGCGGCGCTACCAGTTCCGGGCAGCTACTTAAGTCCGCTCTCTGGCTTCAGGGAAATGCTGTACTACACCACTGGGATACTCATCAGCGCGGTCTGCATCTGGTCGGGGCTGGACTACTACCGCAAGATAGTGGTTCAGCAGCAAGTGTGATGGCAAGAGGCGATCATTCGCAGCTTCGGGCCGAGTTCGGCCTGAAGCTGCTTCTTTTTTTATTTTAAATACTGACCCGTAACTCTTCTTCCAACATCCGATAACTCAATTCTCCCTTAAACAACCCCCAATTCTCATATTTCTTTTCGACATCAAAAAATTTGTTTTCATAAATATAATATTTCTGCCGTTGGGTTTCAGGAGTCAGATTCAACATTACGGAATTAGCGCCGGCCATAAAACATTTCTGTCTAGCTTCATCGATACTTATTCCCTCGCCTCGCGCCAAAGTCTCCATGGCAGTAGTAACGGGAATTCTGGCTTTGGGCATAACCAAACGGCTGGCAGCAATCATTTTTAAAACTAAGCCAAAATCAATCTTTTTTTCACCGGCCAACGGCGTCTCGGCTGAAGGAATTAACGGCCCCATTGAGGGCATAAACACACCCAGCTTTTTCATTAGTGTTATATCACTGGCCAAATCTTTTAATGTTTGAGCTGGCAAGCCAATGAGTGGCCCGGAGGAAAGCGCATAACCCAGATTTCTCATCATTTCTAAATTTTCCAATCTTTTTTCCAGAGAGTCGCCGGGGTGCAGGCTGACATAGATATCGGGGTTGGAAGTTTCAAAACGGTATAGGACACCGCTGGCGCCGGCAACTTTGAATTTTTTGTAAGCCGCTTCACTTCTGTCACCAATACTTAAATAAATGAAAACTCTGGCCTGTTTTTTTATTTCTTTTATAATTAATTCTATTTTACCATCGCTATAATAATCGTCTTCGCCCGATTGCAAGACCAGAATCTTGTAACCGCGATTATTGACAGCAGCCACTGCTATTTTGATTATTTTTTCCGGCGACAGGCGGTAACGGCTAACTTTGTCATTACTTCTCCTTAGGCCGCAATAAAGACAATCGTTTTGACAGTGGTTGGAAAACTCAATAATGCCATGGATACAGATATGATCTTTGATATTGGCTTTTCTGGCCACATTGGCCTGTGAAAAAAGAGCTGCCTGTGAAATTTGACCATCAACTCCCAAAAGATATTCAATCTCTTCGACGTTTAGATCGCGAACGGACGAGGCCGTTAGAATGTCCTTTAATTTTTTTTCTAGTTTAGCTTCGGTAACGCCTTGATAGGAACCAAGCAAGGCGGAAATTTCTTCGGCTTCAGTCTGACTGATTTTTTTTATTAAAAAATTATTGGTATAAAGCACCCAATCCCCCGCTCTAATTTTAGCGGCAGTGCCTATTTTCACCACTTGTTTTGCGCCACTGGCTAAAATCTCGGCTTGTAACCCTTTGACTTTAACAACTTTGGCCGGCAGAGTGAGGCACATAAATAGATTTATAGCTTATGGCCGGGAGAGCTACCTCCTTTTGAAAACCATCAAGATACCAATGACAATTAAAACGACTGGCCAGATCAAGTCCCATTGGAACATGGATAACAGGCCCAGACCTTTGAGCAGAAAAATGGCTCCGACGATAATGAGGGCGACTCCAAACATAGTTTTTAAATTAATTATTAAATTTGATAAAGATAGAGCGGCAAATCTTTTTCGGTTGGCTTATTTTTTTCAATCAGACTGCTTTTTAATTCATCAATCGGCCAGCAGTAAACCACGATTCTGGCTCCCGGCTTCAATTCTTTGGTTAGTTTTGTCGCCAGTTTCGGATAAATCTTTTTCATCAAAAAAACGAAAACCACATCGGCATCTTCCAAATTCTGTCTGAAAAAACTTTTAAATGACACCCTGGTCAGCGGCTGAAACCAGCTTCTGATTTTGGCAATAACAAAAGGCAATAAGGAAATTTCCAAGCCAATCGCTTTGGCACCGCGACCACTGGCGGCAAAAACCAACCGACCGTCACCACAACCCAAATCGTAAACCCTGTCACCGGCTTTCACTTCAGCTAATTCCACGGCTCGTATCACATCCGCTTTCCTCATTGGCACCCAAGGAGCAGCAGACAAACCGGCAACGGCGGCAGAGCCAAGAATCACCATAATTATTAAGAACAAAACCGTTAACAGCATAAATTAAATCGCTTGAGGCAAACCTTTCAGCTGGCTCCAAGAGAAAACCGGGCCATCTTTACAGACATAATACGGGCCAATGGCACAATGCTGGCAAACACCAGTGCCGCAATACATTTTCCGCTCCAGCGACAAATAAATATTTTCATCTTTCAGATTTCTTTTTTTGAGTTCCTTGATGACAAACCTGTACATCACTGGCGGGCCCACCAGAACAGCCACCGAGCTGGCCGAAATCTTTTTTTGGGCCAGCAGATCTGTAATCAGGCCTTTTTTGCCCTTCCATTCTCTGGACGGCTTTTCCAAAATAATGTTGAGTTCGGCGCGGCGATTCCAAAGATGATATTCTTTTCTAAACAACAGGGTTTTTTCATTGAGGCAGCCATAAAATATCTGCAGGCTGGAACTAGACAAACGGCCAGCCAAAAAATCCTGAATCAGTGGCCTTAGTGGCACAAAACCGCAACCACCGCCGATTATCACTAGCGGCTTATCTTTGGAAAAATCGATATCAAAACCGTTGCCGTATGGCCCGCGGATAAACACTATTTCCCCGGCTTTCAACCGACTAAGCTCATTAGTCAGCGTACCGACGTTTCTGATGGCTAACTCAAAGAATTTATTGGCGTTGGAGGGGGAAGAACAGATGCTAATAGGACACTCGCCCCAGCCCGGCAAACCGATTTGCACGAATTGGCCCGGCAGAAAAGCCAGCTCCTTTTGTAATTTTTTGTTGACAAAGGTCAAGCGAAAAAACCTGGTGTCTAAAGATTCTTGAACGACACTGATTATTTTGGCTGGTTGAGCTTGGTAAATATTGTTCATTGAAACTATCTGATTTTACCGATAATAGAAACGTTTTTGGCAATATCAATTCCCACCGGACAAACACGAGTGCAACGGCCGCAACCGACACAACCGGGCAGAGAATATTCGTGCGGAATGCGGACAAATTTGTGGGTATACCAAAAATAAATCTTCTTTTTGACTGTGTCTAGCTCTTTAAAACCGCCGGCCACCTTGGAAAAATCGTTATAAAAACAATTGCCCCAATAACGCTCGCGACAATTCTTATCGGGGTCGACTTTATCAAATAAATCAAAACAAAAACAAGTGGGGCAAGCGATCGAGCATTTACCGCAGGCCAGGCAAATTTTATCAAGTTCGTTCCAGAGTTTGTGGCTGGAGGCCTTAGCCAGCTTTTCCTTGAGCTCCAACATTTTTTTATCCGGGCCTTGCTCTTTGACAGCGCCGGCAAATTCCAAATGCGTGTAATTTTTCAGGCCGTATTTTTCTAGAATCAATTGCCCTTTCTCTGAACCGGAGTAAATCTTGGTTTTATCGTTCTTCAGTTGAATTATAAAAATATCAAAAACCAGATGCTCTAAAATATCTTCTTCCCAGTTATGACTGAAAACTTTGTATTTTTTGTAATCATTGGGCCACTGGGCGCTGTAGCCGACAAGCAACAGATTGCGACGCCGCTGTTGATAATAAGCATCGCGGCCGAACACCTGTTCAAATAAAGTAAAGGCCTTTAAATCCAAAACATTAATGCCAATGCAGGCGGTAGCCGGATAATCCGTCTTGGACTCAAAAAAAGAATTTTTCTTTAGGTCGAATAATCTTTCTCTGGCTGGTAAAAAAATTTCTTTCCAGGAGTTGAGCGGCATAGCGCCCGACCAGTCGATATTGCCAATCTCTGCAACTGGCTTTATTTTAACAACACTCCCCAACGGTTGCGGGGCGAACAAAAGAAACGACTGCGAGAGTTTAGCCAAAAACTTTTTAATATTTTGGTCTAGCATGGGATATATTATAACACAAACAAAGCTAAAATGAAAAAAGCGATTTTGGTCGCTTTTTCTATTTTCTTACTAAATTACGCTTTTTAAAAATTCCTTAAGCCGCTGACTAATTTCTGGATCTTCCAGGGCAAACTCGATGTTAGTTTTGATCCAATTGAATTTATTGCCGGTATCGTGCTGCGTGCCTTCGATAACCTTGCCATAAACCGGGCGTTTTTTAATTAATAAATCAATGGCATCGGTCAGATATCTTTCGCGGCCGTTGACCGCCGGCATCGTCTCGATAATTTCAAAAACATCGGGAGTCAGTACATAGCCGCCAATCGAACCGACACGGCTGGCAGTGCCGGCGGGACCTGGTTTTTCCAAAAGCCTCTTTACCTCATACAAATCATCGCTAATCTTCACACCCTCGACAACGCCATATTTTTTAGTGCCTTCGTCATCGGTATCAATAGCAGTCACCACCGGATCGCCATATCTCTCATAAACATCTATCAGCTGCTTGAGATGCGCCTTGCCTTCGGGGCACTTGATAATTTCATCGCCCCAAACCACAGCAAAGGGCTCATTACCAATTAAATCCTTGGCGTTTAATACCGGCGTGCCCGTGCCATATGGTCCACGCTGGCGAATAAAAATAAAATTAGCCAATTCGGCAACTTCTTTGATCTTGCGGCAGACCTCTTCTTTGTTGGATTCCAGACAAACACGCTCCAGAGCTTCGTTGCGGTCAAAATGATCTTCAATGGCACGCTTGCTGGCGCCAGTGACAAAAATCACGTCTCTAATGCCGGCCTTGACCGCCTCTTCCACAATATACTGAATAACCGGCTTATCCAAAACCGGCAGCATCTCCTTGGGCTGGGCCTTGGTGACTGGCAGCATGCGCGTGCCAATACCGGCCACGGGAATGATTAACTTGCGAACACTAGATTGACTCATAAAATAAATTTAATTTTAATCAACTTAATCATAGCAAAAAAATAAGAATGAGACCAAGCGCTAATCATTTTAGTTTATTTTTGTAAGCTTTGGGCAAATTGCGGCTGCCCTCGCGATAAGTCAGGCCAGACATTTTCCTTTCATTCTTATTAAGAAAGCTTGCCACTGCTTGCGGATCTTTGGCGCTCAATTCTCTTAGTACCCAGCCAATCGCCTTGCGAATAAAAAACCGGCCCATTTTTTCTTCGGTGTAGGGCGTGACAAAATAATTTTTTGGATACTTGCTTTCGTCTAACATTTTTTCCGCCAAAATGAAAAATAATTTTTTGTCGCCTTGCTTTTTTCTAAACAATAAAAGTTGGGCTAGCAAACTGGCTCGGCGTAGCCAAAAATTTTTATTCTGACTCCACTTGATCAAATATTTCTCCCCTGGCTTAAAATCTTTTTCCAGCACCCGCCCCACCAAGTGTACCGAAATTTCATCAACCTGATCCCAATTGATCGAAGTCCGAAGCAATTTTTCCAAACGCGGCATTATCTTTATCTCCAAAAGATCGGGGTATAGCTTCAATGTTTTAATAGCCAAAGCGCGTTGTTCATGGCAGCCGGATTGCCACAACAGATCGATTATTTTCCACAAATCGGAAGTTATGATATCTTTATTTTCTTTTTTGAAACCTTTGGCGATGGCAACGACAGCCTCGTTGTCGGCACCATAAAATTCAAAATGGCTCTTTAGATATTTTTTGCTCCAATAGGCCCTCTCTTTATTGGCAAACTGGGCCAATTTTTGGTCTAGTTTTCTGACAATAGTTTTGGCGTCCATAAATTAAAATTTAGAGATTATAAATCTATTAATGTCTCGGCCGACAACCTGAAAAAAATTAACTTGAAAAAAATCAAAGTGGCCGGCATGAGGAATGGTTTGTAGACGGTAATTTTCCAAAAGCAAAAAATTCCAGCCAATGAATATAATTATGACAACAAAAGCCTGCCAATAGTGTTTCTTTATTTTTTCTATTAGTGCCGCCAAAGCCAGCGCCAAAAACGGCAAGGTTTCAATAAAACGACGGCCGCCGAAAGCATCGCCACCGCCCAAATCATTGAGCGAGCTGTTGATCAGCCACTGGCAGATAAAAACCGCCAAAACAATGCCAGTCAAAAATTTTGATTTTTTCCACAGCCAGTATAAACCGATCAAGGCCAAAATCAGGATCGGCGACCACAACAGCAGGCCATGATCCGAAGAAAAGAGCGTGTACAGCCCGTGAAATTCGGGCCTTAGGAACCGATGGCCCTGCGGCACAAGTAGATATTGCCCATAAAGACGGCCCCAGATTATGGCCTGACTAAGAGCAAATAAAATTATCGGCACGACAAGAATCGAAATTTTTTTAAAAAAGAAAAGACACCTCTTCTCCCACCCCCTCTTGGTCTCCCCCTCTGGCAGGGGGAAAAAAAATATTGGTAAATATGCGGCGGCAAAAAATAAATTTTGCCAACGAGTGGCGCACATTAAAAACAAAATAAAAATTAACAGCCAATGATTCACTTTTTCCTTATGCCAAAGCCGAACCATCAGATACAACCAAACGCTGACCAAAAACAAAGAGACCGAGTGCGCCATAAATGGCTCGAAATTCTGATAATAGAACCATGGCGTCGCCAGATAGATTGCCAGAGCGGACAAGAAAGCCGTCCGTTCGCTGAAAAATCTTTTTAGAATTTTAAAACAAAAAATCAGGGCGAGCGAACTATAAAACCAGGAACCAAAATTTAAAAACAAATTATAAAAATAAGAATAACCGTCGGCGGCAAAAAGCGATTGATTAACGCCTTGGAAAACCAAAGACAACGGATGAGCGATCAGAAAAAACGGCAGCCACATCAAGGCCGCGCCATAGGCATAGGCATTGGGCACACGGCCAAGAGGCGTGGTGATATTTTTTTCTAAAAACCACCGGCTAGCAACGTCGTAGGAAGAATAATGCTCCAGCTGATTCCTGAAATCAAGATCGTGGTCGAACCAGGAAGAATGCAACCAAGAATAATAAAAAACGCCGTCGCCCTGAATTCTTAACGGCGCGGTGAAATTCAAACCAATAAAAACAACCAGAGTCAGAACTAAAATAAAAATAATTTTCTTCATTTGACAAATTAACAAAACTTTTGGTAAGCTGCGGGCGATAAATGCTAGGACAATAACCGAAAGGAAACGACCATGGCAAAACCGCTCCTTGATAGACCGGCAGGTCCCAGCGTCCGTGCTTGGTGCAATGCAAGCACGAGTACGACCAGGGCAGTCACCTGTGAGGCATGCGGCACCAGCTATCCCAAGCTCGATGTCAGCGAGAATGGACGCCGACTTTCAGTATTCCTCGGCCGGCTAATAGTCGACGAGTGTTGCGGCGCTTTGCTGGACCAGGTGTATGACGAATCCGGAGAACAGATGGCAGCCCGCTTCCTGAAGGAGTTTGCCAAAGACCCGACCAATCCACGGTTCGGCATTCTGGTCAGAGTGCTCGACGAAGTGCTACGTAATACCCGGACAAAGGCCGAAGCCACCGCGACTACGATTGAAAGGCTACAAGAACTGCAGCAGCCGCCGGAGAAATGACCGGAGCAACGGTAGCCGCAGACAACGCGCACCTTACCACCAGGCGGTCTCTCGAGAGAGAGACGGCCTGTTCTTTTTATTCTCCCTCGAAATTTGTCTGAGTATAGACCGCCAGGCCGGCCTGGCGCAACTTTTTACTGCCGCCCAAATCCGGCAAATCAACCACAAAAGCCATTTCCACGATTTCACCGCCGAGTTTTTTTACCAGTTTGGAGGCGGCCAAAGCAGTGCCACCGGTAGCACATAAATCATCAATAATCACCACTTTTTGTCCCGCCTCAATCGCATCTTTGTGGATCTCAATTGTATCGGTGCCATACTCCAGCGCGTATTCCTCGCTCTCAACTTCGGCCGGCAACTTACCTTTTTTTCTAACTGGCACAAACCCCTTACCCAAAAGATAAGCCAAGGCGCCGCCCAAAATAAACCCGCGGCTGTCGATGCCGACAATCGCATCAACCTCTTTACCCTGGTAACGAGCGACAAAATCGTCAATACATAATTTCAGACCCACCGGATCTTTGATTAAAGTGGTGATATCGCGAAACATAACGCCTTTTTTGGGCCAGTCTGGCACTGTGCGGATACGAGATTTGATGGGCATAAATTTTTATTTTCAGTTTTATAATTTATTCTTAATAAACTCCACTATCTTATCAGCCTTATCTGCTCTTCCCAAATGTTTATAGCACAGCAATTCTGACTCTAATTTTAACCCGGGAATTTCGACGCCCTCGAAATCCAATTTAACAATATTTTGTGGGTCGCTCATTTGCCGGTAGTAAAAACCAAAATCATAATCAGCGCAAATCTGAACTTCAACATCATTTATATAAAATCTCCGCTCCTGACCTTCTCCATTGGAAAGATCCGTTGCTTCGCTAAACTCGAAATCAGAAAACAGCTCTAGCACTCTAGAAAAGTCGCCATGTTTAATACAAACATCTATATCTCTGGGACTCACATCCATGCCCTGCAAATAAAAATTAGTGCTACCACAGATGACCCAGTCAACACCTGATTCATTCAGAGTTTTGGCAACCATTTTTAAAGCATTTTTGAATTGTTCGTTCATTTTATCTTTGGAATCACATTAATAAGCAGCTGCTTCACTTTCTCTGCATTTTCGTTCATGATTTTCAAAATCATTTCCCAGGTGACGTGGTCATCGCCTTCGCGCCAAGTGTCATAATCGGTAGACATGGCTATAGTCTGATACGGAATCTTCAACTCATTAGCCAAAATTACTTCTGGACAAGTAGACATGTTGATAATATCGGCGCCCCAACCTCGAAACATGTGGCTCTCGGCCTTGGTAGAAAACCTAGGCCCCTCAATAGTAATAACTGTCTTATCGCGATTATAAGCATAGCCCAGCTCGTCGCAAGTCCGACAGAGCAAGTCGCGCAAATTTTGGTCGTACGGATCGGCCATGGAAGTATGCACCACACTATCGGTAAAAAAAGTCAAATTTCTATGACGCGTAAAATCAATGAACTGATCCGGAAAAACCAGGTTGCCCGGCTTGATTTCTTCTCGGAGCGAACCGACGGCCGTGGTCGCCAAAATGTGTGTGCAACCCTCCTCTTTTAAGGCCAAAATGTTGGCCAAAAAATTAATAAGAGTCGGGGGCACGCCGTGGTTCTTGCCATGACGCGCCAAAATCACTACCTCGACTCCGGCAATTTTGCCGACAGTTAGAGGTGAGGCCAACTGGCCGTATTTATTTTTTACTTCTTTCTCTTGCGGCTCACTCAGTATCTGCGGGTCATCCAGCCCCGAGCCGCCGATGATTCCGATTTTAGGCATACTTTAGCAATTAAAATGGTATTTTATTTCTTATTACCGCCAGACATAGCCCAGCTGCCTTCGCCGTGCAGCAAACTAGAGGCCTTCTCCGGGTCATCGTGCCTTTTACCTAAAAGCACCTGACCGTTTCTCAAAATCATGACGCCGAAACCGACGCCGGGCTTTTTGTCAGGCATAAATTGTTTACTTAAATATCTTAGATGAACAGGGAAAGCGCGCGGCTTTCCCTGAGTTCGTGCCGGAGCCGATACTCCAGGCTAAATCGCAGCTATTTGGCGATTGGTCCAAGCGATATCCCACAAGTCAGAGCAGCGTTGCCGATTTCTCAGTGCGTCTAACTCCATCTTCCTGTAGAGAGCTTCTACCCTGGCTCGCGCGGCCGCCGATCGCTGCGGTTCGCATGCCGGGCACCAACTTCCGGCCGGCTGGTTGCTGTGTAGAGTGAAAACGGTCTTGCAGTTCAGGCACTCCACACTACGATCACCGGTTCCGAAATAACGATCAACCTTCTCACGGTTTCCTTCATCCATGCCTATAACCTCCTTTGCTGATCTTCAAGTGCGCCAATGAGCTACCACGACGGGATTACCTCGTTTGATCCACAAAGCGGGCACTTGCCATCCTTCTGTTGCGCGAACACCCCGTGACAAGCTAAACATTGCCGCGTAGGCATATTAGCCAACAGAGAAAACAAGTGCTTCTTCACTGCCGCCAGCATTCCAAAATCAAACATGGCCCAACCCTCCCTCGCTGAATGTTCATCCAAAATATTTAAACTTTCGGTTTTTCAATCTGTAAATTTTCAATCTCGCTTTCCGCGCCGGTAATTTTTATAACATCCTTATCTATTTTCTTTAACTCCTTGTCTGCTGTGTTATAAGCATTAACAGTAGTGGCCAAATTATTTCCCAATTTTTTAAAACTGTCGTCATAACTAACCAAGTGACGCTGAAGCATCTCCACCCGTTTGATAATTTCCTTGGTCTGCTCCTCAATTTTTAGAGCGCGCAGCCCCTGTAAAACCGTCTGCAGATAAGCGGCAAAGGTGGTGGGTGAAACAATGATCACTTTTTTCTGTTTGAAAGCATAATCGATCAAGCCGCCGGTATCTACTTTGACCGCGCCCACTTCATTAACCAACAAGTCATAATAAATCGCTTCGGCCGGAATAAACATGAAAGCGAAGTCCATGGTGCCCTTGCTTGGCTTGATGTATTTGGCGGTTTCATCAATCCGCTTTTTGAGATCGTTTTTAAATTCTTTTTCATACGCCATTCGCCGTTCTTCGTTGACCTCGCCGACAATGCGGTTGTAATTTTCCAGAGAAAATTTGGCGTCAACGGGAATAATGCCGTCTTTGGTAAAAATCGCGGCATCAACCGTGTCGCCGTCATCAAACCTATATTGTAGTTTGAAAGCATTAGGCGGAAGAATATTTTCTAAAACCAGCTGCAAACCGGCCTCACCAAGGTTGCCACGCTGTTTTTGACTGGTCAAAACCTTTTCCAAATTTTTGAGTTGCTCGGAAAACCCCATTACTTGTTTGTTAGTCTCCTGCAGTTGGACAATTCTCTCTGTAATATTTCGTACAATGCCAACGCTTTGATTAAATTGGCTTTGAATATTTTTGTTAGACTCGGACAATTTAAAGTCAACCGTTTGATTCAGTTCTTTTATCCTTTCTTGCAACATTAAGAATGACTGGTCGTCTTTTTTGCTTTGGCCGAGCTCGGTAAATTTTTTACTAAATACAAAAAACATGGCAATGATAACGGCCAGCAGGATGAGAACTAAAATAATTAAAAAATATTCCATATTTTTGTTTCTAATCGTTTTCGGTGCTGACGTTCTTTTGTTTTTCTTTGCTAAAAACAAGATTTTTTAATTCTTCAGTACGTTTGCGTCTATTTTCGCGTACCACATACCAGTCATCTATTAACTGTTCAATTAATCCTATTAACAATTGTGCTTCTCCAGGCTCAACATCAACTATAATATTAATGTCTCTTTCCATATGAGCGCCAATATTTCCAACACTGCGTACGGCATTAATACTGGTCCATGTGTCCAGGTCAACTTTATCTTCTAGGTCGTTAATTTCGTCTTGAAGTCTTTCTCTTTTTATCGCCCAATAATTACGAATCATTCCCTGTAGACAACGGCGGGCAAGCGTAGCTGATGCCTTTGAGCTTAAATCACGAATGCGGCACGCCTCATAATAATCTTTACGTATGGCCTCTGGGATATAGTCAGGCAATGTCCTCGCTTCTGATTCTGGCAATAACCGCCAATTTTCTAAAATTTCTCCCACACCATACACATCCGCATATTCATGTACAGCTTCACTTAAATCAACTTTTAGAAAAAGCTTGTTACAGTCAATATTAGGACAAGTTATGGCAATAATCTTTAGCCCGACGTCTCCCATATTAGATTCTTTGATTTTAATTACAACAAAATGTTCGAAATAATTGGGATCCGTAATGGTTGTAGGCCTATTACAATATGGGCAGGTAAAATTTCTAGTCATATATATATTATTAAAAACTCTATCCTGGCGAGCACTTGAAAATTCAGCTACAAAATCTAATAATTGGAGCGTTCCGCCTTTGGCGGAAAGGTCATTCTGTTCGAGCCCGCCCATGGCGGGCGAGTTAATGACCTTAGCGACAATTATGATGAATTTTGTCTGAATTTTCAAATAGCTCGCGACTTTTCTTTTTGTTAGCTTTTTCTTTTCTTGAGATATGAAAAAGTAAATTACTCCCCCATCTTACCAAACTTCATAAGCTTATTCAAATAATTTTCCAGGTTGTATTTTTGAGCCTCAATTAGGCATTTTTCCCTCATCGTTTCTAGTCGTTCTTGGTTGGCCAAACACCATTCTATCTTTTCTCTCCAATCGTTGTTTTTTACCACCCAGCCAGTCTCGTCCTCCCGCACCAATTCCGGCAAAGCGCCACGTCCGGAAACCAAAACCGGCACGCAATGAGCCTGGGCTTCGGCCACCACCAGGCCAAAAGTCTCCGGTACCTGGCTAGGATTGACCAGGAGATCGGTAATCGGCCAAATTTGCTCTTCCAGCTCCTTTTGGGTAAGGCGACCCCAAAACCTAATTTTGAACCCCTTAGGCCCTTCTGGAAAGGCCTCTAATGCCATTTTTTGGGCCTCTGACAAGGCTTTGCCATCACCCACGACATTCAGTGTCCAATCGCCATCTAGCCCCCCCAGGGCCTCCATTAGCTTAAAAATGCCCTTGTATTCTTCTATTTGGCCGAGAAACAAAAGGTTGAGCTTGCCGTCTGTATTTTTTCTGCCGTGAGACTCCCACCTGTCTCGCTGAGCCAAGGCGGACGCCCCCTTGAGGCTGGGAATGACAACGGGATTAGACCAGACCTCTTTCGCCGAATTTTTGAAAAAGCCATTGCTTTCGTAAATCGACTTAACATAATGCGAAGGAAAAATCACCAACTGGGGCGAATCAAACAGCCATCGGCAAAACCATTTGTAAATCTTTGCCAAGGAACCGCTGATTATATTTTCCCGGTCAAACAGCAGGCCGGTCGGATGAATCAGCTGCATATCAAAAACACGGTAAAGATGCTTAATCTTCATCTGCTTGATTTTCCTGGGCAACAAATAACTCAAACCCTTGAGGCCTTGCATAAACACCAAATCTGGTTTTTCCTGAAGCAGAATTTTTTCGATTTTCCGGCTCTGAATAAAATTAAACATATCTATCAGATGCCAAGGTAGGCGTAGCCAAGAGGGCTTCTTGTTGATGTCTAAAAAATTAAACAAATTAAAAGACTTGAGACGATAGACTTTTATTTTGTCATTGCGAGGAACTGAAGGTGACGTGGCAATCCCGTCCTTATTTTGGCTGACTTGTGATCCATCCCCCGTCAAAGGCGGGGTCGGGATGACATAATCAACCTTGTCCTCATAACCGAGGGAAATTACAAAAATATCTTCACCGCGCCTCTTTAATCCTTCGACAATATTTTGCGCCACGGTTTCAGCGCCACCGCGAGTGTAGGGTTTGTAAATCGGATGAAGAAAAGCAATTTTCATTTTTGCGGTTTAAATATTTTTAAATAAACAACGGCCAGGAGCCACAGGAAATGCTCCAGATATTTCAACTTGAGGATAAAAAGATAATTGACAAATTTATTGCTAAACTCAATGAAAGGCAAAGTAAAAACGTTTCTGTCGGGATTGAGGTGGTCGTAATTGCGACTATCGTCTATCGACTGATACAAATTTACTTTTTGCAGAATCCTTTCGCGATTAATTAAGCCGAAGTGTTTGAGCCGGTAAGGTGAAAAATAAACTTTTTTAAAATCGCCCTGGATATCACCATTGTGAATTCTCTTATCGGCAAAATAAACCGACGGCTGATTGCGCCACATGCATCGCAGGGGCTGGAGCGAATACAGGAAATATTTTTTGCCCCAGCGACACTGCCGACGACCTAGCCAAAAATGACACAAACGGAAATTAATCCGATCGTATTTTAAACTCATGTATTTTTCCAGATCGCTTCTGGTAAAATTCTTTTCAAAAATCTCATCAGCGTCTAAAAAAATCAACCAGTCGGGATGTCTAGTTTTGGCTTCACTGAGCAACATGATTTTGTCACGACCCTCGTTAAAACCAACCGTTTCTAAAATCTTTATCACCTTGGGAAATTCGCCATAAACCCTTTCCGTGCCATCGGTCGAGCCATTGTCGACAATAATAATCTCGTCGGCCAGCTCGGAAAGACGCGAGAGCGACTCGCGAATCAGGTCGATTTCATTTTTGACGCGCATTAAAGCGATGAGTTTCATATTGTTTTCAGTTTAGCCAAATCAGCCAATAATTTCTGGGCTATGACTTTGGGATTTAAATCTGTTTTTATTTTTTGATAAGCGTTTTCGGCCAGACTCTTTCGCAGTTGAGAGTTGTTTTTCAGCTCCAAAATGGCTTGAGCCAAAACTCTGGGATCGGCCTTAGGGCAAAGCAACAGGTGTTTATGATCGGCAAATTGCTCGCGCACCGCCGGCGTATCGGCGCTAACTACCGGAATCTTGCAAGCCATTAGTTCATAAAGCTTGTTGGGAATGACCCGATCAACTTTGTCGGTCTCGCCAAAAATACCCAGGCCGGCATCAGCGCCACAGATTACCTCCTGCCGTAGACGTTCTGGTGGAAGTGGCGACATAAATTTGACATTATCCAGTTTTAATTCTATTTGAGCAAATTGCTTCTGCCTGTCGTATTCGAGCCCAGCGCCGACGCACCACAATTCTACACTTTCCCCCTTGTCTTGCAGTTCTTTCATCGCCAATAAGATGTATTTCAAACCGTGAAGCAAAGTGGCATAAGCATGAAACTCAACGATAAATTTTTTCTTTTCGGCCGGAGACAAACAGGGCGAGAAAATCCGATCATCAACTCCGCCATAAACCACTAAAAACTTTTGCGGCTTAAGCTGAAAGGTTTTGGCAAAATACTCGACATGCTCCTTGGTGTCCAGTAAAATCACATCGGCCAAACGGCAAGAAAGCCAATCCAAAAAATAATAATAGCCTGCTTTAAAAAAATTAGGCCGGGGTGATTGCTGAAAAATTTTGGCATCATGGAGAGAGATATAGGCATCAAAAACTATTTTTCTACGAGACAATAATTTGGCCAATGGCATTACAATCTGGCCGCAGAAACCAACCAGCAGCAAGTCATATTGATTTCTCACTGCCCAATGCTTTTTAATTAATCGCCAGTATTTTATAAGCGAAGGAGTATTATCATTAACCTCGATAATCTCCACGCCATTTTGCCTTAGCCCGGAAAGCAGATTCTGGTTGCGGCAATAAAGAGGATCATAAATACCAAAATAACAAATCTTCATAATTTCTCGATTCTTTTTTCCCTTTAATTCTAACTATTTTTTACCTTTTTGGCAAACCAAAATATTTGCCTGAAAGCTAAATTTATTGTATAAATTAAATGACATGGAAAACGACTCCCCAGCTTATCAGGCTCTAAAAAATTCTTCTTTCTCTTTTGTCGGCTACGCTTTTCCGATTGTTTTTTCTATTTTTGTCACACCGGTTCTGGTTTATAAACTGGGCGTGGAGCGTTACGGGCTGTATGTGCTTATTAACACCATTCTTGTTCTTTTGGGCCTGTTGGACCTAGGACTGTCAACGGCCTTAATCAAATATTTGGCCCAATATCACGCCCAACAAGAAGAAAATAAAATAAAAAATCTTTTTTATTCCAATAACTCGCTTTTCTTCATTATCGGCGTTCTGGGGCTGGCCATTATGGTCGCTTTGGGGTATTGGGGAAAGGCCATTTTTCAAAACAGCTCTTTGGACCAAAATCTTTTTTTGATAACTTTTTCTCTGGCGGGCATAACCTTTTTTATCAACACCGTTAACTCGGTTTTTACCATTACGCCCCGAGCCCTGCAACGATTCGATTTGTCGACAAAAATCGATTTGACCCAACTGACAATCCTGAATCTGGGCGCTCTGGCCCTGGCTCTTTTGGGCTACAAATTAATTGCCATCCTGGCGCTACAGGCCGGCTTGGCTTTGGTCTTTTCTTTTGTTTACAGGCGCTATGCCAAAAAAATCCTGCCACTGGCCAAGCTGAAGCTGGCTTGGGTAAAAACAGAAGTTAAAAATTGCTACCAATTCGGGCTAAAGACTTTTGTCAGTAATCTGGCCGGCTCCTCTTTAAATTATTTGGATCGATTGCTGATTCCTATTTTTTTGGGCCCAACGGCTTTGACTTACTACAGCTTGCCGGGCAATGTCGCCAATCACACCCCGGGCGTTACCAACAGCCTAACCGCCGTGCTTTTTCCGATGGTGGCCGGCTTAAAGGGCGTGAAGGAAAATGAAAAAATAAAAAACATTTACATCAAATCTTTGAGGTTGATTACCATTTTGAGCGCGGCCATCACCGTTTCCATCATCGCCTTTGCTTACAAAATACTATTTTTTTGGATCGGCGCCGAACTGGCGGAAAAGTCCACCGCTATTTTGATAATTTTAGCCCTGACTTATTTTGTCATCTCTTTGTCTCGTCCCTTAACTAGTTTTTTACTGGGGCTGGAAAAGACAAAATTTTTGGCAGTTTGTTCGGTGCTGATGGCAATTTTCAACCTTATCCTAATCCTCGCTCTCTTGCCGACCTTTGGCATCACTGGCGCGGCCTGGGCCTTTCTGATTTCAGTTCTGCCAATTATAATAATGTTCGGCTACGCGGAAAAACATTTTTTTCATCTGACAAACAGAGCCAAAGAATATTTCAAATTGTATTTCAAAATTATTCTCACCGCGGTAGCGGCTTATTTGGTTGACATTCTGATACTGATACCGCTAAGCGTTAATCTCTTTGCCTTGATCGTTCTGGGACCACTGGCAGTAATAATTTATTTACTACTTTATCGCCTGTTTGGTTTTTATGAGCGAGAAGACTGGCAAACAATAAAAAATTTTCTGGGAAAAGTTTACCAGAATCTTTATCAAAAAAGCCGCTAGTACTAGCGGCTTTCACTGGCGGCGGCGGTATTTATATTTATAGGTATAGCAGCTTAGTGTCAAATAAGCGCCGGCGACATCCAAGAGCCAGTCGGTGACCCTGGCTTCGCGAGAGGGCACAAAGGACTGGTGCCATTCGTCGCTGATTCCATAAAGCGAAGCGACCAAAAAACCAAAAAGAAAAGCCCGACCCCGGCTCAAACCGCTGGTCAGCAAAGCGCGAATTAACAGAAATGACAAAATTATATAAAGCAAGACGTGAATGATACCAGATAAAAAATTGCTGCGCTTGGCAGTGCCAGTAGCAACGGAAAAATCAGAAACCGAAGACAAATAAAAAATCAAACCGCCCCAAATAATTGCCAGCAACCAAGTAAAAATTATTTTTAAAACGTTTCTTTTAGACATAAATTATTTCCAATCGGAAAAATTTTTCTTTTTGTAAAGATTGTTCAAAACCGGCCAAAGCCAGTGGAAAAATTTTTCCGGCAAAAGTTTTAGGCTATAGTAGCCGTAAAAAGACAAAAAGCGCTTGAAATTCCACTGTTTTTTCTGGCTTTTAAAAGCGGTTTTTTTGAGATACAAAAAATATTCTTTTTTGTAAGGATGCGCGAGGCCATGGTGCCAGGGCTTGAGAGCGCCGTCGAAATGAACTATTAAAGGCTTTTTTTGGGCGGTCAGAAATTCGTTTTTACTGTAAAGCTGATACTTGCCGGCAGCGGAATTCTGGTAGCCCCGGCCGACAAAAAGCTCTACCGTCTGATTCCAGCTTAAGTCAATTTTTTTGAATTTGCCAATAAGCATGGCATTTAAAACGTCCTGATCGGCAGCGATGGTTAATTTGTTTTTATTTTTAACAATAAACTCCCGCGCCAGCCTGACAAATTCCATTTGGCGCAGACCTGCCAAATCCAGCAGCATGACGCCGGAATTGAACAGGCCGTGGTTTACCGGCAAAGAAAAAACTTCGGAAAACAAGTCATAATAGAACAAAAACTGTACCGGTACCGCTCCAATGACCTGTTTTTCCAGATCGGTTTGCCACAGACGAGAAATGTCGCCACGAACTATTAAATCGCAATCGAGATAAATTATTTTTTCAATTTGCGGCAAAAGCTCCGGCAAGAGCAGCCGGTAATAAGCCGTTTCGGACAAATGAGTATTGGCATTAAGACCGGTGGCGAAAAATTTTTTTTGCTCCGAGCCGATAGCCACAAACTGGCAAGAGCAATTATAACCCGCCAAAGAGTCGATTAGTCTTTTCTGATTGGCCGGGCTGAAATCGCTGGTCAAAATTTTTATTTCAACACCAAAAGCCGGAGCAACATTCTCCAACAAAGAAGCCAGCATCGCGGCCAAAGGCGCCGCGTAATTATCATCAGCCGCTGTCGCTAGATAAAGCCGTTGGTCCATTTAAACTAAAGTTAAAAAAAATAATAGCGCTAAGTCTTGTTAAGCTTTTTACCAAAAAATAATTTTTTTAGCCAACCAGAAGTATAGAGATAACAGTGGATTCACTAAATACACGAGCAGGGGGTTTTTCAGTTCTTCCGATTTTATCGCGCCGCTGAAAAACCTTAAAACTTCACGATCGCTTACTTTTCTGATCTGAAAATGCACCCGGAGACGCTGGCTTAAAATCGACGGCCAGTGAGACAACAGCCAAAAATAGCCCTTGATTTTTTCTTTCAGCCAACCGTTTTTCAGAGCGAAAAGCAGCATACCCGCCTCCATTAGAACCAATGGCGGCAAAAAAATAACCAAAGTCAATAAACGGTAATTCTGCAATAAAACTAATAAACGATTGCGTTCCAGGTAATAAAATTTGTATTTGCCTTTGCCAAAGGTGTATTTATGATAGACCACCGCCAGCGGATCGACCATAATCCGATAACCGGCCAAGCGTAGGCGCCAACCGAGATCGACGTCATCATGGTACATAAATAAACGCGGATCAAATAGGTCGGTTTGCTCCAGGGCCGACATCCTAAGCAGACAGGCGGCTCCCGAGGCGTAGGTGACCTCAAACGGATCGACTAAGGGCTGGCTGTCTTTGGCCCGGTACTTGTCGCAATAGGCAAAGCCTAAAAAATTTATACAATTACCCAAGCTGTTAATCAGGTGCTTTTCCGGGTGGAGCAGAATTTTTGGCTGAACGGCGGCGATTTTGTGATTTTTTTCCGCTAAAGTCACCAGACGCTGCAGGCAATTCTTTTCCAAGACAGTATCCTGGTTCAATAAAAAAAGATAATCCGCTTCCTGTTTTTTAGCCAAATAATAGCCTTGGTTGTTGGCCACCGCAAAGCCTAAATTCTTACGATTAACCACCACCTTTACCTGCGGCCACTGCCGCAAATAGCTAACCGTGCTATCTGAAGAATCATTATCAATAACGATTATTTTCAAAAGGCTTTGGAGATAATGCTGATCGAAAACACTAGCCAAGCATTCCGGCAAATAGTGCCGTCCATTGTGCGTAACAATGATAATGGTTACTCTTTTAGTCGGACTCATGATTTTGATCTTTTTTGACGGCCAGCTCCTGGGTAATTTTTGTGATATTTTTTTCCACTCTCTCTATTCTCAAAAGCAGACGAAACAATAGATAAAAAAGTAAAATCACCGACAAATAAATAACCAGATCGACGCCCCGGCCCACGCCCAATTGGCCGGCCAAAAAGATAGTCACTTGGGGATACCAGATAATAATGATGGCTAAAAACCAAATAACTAGCCAGGACAAAAATTGCCAACCCGAAATTTCTTTGTTTTTTAATTGCCAAATCAAACGTAGAACCAAAAGCAAAATAAAAAAAATGAGAATGAATTGAATCAGCATAAATTATTTTTTAATCATTAAATCCCAGAGAATGTGCAAAGCATTAAAAATACTCTGACCTTTCTTTTTGGAATAATCAGTATATTTGATAGTCACCGGGACTTCCTGGTACCTAAGCCGCTTGTGAGCGATTTCTTTTAAGATTTCCGAGGCGTAGGCGTAACGATCTTGCGTGAGGGTGATTTTCTCCAGAGCACTTAGATCCCAAGCCTGGAATCCGTTATGAACGTCAGTTAATTTCAGACCGGTGGTTAGTTTAGTAAAAAGCAAAGCCAGTTTTAAGGTTATTAATTTCGAAAAGGAAATATTCTCCGCCCGACCCAGAAACCGCGAGCCCAAAACCACTTCAGCTCTCTTTAAAAGCAATGGCTCCAATAGTTTTTCTATTTCCGAGGCCAGCATTTGTCCGTCGGCATCAAAAAAAACCACGGCTTGATAATCGCCTTTTAGAGCATAAGACAAACCAGTTCTTAAGGCCGCTCCTTGGCCACGATTAATAACGTGCCTTAGAACCTTGGCGCCGGCGGCTTTGGCCAGTTCGCCGGTATTATCCGAAGAGCCGTCATCAATCACCAACACCTCGAAGCCACAATCTTTAATTTCTCTAACCACCGAAAAAATTTTGGCCTTTTCGTCTTTGGCAGGAATTAAAACTAATATTTTCATAACTAAATTATGGCACTTTTTAGATAAAAAAACAAACCCCCGGTCGGGGGTTATTTTATAAAAAACTTCAATTTAGATCCAATATTCCCTGCTGGGCGCTAAGATAGTCGATGGTTTTTTTCAAACCCTCATCGAGCAAAACTATAGGAAACCAACCCAGCCTTTCTTTGGCTTGAGTGATATCGCCTAGAAGTTGCGGCGCCATCAGGCCGCCGGTTGATTCATATTTAACTTTGGCTTGCGAACCAGTCAGCTGAATAATTTTTTGCGCCACTTCCTCAAAACTGTTTTGCCACTCCGAAGCCAGATTAAGCGGACCGATTTCGCCACTGGACATCATCTTGATCAGCGCCTTGATCAAATCAGAGATATAAAAATAAGAACCAGCACTTTTCTTTTCGCCGTAAATCACTATTTCTTTATTTTTCAAGGCCAGCTCGATTATTTCGGGAATCATCCGACCGTCGCCCAAACGCATCCGCGGTCCGTAACAATTAAACACCCTGACTATCTTGGCGTCTATATTGTATTTGAGACGATAATTATTAACCAGTGATTCGCCAAATCTCTTGGCTTCTTCATAACAAGCACGCGGGCCCAACTGATCAACTCTGCCAACATAATCCTCTTTCACCTTTTTTTTATCCTCGACCTGGCCATAGACCGCCGAGCCAGACACATACAAAAACTGCGACTTATACTTCACCGCCAAGTCTAAGGCGTTACGCAAACCAACGGAATTGGCCAGCAGGGTCTCGATAGGATACCTGGAATAATCGCGCGGCGAGGTGGGCGAGGCCAAAAAATAAATTTCCTGCAAACCCTGAAATTCGATTCTAAACTCTTTTAAGTCCGGCTGCTTTTCCAGGTTAATCGCCTCGACAATATTATGATTAATAAATTTAAAATTGGGATTTTGTAAAAGATGGGCGATATTATGCTCGGTACCGGTCAGAAAATTATCGAGACAAATCACCTTGTTTTTAACTACCAATTCATCTCCCAGATGAGAACCGATAAAACCGGCGCCACCGACTATCAGAATGTTTTTTTTGTCAAAAATTATTTTTTGAGTCATAAATTATGGGTTAAGTTTTGTTGCCCTTATTATATAAAAAAACGCCTTTAAAAACAAGTCGGCGGCTAAGGAGTTCGAGTTGTTTGACTATTGGCCGGTTTTCTAAAGGTCCAGAATTTATTAAGAGAAAAATTAAGGAAAGCCACGATCATCGCCGCCAAAAACTTGGCTAATAGGTCGTAGAAATGCCAATAGTCAACCAAAACATAAAAAAGTGAGAGATTAATGAAGATGCTGATAAGATTGGCGATAAAAAATTTTATGTATTGCCGAGAAAGGTCTTTTTCCTGATGACGGAAAGTCCAGTGCCGGTTGAGGTAGAAGCTCCAGGTTACCGCCACTACAAAAGAAAAAATGGCCGCTAATAAATAATAGAAATGAAAAAAGCGGGTCAAGAGCCAATAAACGGACATATCGACAAACAGATTGGTCAGGCCAATCAAACAAAATTTAATAAACTCCTTGGCAATCATGTATCTCCGGAAAAAATAGAAGCCGCTAATTTGATTTTTTATTTTTTTAAGTTTTTCAAACATAAGCAGCACAAAAAAATTAATTAATCAGGAGATAGGGAAAGACCCCCTCTTCCCAGGCGTCCAGATTGGCGCCGTTTCTATAAGACAAACTGCTGCCAACTTCTCTTATAACAAACTCTTTCTTGAAATTGTTAGCCGCCAGGCCAGCGGCCGTCACTAAACGCTTAGTGCCATTTTGGATATAGTAAATGTCGCCGGAGTCCTTGTACTGAATCAAAGAGCCGTCGGGATAGAGCCCTTCACTTAAAGCCGGAGCCTCAAAATAATCAGCCACAAAACCCTCGCTTAATTTGGCCAACCGCTGATAATAGTTTGTGCCAAAAAGCTGACGGGCCAAAGCCTCATTAAGCTGCACCAGTCGGTTACCACCGGAGACAAAATAAATTTTATTGCTACTGCCAAATTTCACCAAATTAGTGCCGGCTCTGATGGTCATATTTGAGCCGTATCTCAAGCCGTCCATCTCTTCCTGACCAACAATGGCTATCTTCTGATCGGGCCAGTTACCACTATACCAGCTCCAAAAAACACTTTCATTGGGAAAAAGATGTTTGGTGTTATTGGAGTCGACATAATAGACGGTGTTGGAAGTTTTCAATTTTACCAAACGGCCGGGAGCGACCGGCGGCAAATAATTTACGGCGCTAAAAACATTAATCAAACCCCGGCCAAGCAAGCCCCGATATTGAGAATTATAACTATCAATATCTTCAGCTGTACTCAAAAGAGCGTCAGTGATCTTGGTCGGCGTAAAAGACTTATTTTTCGCCTTAACTAGGGCGGCGGCGCCAGAAACCAAAGCGGTGGCAAAGGAAGTTCCGTTCCAATCATAAAGATAATAATCATCCAAACCCTTCTCTGGATAATAAAAAGAGGCACTGAGAATTTTCTCGCCAAAAGCGGAGACGTCCACACAGCTGCCATAATTAGAAAAAACAGATTTGTTCTTTTTGTCATCAACGGAAGAAACGGCGATAATTAAATTATTATCAGTATTATTGCCGTAGCAAACCGGGTAAGCCGGCCTGTTATCAAGATTAATTCCGTCAACTAAACCATCTTCGGCGTTACCAGCGGCCGCCACCACCAACACTCCCCGAGCGTTAGCCGACCTAACGGCATCAAAAAGTTCCTGGCTATAATCATAACCAACTAAGCTTAAGTTAATGATATCAGCTCCGTTATTGACAGCGTACTCAATGGCTTTGACCAGATTGGGCACCTCCCCCGTACCGTCAGCATCTAGAATTCTAAGAGGCATGATTTTGGAATCAAAAGCCAAGCCAACCATTCCCTGCCCGTTATTGGCCGTACCAGCGATCACTCCCGAGATAGCCGTGCCATGTTCCAAGCCGGCTGCTGAATAGTTTTCAGAAAATTTTGGTTTGGGATCCGGCTGACCTGAGACAAAATCCCAACCACTAATATCGTCAATAAAACCATTATGATCATTATCAACGCCATCGCCAGGAGTTTCGTCCAAATTACGCCAAATATTATTTTTTAAATCAGGGTGGTCCGTGTCTACCCCGGAATCTAAGACGGCTACTACCACGCCATTACCCCGTGACAAATCCCAAGCTTTTTCCGCGCCAAGAGGGTTGAGATAGGTTTCTCGGTAATACAACGGGTCGGAGGGAACATAGGCCTGAGCCGGAAAAATAGTAATAAAAAAAAACAAGCAAACAATTGAAAATAAAAAAAATCTTTTAACCATAAAAAGGGATTTAATGATTATATTTTATCAAAATTATCATTCTTTTAAAAGGGCGGGCGGCCAAACTTGATTTTTGGTCAAAAATATTGTATAAATATTGAAGTTATCGCTTAAAATTATGGCTAATTTCTTTATTAAAACAAAAAAGGTCATCCTTTTGTTAGGCGACCTGGCCACTTTATATCTAGGTTTATACTTGACCTTAATTATCAGATACGGCCTAAAGGACATCGGTTATTTCTGGTCAGGACATGTAATTATGTTTACTGTGGTTTTTGTTATCTGGTTATTGGTTTTTTTTATTAACGAGCTTTATGATTTAAAAATAAGTTATAATATAAACAACCTGTTAAATCTGCTAGTTCGTGTTTATGTTATAAACATTCTGATAGCTATAGCTATTTTTTATTTTTTCAATCCTTTTCTAGGAAGTATTAAACCGCAAAGAGTCCTTGCGATAGATGTGATTATTTCCTTGGTTTTCTCTTTTTTGTGGCGTCGGATATTCTATACCTTTATAAAATCCTCGGCCATTAGCAATAAGGTGCTGATCATTGGTCAATCACCGCTGGCTGATTCGTTAATCAGAGAGATAAATCATAAGCCGCAACTAGGGTATCAAGCCATAAACAACCAAAATGTTCCCGAAGATTTAAAAAAATATTGCCAAGAAAACCAGGTGGATATCCTGGTCAGCGCCAATAGTTTAAAAAATAATGATGAAATCTCGCGAAAAATCTTCGACTGTTTGTCGCTAGGCGTTGATGTTTATAATATCAACAGCTTTTACGAGCAGATAACCAATAAAGTGCCGGCTGAATATCTGGAACACAGCTGGTTTTTGGAAAACTTGGCCGAACATTCCAAAAAACTTTATGAGATCAGCAAAAGAATCATGGATGTCTTTCTGGCTTTACTCGGCCTGCTAGTGGCCATATTTATCGCGCCGCCAATAGCTCTGATCATAAAATTAGAAAGTCCGGGACCGGTGGTCTTTAAGCAAATACGCGTTGGCAAAAACGGTAAAAATTTTTTGGCCATGAAATTCCGCTCGATGTTTGATAACGCCGAGAAAAACGGGCCACAATGGGCCAGTGAAAACGATCCGAGAGTGACTCGTTTCGGCAGATTAATGCGTAAAACCAGGCTGGATGAAATCCCCCAATTAATTAACATCTTACGAGGAGAAATGAGTCTGGTCGGGCCTAGGCCAGAAAGACCAGAATTTATCCAAATTTTGGCCCAAGAGGTGCCTTTTTACAGGGAACGGCTGCTGGTGAAGCCTGGGCTTACCGGTTGGGCCCAACTCAACGGACCGGCTTATGGCGGCTCCAAGGAAGAATCTCTGGAAAAAGTTAAATATGATTTATATTATATAAAAAACCGTTCGCTGCTGATGGATCTAAGTATTTTACTTAAAACCATTAAGGTGGCGTTGGGAGGCAGAGGGAGATAAAAATATTTATGGAAAACAATCAAACAATAAATTTATCTGTAGTCGTTCCAGTCTACAATGAAAGTCAAAAAGTCCAGCAAACAGTGGAAATGCTTAAAAAAGAACTTATTGGTCTGGGAATAGAACATGAAATTATTGTTATAAATGACGGTTCGACAGATGATAGCAAAGAAGTTCTAAATAAAATTGAAGGTATAAAACTAATAAACCATCCCTACAACAAAGGTTATGGTGCCGCCCTGAAAACCGGAGTCCTTAATTCGGGGCATGATTGGATTTTATTTTTTGACTCCGACGGCCAACATCGTCCTGAAGATATAAAAAACTTTATCGCTCATATTAATGACTATGAACTAATCGCTGGCGATCGGACTGGCGGCAAATATGTCAGGCCGACTCTGCGAAAACCAGGCCTGTGGTTGCTGAGAGTTGTTGCCAATTACCTGGTGGATTATAAAATCCCTGATTTAAACTGCGGCTTACGCCTGGTCAAAAAAAATATTCTTAAAAACTACTTGCACCTGATGCCTAATGGTTTTTCCATGTCCACCACTTCTACCCTGGCTTTTTTGAAAGACAAAAAAAATGTTAAATTTCTGCCTATTGAAATAAACAAAAGAGAGGGTGGTTCCAAAAGCACGGTCAAACCGCGCGATGGTTTCACTACTTTAATGCTGATTTTCCGTCTGATTATGACTTTTTCTCCGCTACGTATTTTTTTTCCGGTCAGCCTGATTCTATTTATAGTCGCTTTAATTTTCCTGGCTTTTGATCTTATTTCTATAAATCTTTCCGACAGCACCATTTTCCTCTTTATTGCGTCTATTCTCGTCTTTTTCTTTGGTCTTTTGGCCGATCAGATTGCCGCTATTAGAAGAGAAATTAACAACCGCCAGTGATGAATCCAGTAATTCTAACTTTTGACCTGGAATATTGGTTTGAATCTTTGTCTTTGCAAAGATATCTTAAGGGCAACGAACGGGAAAACCTGGAAAGCTTTACGGAAAAAATTCTACCGCTATTAAAAAATAACAAAGCAACGGCCACTTTTTTTGTGACCGGAAAAGTTATAGAAAACGAGCCAAACCTAATTAAAAAAATAAATGACGCTGGTCAAGAAATCGGCCTGCACTCCCTGGATCACCGGCCGCTTTGGCAGAAAAATTCCGACAACTTTAAAAAAGAAATAGAAATTTTGGTGGACAAGATTACAGCCCTGACCAGCAAAAGACCGGTCAGCCACCGCGCTGTCAATTTTTCTTTGGATTCTTCTACTTTTTGGGCACTACCTGTGCTGGCGTCAAAAGGTATCAAGTTTGATTCTTCTCTATTCCCTTTTAGTCTGCCAAACTTTATTTTTAAATTTTTTAAAAGCAGAAATTACGGCCACAAAAAAGGGGAAATCAACCCTTACCAGATAAACGGCATCAAAGAAATGCCCTTGGCTGTTTTTGACGGTAAGCTAATAAGAATTCCCATTGCGGGTGGTGTCTATTTAAGAATTATCCCCTGGTTCGTGTTTAGAAAATTGCTTCGGCTCAAACTTAAAAACAATCCAGCCTGTCTTTATTTCCACCCTTTTGATTTTCTGGGCGAGCCGCCTGATTTCAAGATGCCTAAAATTAGAAAAATCATCAAATACGGCCAGGCGCAAAAAACTTGGAAAAAATTAAATTACGTTTTAAAAAATTTTGACTGCCTGTCAATAGAAAATTATAATCTTTAGAATAAAAATCAAAAGCATATGAAGATCATACTTGTTAACCCTCCCTACATAAACTTCGAGGGCATGAAAGAATCTGGCGGCCACGCCATGCCGTTTAATCTGGCCTACCTGGCCGGCTATTTGCGTGCCAAAATCGACTGTGAAATAAAAATCCTCGACACGGAAGCCATGGCCTTGGGCTATGAAGAAATAAAAAATTTTTTGGCCAAGGAAAAACCAGATATCGTCGGCTTCACCTGCCTCTCGCCGACGATTAACCATGTTCTCGAAATCTGCCGGATCATTAAAGAAGACTTAGAATTATTAAATTGTGTCACGGTTCTTGGCGGCACTCATCCCACCATCTTACCTCAAGAAGTGATGAGTAATCCTTACGTCGACTTTGCGGTCATTGGTGAGGGAGAAGAAACTTTTTATGAATTAGTTAAAACTCTTTCGGATAAAAAAACCGATTTTGAAAAAATAAACGGTTTATACTTTAAACGCCGGGGGGAAATAATAAACAACCCGCCCCGCCAGATGATTCAAAATTTAGACGATATCCCCTTTCCTGCCCGTGATTTATTCGACCTAAAATTATATTATTCCGCTCCCACCAAGAAACTGACCGAGGAACAGTGTTCCCCCTTACAAACCAGCCGAGGTTGCAACTTCGATTGTGTGCATTGTGTTTCCAAAAGTATTTGGCAACGTCGCCTGCGATACCGGAGCGCTGACAACGTTATTGCGGAGATCGAAGAATGCATTAATAAATTCAACATCAAAGAATTTAACATCTTGGATGATAACTTTACCTTAAACCGGCCCAGGGCATTTGAAATCTGCCAGAAAATAATTGACAAAAAACTGCCCATCGCCTGGATCTGTTCCTCTAGAGCCGATACAATCAGCGACGAACTGGCGGAAATAATGGCTAAAGCCGGATGCAAAAAAATATCTTTTGGGCTGGAGTCGGGCTCGCAAAAAGTGCTAAGCTTGATGCGCAAACAAACTACCACCGAGATTGGAAAACGCGCCATCAGTATCGCCAGACGCCACGGCATCTTGGCGCACGCCAGTTTCATGCTCGGCAATATTGGCGAAACCGAAGAAACCATAAGAGAAACTATTGATTTTGCCAAAAGCCTAGATTTAGATAACGCCACTTTTTTCATCACCTGTCCCGTGCCTGGCTCTGATTTGTACTACTACGCCCAAAAAGAAGGCCTTATTTCCAAAGACACCCCCTGGGAAAGATTCGCTCCTTTAAGCAATACGGCGCCTCTGCCGGTTCAGAGAAGCCTGACGCCAGCCGATCTAGTCTATTGGCAAAAAAGAGCCTTCCGCGAGTTTTATCTCAGACCAAAATATATTATTCGCAAATTAAAACAACTTAATTCCTGGGACGGAATAAAAACCGTATTTTTGGGTATGCTAATATTAGGACGAATTCTATTTAAACCAAAGCCAAAAAATAAATGAAAATACTCTTAATTAACCCGCCGCTCGCCAAAATAATTGAAAGCGACATGCCCAAAGAACTGGAATCGGGCATGGATTTTTTACCGCCTCTAAGTCTTTTATATTTGGCCGGCTACCTACAAAAAAATACTCCTCACCAGGTAAAAGTGCTGGATTGTCCGATGGAGGACATCAGCAATGAGGAAATTGTTTCCAGGATTGTGGCCGAGGATCCTGATGCAATCGGCATCACGGTTTTGACTTTTTCCTTAATCGATGTTTACCTAATCGCCCAGGCCGTGAGGAAAGCCAACCCGCAGATAAAAATAATATTGGGCGGACCTCATACCTATCTTTATCCAGAAGAAACCATTAATAACGATTTTGTTGACTATCTGGTGGTAGGTGAAGGCGAGATAGCCTTAGCCGAATTACTTGATAATCTTGATAATCCGGAAAAAACAAAAAACATCAAAGGACTGATTTTTAAGGAAGGTGGGAAGATTATCAATACTGGAAAAAGGGAATTAATTCAAGATTTGGATTCTTTGCCCTTTCCAGCCAGAGAACTCACTCCTTACAAAAAATATTACTCCATAGTAGCCCAGAAAAATCCCACGACCATTATGTTCACCTCGCGTGGCTGCCCCTACCAATGCCTGTTCTGCGATCGGCCGCACATGGGCAAGGCTTTCAGGGCTCGGAGCGCTCCCAATGTGGTCGCGGAAATGGAAGAGATAAAAAAATTAGGCATTAAAGAAATCTTCATTTACGACGACACTTTTACCATTGACCGCCAACGAGTGATAGATATCTGCCGCCTCATTATCCAAAAGGGATTAAAAATAAATTGGGATGTGAGAGCTAGGGTCAACACCGTGGATGAAGAGTTGTTAAAATTAATGAAAAAGGCTAGCTGCACCAGAATCCACTACGGTGTTGAAGCGGGTACGGAAAAAATCCTCAAAATATTAAGAAAAGATATCTCTATGCCCATGGTCAAAAAGGCTTTTGCCCTGACGAAAAAGGCGGGCATAGAAACGGCCGGGTATTTTATGATCGGTTCGCCTCATGAAACTGAAGCCGATATCAAAGCAACGATCAAATTAGCCAAAAAACTTTTTCCCGACTATGTCCACTTTTCTGTGCTAACCTTGTTTCCCGCGGCTACTGATTTATATCTAATGGGGAAAAAAGAAGGCGTTTTTAAAGAAGATTTCTGGCAAAAATTCGCGCTCGACCCTAAACCAGATTTTCTGCCGCCGGTTTGGGACGAAACTTTTTCCCGAAAGGAACTGTTTTCCATGGTGATTGCCGCCTACCGCTCATATTACCTTGCGCCACGTTATATTTTAAGAAGAATTTTAGAATTGCGCAGTTGGAATAATTTAAAAAATAATTTACGGGCGGGAATCAAGCTTTTGAAATTGATCATTAAAAACTCTCCCTTTTATCGGCCGTTGAAAACTATTTCCAAAAAATATTATTTTCTAATTAGTTTGGTTCTGGTTGTTATTATTGCCAAGGAAATCAACTGGACGGCCACGATCCAGCTTTTAAAAACCATGAACTATGCCCTTATGCTATTCGGCATGCTTTTAACTGTTCCTTACCTTTTTGTAAGGGCCTGGCGTTGGAATTATCTTAAGAAAAAACAAGGCATTGTTTACAAAATAATGGAATCATTTAAAATCTATATCGCGGCCTTGGGTTTTGCTTCCGTTACGCCCGGCCGGATCGCCGAACTGATCAAAATTTATTATTTGAAAGCCAAAGGCTATAAATCAGGAGAGTCTCTGGTAAGCGTTATTATGGATAGATTGTTTGATTTATTTTTTTTACTACTATTTAGCTTAGTTGGTTTGATTTTCTTTTTCAGTCGTTATTTGGAAAAATTCTTTCTACTCTACCTTGTAATCATCCTGCTGATTCTGGCGGCGCTGCTGGCCATAAAAAATAAATTTTTTAGAAAATTTATTGAAAAAATATTTTATCGGCTGATGCCTGCTGGCCTGACTAGCGAGATTAATAGTTTTAAAACCGGCCTAAAAACCTACAATTACAAAACGTATTTTATAGGATTTTTGATCACGGCTCTTTCTTGGGTAATTTATTCGGGACAGATTTACTTTTTCGGCCAGGCTATAAATTTAACCGTCGTCAGTTTTCCTGAACTGATAACCTCTGTCGCGATCGCTTCCTTTCTAAGCCTGCTGCCCATATCTTTTCTGGGTATCGGCACCAGAGAGGCCGCGCTTATTATTCTTTTGGGGCCGCTGGTAAAATCCACTGAATCACTGGTACTACTATCTGAAATTATTCTGCTTAATTTTATCCTAACCAGCTTATGGGGAGCAATTATGACCATCTTTAAACCAGTGCCTTTTAAAAAAATAAACCCATCTCCATGACTAAAAATGATTTTTTCAGCTATCTAAATTCTAAAATCAACGTCAAAAAACTAGATGATTGGAGTAATTTCCCGCCTCTTAGCTGGTTTAAAAAAGTCTTTGTCCAAAGGATGATCAATTATGATTTCCCTCAACATATTTTTTTGGAATCGACCTCTGTTTGTAATTTCAATTGCCGCATCTGCGCCCGGATAACCGGCAAAACCCTGATCGGTAGTATGGATTTTGATTTTTTTAAAAAGATAGTTAATGAGGCGGCCAATTATGGCCCGAGAAATTTTTCTCTCCATTTGTCTGGTGAACCGCTGATTAACCCACGGCTCATGGAGATGGCCAAATACATCAAAGAAAAAAATCGGCGAAACAGCATTTCCTTAACCACCAACGGATCTCTACTGTCTCCGACCATCGCAGAACAGATTGTTAGAATCGGGATTGACAAGGTTTCCATTAGTTTCCTAAGCCCGGAAGCGCAAACCTACCGCGAAAAAACCGGGGTGGACAAACTAGATGAAGTGGAAAAAAACGTCAAAGAGCTGATAAAAATTAAGGGGCGGGCGGCAAAACCAAAAATTTTTGTCCGGATGATTGTTGACGATGACACGCAATCGCAGGCAAAAAACTTCATTTCCAAATGGCAAAACGAAAAAGTCATCATCGAACTGCGAGACCAACACAATTATGGCGGCAACGTGGCAAAAAGCCATGTCAGAAAAAATCACAAAAGATATCCTTGTTATCATCTGTGGTTTTCCCCGGCTGTCCATTTTAACGGCGATGTCTCCATTTGTTGCGACGACCTAGCCAGAGTGGGCGTCTTGGGAAACGCCAGTGACCAAACCGTTAATAAAATTTGGAATTCAGAATTGATAAAAAAATATAGGCAACTTCATCTTCAAGGTAAGTATGACCAGATTTCCATCTGCGCCAAGTGTGATGTTTGGAATATGTACGCAGACATCTTCTTTTTTTGGCAAAAAAAATAAATTACTGCCAAAACCAACCGCTACCCAATATTTTATTTTTGATAAACTTTAATCCGGTTTTAGTTAATGAATTAAGCGCACAGTTATATTCCCCATAACAACTAAAAAAACAACGACGACATTTTTTAAGATCCGGTAGACTATAAAAAGCTTTTTCAAAACTAACTTCCAGGCCATTTTTGAATTTCTCCTGTTCATCAAGCATAACGGCGCAAGGCGCCACAAAGCCATCGGGAGTGATGACACAAAAAAGATAAGACGCCCAGCAGTCTAAAGACATGGGCAGATCTGGATAACTTTTTAGTTGTTCTAAATAAGAAAAAGAGTTGTTAATTTTACGGCCTTGTCTCTTTTGAGCGATTAACCAGTTAATCGCCACCAAAAATTTTTCCTTGGCCGGAAAATATTGAGCCGCTTTTTTTTCTTGATCACCACTATGGATAATAACCGGCTGAAACTCCAATTGAGTACCGTATTTTTCGCTTATTTTCCAAAGCTCGTCTAAATAATCGAGGTTGGTGCTGTTGATAACCGAATCAATACAGACCAAGATGTTATTAGCCCTTAATATTTCTATCGCCTTGATAACTTTTTTAAAGGTGCCCTGACCCCTAATGGCGTCATTTATTTCCTCGGGACCATCGAGACTGACTTCGACTAAATCCAAGCCTTTCAACTGCTCTATTTTTTCCGGAATTAAGGTGCCATTAGTCATAATGGAACACTTGAATCCTAATTTTTGGGAATAATTAATTAATTCCCCAATGTCCGGACGCAGCAGCGGCTCACCGCCGTTAAAAGACCAAAAAATCGTACCCATTTTCTTAAACTCATCCATGCATTTTTTAATCTGCTCGGTGGCCATTTCTGACGTTTTCAAATAACGACGCCCGCAAAAACCACAAGCTAAATTGCAACGATAAGTCACATACTGGGTGACTTTCAGAGGAACGCGATGGCCAATCCTCGCTTTAAGGATATTGCCGGCAACTTGAGGTAGATTTTTAAAATCAATCATCTTTTTATCTGATTAAATTAAGAAGCCAACTCTTATTATAACTGGTAGGGAGATTAACTTCTTTTTTTTCGGGCCAAGCGGCGATGTTTTTCGCATTGCTGTTTTCGGCTATCAGTTTAGAAATTTGAGAATCATAACCAATAAAATATTTAACGCCAAATTTATCAAAAGCCGCCTGTAACTTTCTTTTTTCCACTAGTTCCCTGATAGTATCGGGATGGAAAAAAACCACTGATTTATTAGTCAAATAATTCAAAGTTGGCTGAAAACAAGCACAGCCACCAGCAATTACCTCCCGAGGACTAATATTTGGTATTTCATTTGTTTTTTTAGCTAGATACTGTATTTCTAAAGTATTTGAACTATCATAGGCCCTGCCCCAAAAAGTACGACCAGCCAAAAACAAGGCGTACAAAGTCAGCAAAATTACAAGAATAAAAAATATTTTAGCATACTTGCCGGAAGAGTAGCTGTCTTTGGTTGTTTGCCAAATACCAATCAGACCCAAAGAGACCAAGCCGGCAATGGCAAAACCAAAGTCAACTAAATGATTACGGCTAGCCAGGGCCACAAAAGCTAGGAGAAATGGAACAGCGACTAGCCAGACGCCAAGAAGATAATGAAGCTTAACGTCCTTTTTCTTTAATTGCCACCAACCGATTATCATTAATAAAAAGATAAAAGGCCCTCCAATATCTTCTAGGGAAAGGTAGCGAAGTAAATGCTTTAATAATAAAACCATCCCTTCCGATAGACGCTCGCTAAAACTAATATTTCTAATAGCATTATTAGCTCCGGTTTTAGCCAAAGCTCCTAGATAAAGCCAGCCGCCTTCATTTTCCGTCTGTTTAATTTTTTGTTCAAACTTAATCTTGGTTGCTTCGCGTTCGAAATGAAAAGTATAAGGATCGCGACAAAACTCACCAAAAGAGTGATAATCGGCATAACTGTCTTCTTGCGCAGAATTGACGACGAAGAAATTACGGTAATGATTCTGGCCCTTAAATCCCAACATGGTTGGCAGCCAAAAAATCGCTAGTAAGACAAAAAAAGGAATAAAGACAGCCAATAATTCCTTTTTCTTTTTGTAAAATAAAAGCCAAAAGAAAAAAACCGGCACAAACAAAAACATCACTTCTTTGGCTAGACAAGAAAAAATCATAAAGATACCAGACAGAACTAGATAAAAATAACTGAATTTTTGCTTACCGCCCCAAAAATAAAATAAGGTGAAGAGAGAGAAAAATAACAGGCTGAATTCATAGACGCCCAAAGATACGGCCGCAGTCTGCCAGATTGATGGCAGTAAAATATAAATAAAAGGGAAAAACATGGCCGTTTTCATACCAAATAAAAAACGGATGGTGAGAGTAAAAAAGATCAGACTTAAAGCGTTGATAATCAAAGAAATTATGATCAGATGATTCCAGTCTTGATGGCCTAAAGCCTTAAAAATCATTGACCAAAAAATCGGACTGAATTTGTTGCCTTGAGAGCTGTAATGAGCTTCGGTCTTAACGAGTTCCGGCGCCACTACCACATTTAAATCATTCTCCGAGCCATAAACACTGCTCTGGGCTAAATTTCTAGCTAAAACAATTTCCACGCTCCTTAGGGAAACCGGATAGCCTTTAAATAGAATCGGGGTAGACCAAATACCTATAGCGACAATAAAAATAAAAATTAAAAATAGAGGAAAAATAATTTTTTTAATTAGCTGATTTTTCATTGTGGCTTTTTATTTGACTCTTTATTTATAGCAGCTTCAAAAAAAACAGTAAAATATTTGTTTATCTGCTCACTTAGACTAAATTTCTCTTTTACCCTTCTAAATCCAGCTTCCCCCATTTTTTCTGCTTTTGTTGAATTATTTAATAACTCTACAATTTTTTCTGCAACTTTAAGTATATTAAAAGGATTAACGACGTAGCCAGTTTCGCCGTCAACCACTGCTTCCGGCGTGCCACCGAAACAAGTGCCAACGACCGGCTTTTTAAAAGACATGGCTTCCAAATTGTCATTGGGAAATGAGTCAAAGCAAACCGAGGGAATAAAACAGACATCACAGCCGGAATATAGAATTCTCAACTCGCTATAATTTAGCCAACCGGTAAAAACCAGATGCTCCGATAAGTTCATGGCCTTGGCCTGCTTAAAAATATTTTCATTATACTGATATTTATCGCTGGCGATGGCAAAAACAAAATCACTAAATGATTTTTTTATTTCCTGAACATACTTTAGAATCAAATCACCGCCCTTTAACCCGCCAAACCGACCGGCGATTAAAATTATTTTTTTTGCCAAATCAATATTAAATCTTTCTTTAATCAGACTTCTAGCGTTAACTACGGCCTCACCAGGCTCAATGCCGTTATGGATGACCCTCAATTTAGTAATACCATTCTGCTTTAAAGCCTGCTCCAGGGCCTGGCTGACTGGAATAATCCGATTTACGTTTTTCAAGTAATATTTAATAATTAAACTCCTAAAAGGGTTTTTGGTTTGCTTGATCTGTTTAATCCTTTCTATAATTGTTAATTTGTAATTGAAGCTGCTGGGAATTGTTAAGTTATTTCTATCGATATAACTAAAAAATTTGTCCTGATGAAAAATATCCACATCATGAGCCGTCAAAAAAACCTTTCTGCAATATTTTTTTGACAGTTTCAAGCAAGCGTAAGAAATATAGGAATGAATATTGTGAGCCTGGACCACATCCGGTCTAAAATCGGCCAAATGCTTTTCCAAAACCGAGAGGACTTTACGGTTGTATAAAGATAGCCAGCCACGCCACTTTGGGTTATATTGATCACGCAAGAAGAACACTCTTAATCCATCCACTTCCCGCTCGCCAGCGTCTTCTTCCTTCTGGCAAATAGAAAAAACAAAAATTTCATGACCTGCTTTTTGCATGGCCAGAGACAGTCTTTGGGCGATAATCGCCGCGCCCCCTCCCAACAAAGGAGGAAAACAATCAGTTAGAACCATGATGCGCATACCAAATCGCTTCGGAATTAGTTAAATATAATGTATCTTTACGGCTAGAGATCACTTTTAAAAATTTTTCCAACTGGCCCCACATGCCGTATTTTTCAATTTCCCAGGAATGGCCCCAGAGGTGCAGAAAACCACTCCGACTTAAGACCGACAAAAAATACTGCTCCGCAAAATTACTCCAACTTAAAAAAGATTTCCAGGGTAAATGATTTTTTCTGATGACTGAAAATTTCCTTGTTAGCGGCTGAAATAAAAATTTTGACCAATGCAGAGTGCGGGCATTTCTTTTGCGACAAGGAAAGGGATAAATCTGTAAATTGACCGGCAATTCAAAGGGATCTTTTATTTCTTCTCCATAAAGAACGCTCCTGGCTCCAATAAAGCCAGCTCTTCTGACTTCCTCTTTAATTTGATCATTATACAATCCTCTGGGATAACAAAACATTTTTATTGGTTGCCCTAGGAGGCTTTCCAACCATTTTTTAGAGACGTCGATCTCTTGTTTCGCTGAAACCAAATCGATTTCGGTAAGCGAAGCGTGGCTCTTGGTGTGGGCGCCTATCTCCTGCGTTTTAGAAATTTCTAATATCTCTTCCTCTGTTAAGCGAGAGTTAAACTGCTTGGGAATATAGAAAGTGCCGCGTAAGTCATATTTTTTTAACAAAGAAGCTGTCTTTAAATCCAAATTATGGCCGTCATCCCAACTGGTTGTAACGATTATTTTTTTCACAATCACTTAATTAACATTAATCTTAAACCAACTGGAAAAATAGCTAAACGCCATTTTTATCCTTTTGAATAATTTTTTCCAGCCATCGATGGTGGTCAATGATTTAAAGAAAAACTTAATAAAATACCAATGACCATTGGAAAACCGAAAAACCAGAAGATGAAAATATTTTTTTATTTCTTCGGCAGTCATTTCTTGAGTATGATGGATTACGTCCCGACGCGTATTGAATTTATAATAGTCGGTGGTCTCAAGTAAATTATTTTCTTCCAAATATTTTCTCATCTCCGAACCCGGGTATGGTGTGACAATATGAATGGCGATGTCGTCGGGCTTGATTTTTTTTACCAAGGCGGCGGTCATTTTGATGTCGGCTGGCGTTTCTCCTGGAAAACCGACCATGATAAACATTAATGACTTAATTCCAGCTTGCTTGGCCAGAGAGAAATCGCGGATCACATTTTCAATTTTTAAATCCTTTTTTATCAAATCTAAAACTTTTTGAGAACCTGATTCCACGCCCCACCAAATCCAGCGGAAATTGGCTTGACGCATTTTCTGCAAAGTTTTTAAATCGACAAACTGACTACAACGTCCCTGAACCAGAAAAGAAAGTTTTTTGTCCAAATCGCGTCTAATTATTTCATCGCAAATCTGATTAATCCATTCATTCTGTTTGGGGCTAAGACCAACAAACTCGTCATCGTAAAGCTGGATGGATTTAGCTTGGAACTTCTTAACATAAGACTCCATCTCATCAACGACATCCCGAGGATTTCGCTGGCGATACAGCCTCGAGCCCAGACTACAAAAAGTGCAACGATGCGGACAACCGCGGGCAGCGATCATAACAGCGTTGGGCCGTCCCATCTCCTTGTAACGAGCATGCATACCGCCGTAGTCAGAAAACTTTTGTTCTAAAAGATGATAAGCCGGCCAAGGCAAAGAATCCAAATCCCTGACTGCCTCCCTGCTTTCAGTGATAACTAAATTATTTTGATCGAGATAAGCCAATCCTTTTATCTGGTTATACCTTTTCTCCCGGCTTTCAATCTGCTTGACCATTTCCAGTAAAGTAACCTCCCCTTCTCCTCTGACAATAAAATCGATGGAACCACTACTATCTCTTAAAACTTTTTCTGGCTCCTTGGTTGGTCCGAAGCCGCCAGCGATTGTTATGACACCGGGCAAAGCCTCTTTGGCTAATTGGGCAGTTTTTATCAAAGCCGGCAAAACTAATGAAGCGCCAGACAGCCCGACTATTTCTGGCTTTTCCTTGATTAAAAAATCTCTTAAGGCGGGCCAGCTCATTAAAGCGACATCGGCGTCGACAACCTTAACCTCACGATAGCCATTTTTTTCCAAAAAAGAGGCTAAATAAAGCAAGCCCAGGGGCGGCGTATCGGCCAATTTATGGCCGATATCATTACAAACCGGCGGATTAATTAATATGATTTTCATTTTTTTCTGGCAATAACATAAATATTGGTATAAATGCTTTTGTTTTTAACAAAGCCGTCAAGCCAATGGGTAAATTTTTGTGCGTACTTCAAAAATAACTCCTGACCCTTAAAACGTTTTTGGCGGAAATAACCGAGCCGAACAATCTCTTTAAAGGTAGAAAATAAACGCCCATAAGAGCCGGCTTCTATAATTTCGAAACCCTCATTTTTAAACAATGAGACTATGCCCTCGGTGGTGTAACGGAAAAAATCCGTCGGATCAGGATGATAAGAAATTAAAAAAGGCGCGGTGAGAACGCAAACGCCGCCGGGCTTTAGAATTCTTCTTATTTCAGAAACCATCACCCATGGCTTTTCGACGTGTTCGAGTACTTGAGTGGAGATAACCGTATCAAAGCTCTCACTGGACAAAGGCATGTTTAAAACATCACCAACCACGTCTATTTTCTCCCCTGGCACTACATCAAAAGCCAAATAAGAAGAGGCTCGGCTTAAAATCATCGGCTTATACTTGGCCGTGCCGGCCCCGACATCCGCCACTTCGCCTGTCACATATTTCAAACAATAATCAACCAGCTCTTTGGTGCCAAAAAAATTTTTATTCTCCAGTTTCATTAGTCACTTTTATTTTTTTATTCATATAGTTTAAGACATAGAAGAAAAACACCATTGTCGCCAAAGGCAGCCACAAAGCGATCGCCCAGACCGAAACATTAATGGAATAATTTTTAGCCAGAAAGCATAAGAGACCACTGCCGGCGACGATCAAAACAAAATTAATTATAATCGATTTTTTCATTAAATTCAAGGTTCTAAAAATTGAGCTAAGACCCAAGCCCCAGCTTGAAATCACCGTGCCAAGCAGCAAAGGATAGGATAAACAAATAGCGAATAAATAACTTTGGCCATAAACCAAGGGAATCAATATGGGCGCCAGAAAAACCAGAACCAAGGCCGCACCAAAAGTAATCAGAAAGCCGCCAAAAGACGACCTGACAAAATCTCTTTTTAGAATGGCCAGGCTGTAGATTTTTGACTTTGGCAATTGCACCATTAATAAACGAGAAACCGGACTAATTAAGATCGAGGGTAGCCCGGCATAGGCCGTTGCTATTTTGAAAAAAGCCACCTGGTCGAAACTAAACATACCTAGAATAAAAATTGGCAGAGTACTATACAAACTGCCCAAATTTTTATCTACCGCAATTAAAAAACCGAATTTGAAATAATAGGCCAATTTAACCCGCCTTAAATTGCCGATAATTTCCAACCAGGAAGGTAAAACTTGGCTTCTTAGCCAAAGCCGGCGATAAGCCAATATAGAAAATAAGGCAAAACAGAGAGTGACTACAAGATAACCAAAAACCAAACCCTTTAAGCCAAAGCCGGCTAAAACCAGGGAGACAGGAACAACCACGCCAAAAATTTTATTCAAATTTTCAACAATAGTAAGATTCTTTATCTTTCTCATGATTTGCAAAACTATCGTGTACATGTAGAAAAAAATCTGGCTGATGTTGCCGATGACAACAATCCTGGCCAGCCGGCCGATTTCTCGGTTGTGGTAAAAAAGCGAGGTTAAAAACGGAGCAAAAATAATAATTATTAATCCGACTACCAAAGCGAACAAAAAGGTTATTTTTATATAATAGGTCAAAAGATTTTTAATTTTCTCCCTGTTGTTTTCGGCATAAGCCTCGGCTAAAAGAGTAATCGCCGTCTCATTAGTGCCCACATTCATAAAAATCCCGGTCAAACTGACAAAGGCAAAAATCAAAGCGTAATTGGCATAACCATTTATACCCAAAATCCGAGCGTAAACAATGGAAGCCAAAAAAGACAGGCCGGTTGAAAATATTGATCCCAGCTGTAAAACCGAAGCGTCCCGAACAAATTTCTTGTTTCTTAAAGAGAGAATCTTTTTTAAAAAAATCATCGGTTTACTTTTTAATTCTCAAGTTTTGACTTTTTTTAGGTTAGAACGCGGGGCTTAGCTCTAGTTCTGTTTCCGACAGTATTAATAGCGCTCACTAGTTGCTCAAATTGCTCTACCACCATTTCAACGCTTATCTCATCTACCTGCCTCTTAGCTTCCTGATAATTGTAATCTCTGGAATTCAGAATATACATCTCCGCTTTTTTTCTTTCAACCTTTACGATTTTATTGAATTGGCCTTGGGGCGGCTGAACTCTCTCGTCAACCGGACCGACAATGTCGATGGTTGGCACCTCAAAAGCTTCCGCGACATAAATTGGGCCCGTATCCACGCTGATAAACATGGACATTTGAGCCATCAACACCTTGAGCTCGTCCAAATTAAATACCCCGACCGTATTTATTACTTGATTCTCTTGATTTAGATGACTAACAACCTCGTTGGCTAAGGGGGTATCGGCCGAAGCGCCGATAATAATTATCTTCGCCTGCCAATGATGACAAATATGATTTATCAAATCGGCGAATTTTTTGGGACTCCACAGCTTTATTTTATTGCCGGCCGCCGGAGACAAGCCAATAATAAAATCGCTACTCTTATCAATAGCGCGATCAATAAAAAATTCATCAACTTTTTTCTTTGCCCAGGATGAGTAGGCCAGCCATTTTTTGGTATCATCGGTATAGATATCGATCGGCTCTAAAAGTTTTAAATATTCCCGGGGCGCATATTTTTCCAAACCGTAATTTCTGGTAACTACTAATTTAGAAGCCAGCCTAAACGGCCTGGTGTTATAAGGAGAATAACCGTCAGTAATTTTCGGAACGCAAATCAAAGGAATGCCGGAGAGATAAATTATAGCCAAACTGTCAAAATCCGGCACGGCTACGCAGGCAAAATCAAATTTTATTTTTCTTAGTTCTTTAATGAAACGAAAAAGATTATCGCCGAAAACAATATAGCCGTCGACATCAGGATGATTTTGCAATAAAATTTTATTGACAGCATCACCCAAGACATAAACCTCACTTTGAGGATATTTTGCTTTAACCGCCCGGAGAACCGGCGTGGTGCACACCATGTCGCCCAACTTGGCCATTTGAACCACCAGAATTTTTTTGGGGTCGGTAATTTTTTTGTCAGCCCGGCCACGGATAAGACAATAACAATAACAGCAAACCAGCAAAAAAACACTCTTGATTCTAAGTCGCCATTTTTTCATATTTATTTCAATAAATGTTTCAAAATTTTGGCTGCCTTAATCAACATTGAGGGCATCTTATTTTTTTTGGTCAAAAAAAGATACAACAACTCTACCTGAAATTTGTAAAACAACTTGTTTCTCTTGGCCAATAAAACCTTAACTTTTTCGGGCGGCAGATGGGGCACCAAGTAAATAATTTTGTTTAAATAATTTTTTTTGAATAAATGAAATTGCTTGTCTAAATATTCTTCATTGTTTGCTAAAATTTTATCCTGCGATGCTCGCCGGTAGAGTTCCGTTCCAGGATAAAAAGCTAATGAAAAAAGCGACAAATGAAAAGGTCTTTTTATCTGGTTTAAAATTTCGGCCGTCAACAGCAAGTCTGATTCCGTTTCGTAGGGATTGTCCACAATTACGTCAATGGAAACGCTTACTCGATTTTGGTATTTTTCCAGCAGTTTTGCCGCGGCCAAGAATTGATCGGTTTTAACCTGTCTTAGATAAATCTCCTGATTTATCCTGTCACTACCGCTCTGCAGACCCATTTGCGCCGTAGACAGCCCCGCCGCCACCAATAAATCCAATTTTTCCTGGGTGATTGTCAGGGGGCTGATCAAACAATAGAAAGGCAAGTTTATTTCCGTTTGGTACCTGCGGCTGAACTTTCTTATCCAATCAAGATCGTTGACCGTAAAGCTGTCGTCCATGATCTTGAATGATTTCAAAAACGGAAATTTTTCCCTGGTTACTTTCATTTCAGCTATTACCTGTTCCACGAAGCGCTTTCTTAAATAACCACCGCCATACATATCCCGAAAAACCGAATTACAGCAGTAGGCGCAGGCATGAGGGCAGCCGCGGGTAGAAATTAAACGATGATCGCCGCGGGACGCCGGATAATACTGCCTAAAAATTTCAATCGAAAGCGGCACCAATTTATCCTGATGGATAATGTAATGGTTTTCCAGATCATAATCGGGATTGGGTAGCCTATCTATTTCCTTTACCAAATCGGCTTTTTCGCCGTTAACTATCTGGCCATTTTTTTTATACCAAATCCCGGCCAGGTTCAGATTTTGATATTGTTTTAAATTATCTCCTTGCGCCAGTTGGCTAAGGGGTAATTCGCCCTCTCCCACGCAGACTAAATCTGCATAAGCTAAACAACCGGCCGGATCAATCGTAGGGTGAATGCCGCCCCAGATCACCGGTAAAGCGGAAAATTTTTCTTTTATATTTTTAGTTATCTGCTTGGCTCGAAAAAAATGGTTGGACATCAAGCTTAAACCAATTAAATCTGGTTTTTGTTCGTTTATCAGATTATTAATTTGTTCTAATTCTTCCTGGCTCTCTGCCACGCCATAAGGTTTGGCTAGAAATAATATTTTTACCTCCTGGCTCTGGCTCTTCAAATATGAAGAAAGATACCTCACCCCCAGAGCACTAATATCAGTCGGCGCTTTTTTGTATTCCTCCACATCCTGTTGATTAAGGGAAATAAGGAGAATTTTCATTTAAAAAACCAATTTTTTATTAAATCCTAAAGATCTTCAATCCAATCCTTGCCTTGTGCCAAAGATCGCTAAATGATTTTATTTCGACTAATTTTTTAAAGACATAACTTGGCCTCAAATAAAACGAGCGGTAGGCCTGGTTTAATATTTCAATTAGCTGTTCCCGACTAAAATTTTCCTCCCAAAGCGGCGGTTTAAAATCAGCCGAGGGCGCGGCGGCAAATTCTTGCCAAACGTCTTTTTTAACTAAACCAGCCTTTAAGGCCCTAAGATAGGCGTCCGTGGCCGGGTAAATACTGAATACCGAAAAATGAACATAGGCCGGCTTTAATTCTTTGGCCAGTTCTACCGACTTTTTAATATCGTCCATAGTTTCACCGGGGCAACCAACCATAAAGTAAGCTGCCGTTTCAATTCCAACTATTTTCGTCATTTTGAAAGCGCGCCTGACCATCTCAACGGTAATGCCTTTGCGAAGGTTCTCCAACACCCGATCAACACCAGATTCGACTCCATAATGAATTCGGGAACAACCGGCTTTTTTCATGAGTTTTAACAATTCTTCATCTACCGTATTGACTCTGGCCCTTACATCCCAATAAATTTTCAAATTTCTCCTCAAAATCTCTTCGCAGATATCAACTACTCGTTGACGATCAATGGTAAAGGTGTCGTCATAAATATAAATTTCTTTAATACCCAAGCCAACCACTTCTTCCATTTCATCAACCACATTCTTTGCTGATCGCGCCCGGAAAAACTTGCCCAAGTGTGGCCGGTCGCAAAAAACACACTGGTAAGGACAGCCCCTGGAAGTGAACATGGTGGTAGTCGGATTGGCCAAGGCCAGGGTGGAATAATATTTTTTGTACTCTGTCAATTCCCGAGCAGGAAAGGGCAAGGAGTCTAAATCTTGAATCAATTCTCTGGGGCCGGTATTGATAATTTCTTCACCATCTTTAAAAACCAATCCCCTAACTTTCTTTAACTTTTCTAGGTCATCCAAATTACTGATCAAATCAAAGCAGGGCAATTCGCCTTCGCCTAAGACGACATAATCAACATGCAAACTATTTAAAGTTTCAACCGGATAAATGCAGGCATGCGGACCACCGGCAATTATTTTCACTTCTGGCAAAAAGCGCCTAATCAAGCTAATTAAATTAATGACATCGATCAAAAGAAAGGAAATCAAAGTGATGCCGACGACCTGGGGCTTTTCTTTTAAAAGGTAATCACCAATTTCCTCATCGCTTTTAGATTCCAGCTCCAAATCCAAAATTTTAATCTCATTGCTGGTATATTTTTTTAAATAGGCGGCCACATACAAAATACCTAGAGGCGGCAGCGCGCCACGGCCTCCCTCCTCTACCACCATAGGCACATTAGCGGTAATGAGATTCTTAACCGGCGGATTGATAAAAATTATTTTCATTATTTCCTAATTTTCAAACTTTTTTACGAAGTTCTTGTCAACTAATTTGTTCAAAAATTTTTTCTTAATGATGGTTGGCATTAAATTATAAATGGCGATTAATAATCTTTTAATCTTTAGTCCGAGCCAACTCACTTTTAATCTGGGCCAATTTGGAGAAAACTTATTAACCGCCATAACTTCGTCGAGCCGATATTTACGCGGCACGGCCTGAGGCTGATTTTCCGGATAACCCAATAGTAGATAGGCGATGGGAGAAAAAGATTTGGGAATATTAAAAATTTTTCGTAAATTCCCAGGCCGAGGCAGATGGCAGATCCAGCAAGCCCCCAGGCCCTCGCTAGTGGCGGTCAAAAGCAAATTTTCTATCGCCGCGGACGCGCTTTGGATATAATCACGATAGCCGACATTGTGGGTTCGGTTGTTATATAAAACCAGGATTCCTAAAGGCGCTTTTTCAATCAAAACCGAGCCGCCGGCGTCTACTATGCTTTTTTTGACGTCCTGATTATCAACCACGATAAATTTCCAGCCCTGAATGTTGCAAGCCGAGGGAGCGCAAATAGCCGACTCTATCAGCTTCTCGATCAATTCTCTGGCTACTGGTTTGTGCTGAAAGGTCCTAACGCTGCGTCTGTTTTTTATTGCTTTGATCAAATCCATTTTATTTTTATTATTTATTTTTTTGACAAATATAAATTCTTCTCAAAGCCAGCCATCTTAAAATAAACTGGGGCAAAGTCTCTTCCAGTTTTTCTCCAAATGCTATTAAAGGCTTGGGCCCACCGGGGATTAAAACAAAAGTCCCCTCTCTTATTATTTCCAGGTTATTTTGCTTGAGCAGTTTTTTAATTTTATGATGCCGGAGAAAACGATGCGGTCCCTCGCTATGATGAATGTTAAAAATAGCGGCCAACCAATGAACCGGCTCCCATAAAACGTTTGGGGTTGTCAAAACCATTAAGCCGGCTGGTTTCAAAATCCGAGACAATTCTTTGATAAAAACTTGCGGCTGAGGAACATGCTCTATGGTTTCAAAACTTAAAATAGTCTCAAATTCATTATCCCCAAAAGGCAAGGGGTACTTGTCAAAATACTCGAGCTCAAAATTAATCGGATATTTTTTTAGATTAGCCGCGCAAATCAACTGCATCTTTTGGGTGACATCGGCACAGACCACCCGAGAAATCTTTCCTTTCTGCCAAAAGTACAAACTGCCATTGCCCGTCCGGGAACAAATATCCAGGGTGTATTTTTGATCAGGTAAATCAAATAGCTTGGCAGCATCGACAAAGCGTCGGAAGTAAGAATAGGTCCTTTCGTTTATATCGTCATAATCTGTTGTTTTGTCCCAGTGTTCGCCCACGGCTTTAAACGTCCAACCCAAACCTGCGATATATTTGAGTTCTTTTACCAAACGTTTAAAAAAATTATCCATTATTACTATTTATTATGAATGACTATTTCCGCCAACAAACCGAAGAAAAAAGTTTGTAACGCGGTCGCGCATAAAACCATGATTGTTGTGTTCATAAAAGCGCCGAGAACGCCCACGAGAAACAGAATTGTTAGTAGTATTGCTATAAACAGTAAAAATAAGCTAATCGGAATAAAAACCTTAAGTGGCTTAAAAAATAAAGACAGTTTAATAATTAATTTCAAAAAAACAAAAAATTCAAATGGTTTTAACGACGACTTGCCCTGTCTTTTATAATAATCGATTGGCAGAAAAATTGTTTCATACTGATGGGTTAAACAAGTCATGGTTAAAGTAGAGGTAAAAGAAAATTTATTAGGAAATAATTCCCAATATTTCAAAATGATATCTTTTTTAAAAATTCTTAACCCAGAGTTTAAGTCTGGTATCTCGCGGCCAGCTAAATAGCCGGCGAATTTATTTAAAAATCCCTTGGCGTGCCTGCGACTTGAAGGAATGGCGCTGCTTTTATTATCACGCGCTCCCACCACCAGGTCGTACTGAGGGATTTTTTCCAGCAACTTTGCAATGGAATCGATGGGATAAGTGCCGTCGGCATCGATAATTAAGATCCATTCATATTGACTGGCCTTGATGCCAGTTTTTAAAGAGGCGCCATAGCCTTTATTGTGAGGATGGCTTATTGCCTTAATTCCATCTATCTTTTCCAAAACAACCAGACTTTGATCTTGTGAACAGTCATTAACCGCAATAATTTCGTACTGGACGTCTAATTTTGATAATTCGCTCTTTAGACTGGCCATAACCTGACCGACTGTCTTCTCCTCATTATAAACGGGGACTACGACGGATAATGACTTTTTTTGATAACTTTCCATAAAAGTTTATTTTATCTTATAAATATTTACCGGCTTGCCGATTTTTTTGATTTGCCATAGTGGGTAATATGATTCCAAAGGAGTGCCGCTATCGATACTATAGTTGAAATAAGGGCTATTATCCTCACTAAAAACCAACTGCTCTGTCGTCAAACGATATTTAGGGATACTGTCACAAACATCCAGGAGCCTGAAATCATGATAATTGGCCAAGTCAAAAGATGGAGGGGTTTTAGTCTCGGCGATAATAATATAATCAAATTTTATCTTTTCCACCACTTCTTTGGGCCACTGGCAAATAAATCCATTGGAGTAGAGGCCATAACCACGAAGATCTCCTGCCAACCCACTGTCTATATATTTCAAACGCGTAGAATAATATGACGGGGAATATTCTTTGATCAGAGAGATCAGCTCTTTATCTGGCGGTAAGTCTTGCAAAAAATAGTATTCCACTAAAAGGGCTTTTTCGCCAGGCTGGAGATTGTTTTTCAACCAGGAATACAGCTCCAGTTTTGTACTATTCTTTTGTAAAAGATAATCATATTTTAGATCAATAAATAGAGCGGGAGCAATAATAATAGCTATAAACACAAAGATAAAAACCAGGGATGCCCTCTTCTGTCTGAAACAAGTCACCAGCTTGTTCGACAGGTAAGCGGCGGGAAAAATTAAAAAAGGGGTTAATAAAGACAGATAACGTGGTCGAGTGGTATTCATCAGTGGCGGACTTAAAACGATAAAAAATCCCAACAAAGAAAAGAGCAAAAAATAAAAATTTTTTTTGCCTTGTTTATATAAAAACCAAAAGGCCGGCGCCAGGAAGAGAAAGGCGACCGTTTCAAACTGAAGCAATATATTCAACACCAATCCGGTTTTGCCCCACCAAGGCAAATCCCAAAACGAATCCTGAGCATAAAAAGGAATACCGGTATCGATTGTAAAAAATATCCGCCTAATTATGTCGTAGGATTTAAACCAATCGGGTGTTATTAAAAATACAACCAAAACCCCAATAACCAAAAATAAATGTAACAGAATCGACCAGCGACTGGTTAAAAATGCAAAAAACTTACGCCATTTAAAATCGCAGTAATAAATGAAAATTATTAGCAAAAGCAGGGGGTAAGCTATGGCGCCAACAAGATTAACCGCAAAAGAAAGCAAGACAAACAAAGCCGTAAAAAAAACAATTTTAATTGAGAGCCGACCATTTGGATCCTGCCAAAAACGAAGAAAAAAGTAAAACGCCAATAATATAAAAAAAACTTGAGGCGTCCAAATTTTTCCGAAATGGCTTAGAGCCACATTAAAAGGGCTCAAGGCAAAAAACAGAGCGGCCAAGTAGGCGACTGATTTTTTGTCAAACAGCCTCTGACCAATTAGATAGATTAGATAGATAGAAAAAGAGCCCAAAATAATCGAGATGAAACGGCCGACAAGCAGCCAATCGCCCAGATTCAGCGCAACCGAGTTCTTGATATCAGCCAAAGTGTGAACTTGGCCCAAGATGAATAAAATCCCCGCATAAACCATTAAAAACGGCAAATAAAAATAATACATTAAGGGGAAATAAGTGCCGCCGCCAGAATCGGCTGCCCGCGGCACCAGGCTAAAATTGCTCAACATCTTTAAGCTGCCAGTTAAGATATTAATTTCGTCTCTTCCTGACGCAGCCGAACTTAATGGCCAATCATGAAAAACTCCCCAAAAACGTAGTAATACGCCCAAAATAATAATTAATATTAATGGGTAATAATTTTTTATAAATCTAATCATAATCGCTTATTTTTATGGCTTTTTCCTTCTAATTTATTAGGCTACTTTAACACAAAAACCTCATTTTGTAAAATCTACCTGATATAACTTTATTTTATTCATTTCATAGATTGGCCGCAAAAAGCTAAACTTTTTTAAATCCACTTGCCAATTATTGGTGATCGTTTCATCGACCGCTAAATAATCAATCTGATATTTTTTGAAAGCTATGGCCCAATCCTCTTCTTTGGTTTGGTGATAATAGTCAATAACCGCCTTGATTTTATCTGGCGGAAAATAAATCTTTTCCAGCTCGTCACCTTGGAGATTAAATATTTTTTTGAAGTTATTCACTTGTTTGGCCCGACCGCCCTGAGCATCGTATTGATAGCCGTAAACCGATTTGAAATTTTCCTTGACAAATTCTTCATTAAAATTCTGACGCCAAAAATTATTTAAAACAAATCGATTCAAAATTTCCTGATTACTTACAAAAAATAGCACGCCACCAAAGTTAAAGAATACATTATTGTGGGTATAAGCCGGCAAATATTCGCTTAGCACTGAATCCGTCATGACTACCGAGTCCTTCGTTGTATTGTCATTGAGCCAATCAAAAATCGAAGCATATCTTTGGTTATTTAATTCGGCAGAATAATCAAATTTTAACGAATTAGAAAAAACTGATGAAAAAATAACAACTATTGTCAATAGGGCCACTATTGACAGGGCTTTCAAGCTGGCCAAAAAAACAACTATCCTGCTTCGCCACAGAAGATAGACAAAAGAAAAACCAATAAAGAAGAAAGAGATTAAGTCATAATGACTAGAAAAAAATATATTTTTTCCAGTGATCAGGTGCTGATTCATATTAACCAAAGCGGCCAGTGTGCCCAAAAAAAGAAAAACTTCCGTGTTGGCTATTTTAGCTCCTCTTTTAGAAGCAAAACGCCAAAAGATAATAAATAAAACCATGATCAGCAGCGCCAAAAAACTAATCACGATTCCCGAGGGAAGCCGCGTGTTTATAAGTCCTATTCGCTGAATCGTCTCCTGGAAAAAAATTAACCTGCTTGATTGCCAGGCCTGATAAAAATACGGAATGCCAACAACTAAGCCGATCAGACCAATGCCAAAAAATTTTTTCAAAAAATAAAAATCTTTTTTGTATAAAAAATAAATCAATAAAATAAAAATAATAGTGACAAAATACGTCCAAAAGTAGGTGTAGAAGTTAAACAGCAGGCCCAGATTTATTCCAGCCAAAACAACCAGCCAGTTATTTTTTTTATTCTGATCTCGGGACCGAGATAAGATTATCAACCATAATAAAATTAAGCTGAGAACAAAAATAAAAACAAACTGGGGATTCATCGGACGATTAAAAACGTAAAAATATTTTATCAGAAGCAGAAAAGAGCCAAAAACTAAGGACCACAATCTATTTTTTGTCAAAAGATAAAAGATAAAGTAAGTCAGGGTAAACAAAACGGCCGGGAATAAAAAATCGTAAAAAGTATACAGCTGACCAACGCTAATTCCCAGCAATTTAGCCGGCAAGGCGATAATCAAATCCGGCAAAAAAACCTGCATTGGCAAACTATTTTTATATTCGGCAAAATAAGGATTACTAATAAGATAATGCCCATCAACCACTTCCTGCGCCCGCGACATATAATAAAGCTCGTCATCATTAAGCGTACGGTAAACTCCTTGAAACTTATCACCCAAAGAAAATATAAAAAAAAGTTGTGGTGCCAGATATAAAACACCAACTATAATTGCCAGAATAAAAGCCCAGTAATGTTTTTTGATCATCATAAAAAATTACTTTTCAATAATCAAGATTGACAACCCCAGGAACCGAGGCCTTAAGGAAGTTAGGGTATATTTTTGATAATCATTTACCAACAATTTAAGATATTCTTTAAACATTTTGTCAGATATAAAAATTTCATCCGGCCAGGGCCAAAAACGTCTTAGCCATTTCGGCCGGGTGAGTAGATACCAAATATAATGATAGGAATTCCTAGCCGGGACGGAAATAATAACTTTACCGCCTCTTTTACAAGCCTGCAGATGAGCGTCAATTAATTTGGCCGGCTCGGGAAAATGCTCAATTAGTCCCTGGGACCAAACCACATCAAACCTCTGTTCGCAATCAAAATTAGTGATATCTTTAATCGCAAAACTAAAATTACTCAGCCCGCTATTTCTAAAATTCTTTTCTGCTTCCTGTAATGCATTGAGCGCGATATCAAAACCAGTATATGCTTTGACATAATGGGCCAGTTTCAGGCCCAGGGTGGCTGTGCCGCAACCCAGTTCCAAAAATTCGGCCTGGCCATTAATGTGATTCTTTAAAAATCGCAGTAAAAAATAATTATAGATTCTTCGACCAACGTCGATGACTCTAGCAAAACCAAAAGACTGCTTGCACCACGAACGCTCCCAGGCCTTTTGGCTGGAATCGAGATCGGTGTTTTTATTAAGATACTGATCCAGCATATTTTATAAATTTAATAATATTTTTAGCGCGATTTTCCCAGGTATAATCTTTTACTTTCTCTCCGGCTTTGGCGGCCACTTTCTCGGCCAACTCTTTATTTGATAATAGGTGGCTAATCTTTTGCGCCAAATCAATAGCATCATCGGGAGAGAAAAAAATACATTCTTCGTCGGTTAAAACCTCCTGTAAAGAATCGAGACGGGAAGCAATTATCGGCCGACCACTGGCCATATATTCAAAAAGCTTCAGAGGTGAGGAGTAGTGACTGGAGATTTCCCGCTTGGCGGAATTGGGCAAAATCAGAACATCCGCCGCCTTTAAATATTTTGGCACCACAGATCGATTCACCTGACCGACAATTAGAATATTTTTTTCTCCACCATAACTCTTGGTAAAAGCTTCTAAGTCTTTGCCTATTCCACCAACGAAGACAAATTTAACGTTTTCATTTTTTAAAAAAGTGGCGGCTTGAGCCAAAGTATCTGCCCCTTTCCAATCATAAAGATGACCAGCATAAAGGATAATTTTTTCTTCTAGCGGCAGAGCTAATTCCTCTCTTAAATCTTTTTTTGAATTAGAAATTCCTGCAAATAGCTTCAAATCGACACCGTCCGGCGCCACCAAAATCTTTTCTTCTGGTACGCCCAGTCTCGTCATCTCATCCTTTAAACCCTGGGTGATGGTCATGATTCTAAAACATTTAAGCCACTGCTTCGTCTGCCGTGATCTTAACAAGTCATGCGCCTCCCAAATCACTTTATTAGGAAACCACGTTAACCAAGACAAAAAATATTCGTCTCTAGTATAAATAATTTCATCTTTTCTTGATTTAAAAACCAAATAAATCAATAGCCCTAAAGAAAAAAATAATGATTGAATTTTTATATACCAGCCCGACTTATTCATTAAAAAAACTGGGTCGGGACAATAAATTTTTTTAATCGTAAAATTATTTTTTACTAGATAATGTTTGAATGACGCTACTCCCCGAAACTGTTTATTGCTCCGATATGGCAGAATCAAATCAACCTTAACTCCCAGATCGGCAAAAGATTCGCACATTTTCATTATTTGATAACCATGGGCTTTCTCTGTGGGAATTCTAGCGTTGGCAATATAAATCATTTTCATAAAACAAACTTAAAACCGAGTTTATTGAGAAAATATTTTGTAGCTCTTTTTATTTTAAAACCGATAAACTTCACCCTCTCTCTCTTGTGGCCAAGTCTTAAAAACAAGACCAAGACCTTGAGAGGATGAATTAAGCTTCGAATTTTAACACCCTCAAAAAGCTTGCTGCGCCACTGGGCGTGCAGTCGATTTAAATCTTTTACTTGAGACTTATTAAACTTGTCTTTCGTTTTATGAAAGTTAACGTCCTCATAATCTGCTAGAGTTATCTCGCCCTTGAAATATTTTTCATAGATCTCTGTCCCTGGCAGGGGCATTAAAATATTAAAAGAATAATAATCTGGTTTAATTTTTTGGGCAAACCTAAAAGTGTCTTCCATCTCCTCTTTGGTTTCTGTGGGAAAGCCGATCATAAAACTGGCTTGCGTCCTGAGGTGATATTTCCGGCATAAAATAAAAGCTTTTTCTACTTCAGCTAATTTTATTCTTTTATTTATAATTTTATCCAACACCCTTTGATTCCCTGATTCGACGCCGAAATCGAGCTGGAGACAGCCACTGGAACTCATTAATTTTACCATTTTTTCATTGGTTAAATCCACTCTCGACTGCGCACCCCAATACATTCCTAGTTCTTTCATAATGTCACAAACTTTTTGGACATGGTCATAACTTACAGTCAGAGTGTCATCCGCAAACCAAATTCCCTCGACACCATATTTGTCTCTTAAAAGCTTTATTTCCTCCTTGATGTTGTCCAAACTGCGGTAACGAATCTGGTGGCCGAAAATCCGATTACAACCACAAAAAGTGCAACTATAAGGACAGCCGCGAGAAGCCATCACCATAGCCGCTCTAATCGGAAAGCCACGGATTATATCGTCTCCCAGGCGCGTATGATAATCCATATTTATCTTGTCATAAGCTGGCAACGACAATTGAGAAATATCGATTTGTTCTCGCGATTTGTTTATGACAACTCGATTAGAGCCCCTGTCCAGCCAAGCAATACCGCCAACCGATGACAAATTAGGCTTATCTTTTTCCAGCTCTCTAACCAACTCCAGCGTTGTCTCTTCTCCCTCGCCCAACACCACCGCCTCAAAGCCAGAGAGAAGTGTTTGCTCTGGCATGGCCGTCGCGTGAGAACCGCCGATTATAGAATGACTATCGATTTTTGAACGAATTTCCCGATTTAACCAAATTACCTCATTAATCTCAATGGTGGTGGAAGTAAAACCAATGATTTTTGGTTTGAGGCGCACTACTATTTCAATAATTTCTTCTCTAGCTTTCTCTCGGTCGTACTGATAATCTTTACCGCCAAAAATCTTGCTTTCAATTATAGTATTATCATAGCCATGATCGCGCAAATAACCAGAGATATACATCAAACCCAAAGAATAACGGTGTTCCTTAAACCGCTTCGGTGGCAGAATAAGTAAAATATCATGGGGACTTGTGATTTTATACATTCTCTCTGGCTTTATCGTTTAAGAATTCTTTTTTCAATCTCTTGATCAGTTGCTCCACTATAACTCTTGGTGTTAGTTTATATAGAAAAAATTCATAGGCACTATCGGCAATCCTCTGTCTTAGCGCTTGGTGATCTCTTAGAAACAAAATTTTTTCTGCCAAATCTTTCGGATCAGCCGAGTGACACAAAACAATATTACTACCATCGGTAAACACTTCATGGATAGCCGGCTCATCAGCGGTAATCACTGCTTTGCCACAAGCAATCGCTTCATAAATTTTGTTGGGTATAACCCGGCTGGTCTTAGGTGTTTGGCCAAAAATCCCTAAACAAATATCGGCCACCGAAATATATTGCCTTAATTTCTCATAAGGGACTGGCTTGATGAATTCCGTGTTATTAGTCTCCAGGCTTTGAGCCAACTTGATAATCTTATTATATTCCGGGCCACTGCCAATAATATTAAACCTGATATTTTCTTTTTCCAAAATTTTGGCCGCTTTAATAATATATTCGGTTCCCTGGAGCGGTAAAAAGCTAGCATGGTAATGAACCAAAAAATAATCAAGTTTTTTCTTTAAGGCCGGGTCAAAATATATCTCACTCTCATCAGTTCCCACCAAAACGCGTTCAAACTTCTCCTCTCTTATGCCGAAGGTGCGCACAAAATAATTAATGTGGACTCGGGTGTCTAATAAAACTAAATCGGAAAACCGTGCCGGCAACCAATCTAAAAACCAATAATAGAGCGCCGGTAAACTGCGAGGGGAATGATTTTTTCGATCAAAGATCATCGAATCATAAAAAGACACGAAAGCATCGGCTATCACCGGTTTTCGAGTCAGAAATTTGGCCAGAAACGCCGCCTGATTGCTGGGAAAGCCAACAATCATTAAGTCGTAATCTTTTTTAATTTTTTTGTGTTTTTTTATTAAATCAAAATATTTTCTAAGCCCGGATAAATTGCTGCTGCACTCTATGACTTCTATGCCATTTTCTTTTAGTCCTTTAATAATAACTCTATTGCGACTATACTTGGGATTATAAATGCCAAAATAACAAATTTTCATCTTATTTGATAAATAATTTTTTTCTCAATTTTTGCGTCTGCCAATACAAGTTAATAAAAATCGAATACTCTAAAGGCCAGCCAAAAAATTTCAATTTCCATCTGGTTTTTTCCAATAAATAAAACAGGGCAATAAATGGAGCGAGAACCAGTGGGTATCTTTTGATATAGCCCCTCATTCCTTTTTTGCTGGTAGCGATAATAGAACAAACTCTCTGTAGCCGGATCTCATTGGGATTTTTAATCCAGGGAAAATTTTCCAGGTTGCTGGAGCTGCTATCCATAGACTTGGCCACCACCTTGGGCCAATCTTCCAGTTTATCCGGAAATTGATAGCCTAACTTTTGGCAATACTGTGCCAACTCGTCTCCGGGATAAGGCCGATAAGGTTGGGGCGAGATAATCTCGATGCAATCGCCTATCGCCATCAACCTGTCAATCAACTCTAGGGTTTCCAGTCTCTCTTTTTTGGTCTCGGTCGGCAGAGCGCACATAAACGAATAATTGGCTCGCAGACCATGCTTTTGGCACAGCTGGGCAGACTCGATTATCTGAGCCACGGTGATGTCCTTCTTTAGCCAATCGAGAACCCGCTGTGAGCCAGATTCGGCCCCAAACATCAGCTTGTAACAGCCGGATCGCTTCAATTTTTCCAAAAACTGGTCGTTTAAATAATCGTCTCGAAAATAGTTGACCCGACAATTAGCCAGCCATTGAAATTTTAATCCCCTTTCCTCGATGCCCGTCAAAATTTTTTCCACCCGATCCTGACTGACAAAAAAATTATCTTCCTGAAATTTCAATTTTTTATAGCCCAGAGTATCGACCAGATAGGCCAGCTCTTCCAAAACTTTTTCTGCTTTCTGATACCGCCAAGCTCGGTTGTGCAGAGAAATATTGACACAAAAAGTGCAACGATAAGGACAGCCGCGACTAGTATTAAAAATTATCGAATCGAACTTCAAAGTTTTTGAAGAAAGCAAAGAATAATCCATCAAAGGCAAATCATTTAAATCAATCAACTCTTTTTCTTGATTCTTAAAAACCTGGCCGTCTTTTTTGTAAACCAAGCCGCCAATATCGGCCAGTTCGCCCTGGCCTTGCAAAAATCTCAAAAATTTGGAAAAAGAAATTTCGCCCTCGCCGACAATCAAAAAATCAATCAAAGGGTGAACAATAGTCTGGTCCGGAAAAAGCGTAGGGTGGATGCCGCCCCAAATCACCGGCAAAGCCCGGTTATAATCTTTAATTTTTTGGCTGATTTTCAAGGCATCGGCTATTTGGGGCGTCATTACCGATAGGCCCACGGCTAAAACGTTTTCGGTTAATTCTTTTTCTAAAACTTCCAACGGATTATCTTCCACTAAAAAATCGATCAACTTGATTTCAAAACCCTGCCGCTTCAAAACCGTGCCAATGGCCAAAAGGCCCAAAGGATAGCTCTTGGCATCAAAATCAATCTTATAAAACCTTGGGTAAATTAGTAGTATTTTATTACGCATAAAATTGAGCCACAATTTTTTTTACTAAATCGTCCAAGTTATGGTTTTTGACAACCTCGTCCCGTAATTGTTGTCTTAGCCCAGCTTTTCTCTCAGCTGGCAAATTCATCAGCCACTTTATTTTTTCGGCCAACTTTTGAGGATTGCTTTTTTCCACCATTAATTCTGGGGGCAGAATATCTTTAAACGCTTCATTGGAGGTTAAAACCAAGCAACCACAAGCCATGGCTTCCAAAACTGCCTTATCTAAGCTGCCAGTACCGCTTAAATTTATAAATAAATCAGTTGTTTTCAAACTATTGGGAATTTTACGATTAGAAATCCAACCAGCAAAAGATATTTTTGAATAATTTTTCGAATCGATTGTAAAATCAAGCTTTAACCTTTTTACCATCTCATTTAAAGATTTTAAGTATTGAATTTGCGAAGGTAAAATCGCATCGCCGACAATTATTAATCTCGCTGGTTCAGTTTTTAATTCGGTCATCGCTTTAATCATTGACTCATAATTTTTGGTCGGCGAAATCCGGCCAACAGTGATGATGTGAAAAATACCATCATAACCATGGTAAGAATCAATATTGTTAAAAACATCCAAATCAATTCCGTGTCCTGTCACCTCGACTTTATCCTTAAACCAAAGGTCTCTAAAGCTTTCCTTTGAGGCAGTTAAAATTTTGTCAGCAAAAACTTCTACCAGTCTCCTTCTCCAGCTGACGGTCTTGTGCGTGTACCAACTAACAATTTTTTTTCTAAAAATCTTGGCCAAAAACGCCGCTAGAATTGTATACTCTGGATTCATGTGGCAGAAAACGCCACTAACTTTTGGTAAGATTTTAAATAACTCTTTTTCTAAAACCAACACCTTTTTCAATTTATTGTCAGGTAAAAAAATGGTTTTGATTTTGGCCGGCAAGTCTCCCCTGTCCCCTTTTTGCCAAGAAATCACATAGAGTTCGTCCAGATTCTCCCCGATTTTTTTTACCCAATTAAAAGTAAAGCCGGCTAAGGCGTCGTGGGGATCGACTTTTCTGGTAATCATTAATAGTTTCATTTGCCAAATTTAATTCTGAAAATGGTAACAAAAAATTTTACTATTTCTTTTTTTGATAATTTTGAATGGCCCAAGCGACGATCATGAAAAATAATGGGAATCTCTTTGATTGAAAAGCCCTGTTTTTCAATCAAATAAATCAATTCTTCCAAAAAGGAATAGCCGTCGCTTTTGATCCCGTCCAAATCAACCCGGTCAAAAACCTCTCTTTTATAGGCCCTGAAGCCGCTGGTCAGATCGCGCGTCTTGATGCCTAAGATAACTTGAGAAGCCATCATGGCGCCGGTGCTGCAAAATTTTCGCCACCAGCCCCAGCCGACAACCTCTCCGCCTTTAATTTTTCTTGAACCGACAGCCACGTCGTTGCCACTTCTAATAGCTGCCACCAGCTCCGGAATTTTTTCTGGCTGATGGGAAAAATCGGCATCCATAGAAACAATAATATCCGCCCCCTCGGCCATCGCTTTTTTGAAACCGGCGATATGAGCGCTGCCATAGCCCAGTTTGCCGGAACGCTTAATCAGATTCAGGCCGGAAAATTCTTGTTTTAAACCAGTGATAATCTGCGCCGTGCCATCGGGCGAATTGTCGTCAATTACAACGATAGACAGATTGTCAACCTGCTGGCTAAAAATTTGCCTGACTAAATTCTCAATATTCTCTTTTTCGTTGTAAGTGGCAATAGAAACAAAAACCTTATTCATAGTTTATTATTAATTATATTATTCCAAAATTGAATGATTTTACCGGTGTTGTCGCTAAATTTTTCTTTGACCATCGTCCTCCCCTTTTCTCCCATTTGTTTGGCAACCTCCGGATTTTCCAATAAATAAATAATTTTTTTAGCCAACCCTTTGCAATCTTTAATGGGCACCAAAAAGCCATTTTCACCGTCTTTAATAATCTCCTTGGCGCCGGTTGTGGCGGTAGAAACCACCGGCTTGCCGCAAGCATTAGCCTCGATTAAAACTTTGCCGAAACTTTCCGATATTGATGATAAAACAGTCAGATAAGCTATTTTATAATAAGCTGCTAAATCATTAGAGCTGACTCTGCTGGTAAATATTATTTTATCCGCTGGTAAGTTTAGTCGTTGTTTGACCTCGCTATAGTTAGTGTAATTGCCTACCAGCCACAACCCAGTCTCTGGATGTTTTTCATAAACTAAGTTCATTGCCTTAAATAAAGTATCAAAATCTTTAACCAGATCTTTACGGCCGACCATTAAAACAAACTTAATTTCTCTCGCTGATACGGTTAAATTCCTCAACAATTCTTCTTCTGACGCTTTCTCTCCATAAGTTTCAAACTTCATTAAATCAACCGGCGTGGAAATAACCCTGATTCTTTTTTCACTAATCCCCGCTCTGATCAACTTTTCTTTTTGTCCCTCGCTCATTACTCTGATTCCATCGGCTTTCGGCAACACGAATAATTTGGCAAATAATAAAGGCAGACCGACAAAATCGCCATGAAAATGAACCAACAGTTTACTGCTAAATTTCTTTTTTAAACCAACACCGACTAAACCGGTTAAAAATGGCTCCTGGGTCACCACTAAATCATAACTGGTCTGCCTGAACAATCCCCGGCCAATCCGTTTGGCATCAAAAAAATATTTCCATTTTTTTTTCGAGTTAGTCGGATAAACCATGACCTTGTCGGAAATTTGATAATTTACAAAACCGGGCTGACTCAAGACGATAATGTCCAGACGCTCACAAAATTCGCCATATCTACGATGGCGCTCAACCACATCGCCGAGCTGGCCGCGACCCAGCAGTCCCTTGTCAATGGAAATCATCAAAACTTTCATAAATTTTTTAATAATTCTTCGGTTTTATTTATCATATTGGGGAAAGAAAATTGTTCAAAGAAAGAAGTCCTTTCTTTTGATTTTAATAACCAATCACTTTTGGCTCCTGTTTTAAAAAAGTCTAAAATTACTTTCAAAATTTCTCTTTCATTATTATATTTGAAAATTAACCCAAGTTCATTACAATATATAACCTCGGAAACGCCACCCACATCACTAGCGACAACAGGCACGTTGCACGATAAAGCCTCTATTAAAACGTGAGGTAATCCTTCATAGCCGCTATTTAGAATAAACAAGTCACTGGCGCAAATATATTTTAAAGTATCCCCATGAGTCATTAAACCCATCAATCTGACGCTGTTTTCTAATCCAAAAGAGTGGATAATCTCTTGAAGTTTTGGTTTTTCCGGCCCATCACCAATAACTATAAATTTCAAGTTTGGTATTTCTTTTATTATCTCTGGCATTAATTTAATTATTGTATCAATTCCTTTCCAGGGAACTAAACGAGCCACAGAAATCAACCACCTTTCATTTTCCTGTTTTAATATCGGCTCAACGGTTTTTAATTCAATAGCATTATAAATCACTTGAATTTTATTTTCTTCTACGCTCCAGCCTTTCACAATTTTTTTCAAATACTCACTCGGGGTAATAACTTTATCGGCCTTGAAACAAACACGGGTCTCAATTCTTTTCAACCGACCAGTTTTGCCATGCCAGTCTTTCGTCTGAAACTCATCTATGCCCAAATCCGTCAACTTCAAATTTCTGGCCTGCTCCCAGGCATAATCGCCGACTATCTTTACAACAAGCTTCTTGCCTAGTAATTTGGCCGCCCAAGACGCCGGCCAGCCAGCGGCCACCGGACCCATGGCGTAAATTATGTCAACGCCTCTAGCCAGTTGGCATAACTTTAAAAAGTATTTTAGATAGCGCCAAGGCGCAAATTTGCCTCGAATAATCCTATAAACCGGAAAACCGAGATCATCCTTAATCTTTTTATCACTATAGCAAATTAATTTGACTTGCCAGCCTTTGTTTTTTAATTCGGCGGCAACTTTTTGACTATAGGTTGCCGGGCCGCCGATGTCCGGCGGAAAAATATCAGCGGCAATGATAATGCTCTGATTTTGTTTTTTCAACTTATTCATGTTTGTTGTCTTTTATGAATTCGCAAACCAATGCTTGACCGAAATTTTTAACAATTGGCAACCGGCAAAAGAACCCATCAATTGTTCTGATAATTTTACTGGAAAACCAAAATTTTGGCAGACCCAAATAATGCAGCGGCGGCCACATGGTGCTGGCGCGCGACTTCACCAATTTAAAACCGCCGTGCTGGAGCAATTTCAGCCATTTCTTGAGCGAATAATCATGTTGGTGCCGATCCGGGTTCCAGCCGTTTTTGCTGGCGGCCTGGCTCCGGCGCCGCAGAATCTTTTGACCCACCAAACGGAAGAAACGCTCCCATTTATCATGCATGGCTGGAAAGGTCATCAGTAGCCGCCCATTATCCTTAAGCAATCTTCTTATTTCTCCAATTACTTTTTCTGGATGAATAACGTGTTCAATAATGTCGATGGCTATTGCCTTATCAAACCGATCGTTAAGCGGAATTTTTTCGACATTACCACCGATCGATTTGAAATTTTTTATACCATAATAATCCATCACTGCCACGGCTGTGGCCAAACTTTTCTCGTTAATATCAACGCCAACCATTTCCTTGAAATTACCGCCATAAACCACGGCCTGCACTCCATCGCCGCAACCAATATTAAGCACCAGGTCTTCTTTGGTAATGGGAAAAAACGAAGGATAAATAACACCAGAGACCAATTTGCCTTTTTTAAAATTTATACCAGCTTTTTTTTGATCCATATTTATGGTAATTTGCATTCGTGATAATCGGCTTCGGCATTGACTTTGTAGACATCGTAGTTTGAGCCCATGAAATTCCTGGCGGCGAAAATGCCAGTCAAAATGGAGTGGTCCATGTTGTTGTAGTGGAATAAGCCAGACCGGCCGACGGTTTGAAAATTTTTAAACTGGCCTAAATAATCAAAAATTATTTTCAAATTATCTTCGTAATTGAAAGCATAAACCGGATAAGCATAAGGGATGCGTCCGACCAAACCGTCCAAAATCCTTGAGCCGCCCAAAAGCCCCATGGCAGCGATGTCTCTTTTGCCCATTTCCACCAACTCATCGTCAGACTGGCTCCACAGGGCATCACCAGACCAGCAAGCATACTCCAAGCAAACCATGGTTTGGTTTTTATTCTCGGACAGGTATGGGCCAAAACTGCTCGTGTCTTGGACGCGGGTAACCTTTAAATCCGGCTCATGAACATAAACCCAGTTATCCGGGAAGACTTGTGACGCTTCGACCACCAAATAGACAATGACCAACGAGCGAAAGCGTAAATTTTCGGCCGCGCGTAAAACATTTTCCGGAGCCAAGGGAGACAGTGCTCTAATCATGTCGTTTAGCGCCAAACTGGAAATGATGTAATCACCGGCGACTTGGCGCTCACCGCTCTGATCCTCGATTATCACGCCACTGACTTTGTCTTCGTCATGTAAAATGTTTTTGACGTTAGCATTATAAATAATTTCTCCGCCCAATTTTTTGATATTCTCGGCCATTTTTTCATACATCATACCAGCGCCACGCTTTGGATAATTAAATCTCTCAATCAGCGACTTTACTTTACCGTGTTCATCGCCAAAAATGGCATTTTTAATCGCTGAAATTAATGATAGGTTTTTGATCCGCTGGACTGCCCAATCCGCTCCTAAATCACGAGTGCTGATGCCCCATAACTTTTCGGTATAGCTCTTAAAAAATATAGAAAATAATTTACTGCCGAAACGATTAGTCACCCAATCTTCGAAGCTCGCCTCTGGTTTTCTAAAAAATAAGTTTTTGAATTTTGTCTTGAGCAGGCTGCCGATCACCCAGACCGACCTGACTAATCCCAGTTTATACAAAGCGTCCACCGGCTGAAGCGGATAATGATAAAAATTTTTTTTGTAGTAAATCCGTGTCAAACGCGGCAATTCCAAAAAGTCATTGCCCAATAAAGCCCGCCAGAGTGATTCCACTTCATTATTCTTGGTGAAAAAACGATGAGGGCCTAAATCAAAATAATGACCCTGATATTTTTTGGTCCGGCTTAATCCGCCGACGCCGTCGTCTTTTTCGATCAAAACAACTTTTTTACCGTTTTTTGCCAACTCATAACCAGCCGCCAGACCCGCCGGCCCAGCACCTAAAATAATAAATTTTTCTTCAACCTGACCAGACATAATCGGAAAATATTTTTAGTTTAGAGACGATTATTTTATTGTTGGATTCTTGATTTTTTTCAAACTCATAAAACCATAGACCATCACCAAGAGCAGACCGGGCAGAACCGGCAAACGATAACGAACAGACGGACCATAAGGCCCGGCCGCCAAAGCAATGAAAAAGGCCAACGACAGTAAAAATAAAAAGGCGCCAAACATTTTTTTGTCACGCCGGCCAGAAGTTATCAAGCCGAAAAGAATCAGGAGATAGGCCAAAAAATAAATTAATTTGGAAATAAAATAGATTACCGTATAACAATTGGCGGTTTTTATCGTGGTCCAGATGACGCCGAAATTGCCTTTTTTAAATTCACCGGTGATATCCGGCTTGTCAGTCGGCTCGGGCGTATTATAAATCAGCATCGCCCTGTAGTGCCGGTTGTAAAAAATTTCCTTATGACCGTCGTCCAAAAAAAATCTGGCCATGCCCAGGACATGCGCCTTGGCATAAACGATCGGATTGGCCATAATTATTTTGACCGCCAATGCTTTGAATTTTTTTTGCGCCCGCAGATCGCGCTCGCCATTACGATTCTGGCCAAACTGGCCGTATTTTTCTTTCACCTCCACTAAATAATCTTTTACCTCTTGCGGGTAAGGACCAACGACAGCGGCGTAACTATAGAGATTGTAACCGGAAATAGACGAAACAGAGAAAACGCCGAACCTTGAATAATTGCGCCCCAGCCACGGCGCGACCACCAAAAATGTAATCGCCAAAAAAATCGCCGACCATTTGATTCCTTTTGGCAGCTGTTTTTTAAAAAACGCGTCCCCGATAATCATCAGGACAAAGAAAATGGGGAAATAAAGCGCCACCGGTTTGATTAAAATCGACAGACCCAAGAACAAACTAGTGAGGGCCAGAAATTTTAACTGGCCGCTGTCGCGAAACTTGAAAAATGAAACCAAAACCACCAGAGTCGCCACTACCAGCAAGGTATCCGGCTCGGTGATATTGGCCCAATAATTAGCAAGCGGGTCGAGGGCAAACAACAAAGCGGCCAGCCAGCTGATGGTTTTGTTTTTTACTACCAACAGACCCAGGCGATAAACCAAAACCACGGCCAAAGCGGCCAGAATATTTTGTAGAATTATCGGCAATAAAGGACTGGTTGTGAAAATATTGAAGCCAGCCAAATAAGCCGGGTAAAGCGGGGTACGCAAACTGTTTGGATATTGTATCAGCTCCGGCTCGCTGGAAAAAGCCCCATGAAAATAAATGTTTTTACTAATAGTAAAAAATTCCGCCGCATCTTCATTGGTGTCGTAGGGAAAATTATGGCCGTAGTTGTGCAACAACAAAAAAAAGAAAAAGAAATGGGCCAAAAGAGAAACCACCAATAAGATGATTTCTATTTTATATTTTTTAAAAAACTTTAACATCACGGTAGAATGAATTTATACTTTTACCATTTAAAGCCAATAAAAACCTTCAAAAAATAATAGATATCAAAAAATATCTCTCCGGTTCTTAGTCCTCGCCAAAATCTTTTCGCAATAAAACTCGGGCGTAAATACAGCTGCCGGTAAAATAAATTATAATATTTAAACATTTCTTCATCGCCGATATTGGGATGACTGGCTACTCTTTTTTTGGTATGCAATACGTAATCGGGCCAATTATAGGACTTAATCAAACCCTTTTCCCGCCAATCATCGAAAAATTTAGTACCAGGCAGTGGCGTGGCAATGGCGATTTTGGGCAAATCCAAATCTAATTCTTTGGCCAAGGCAACGGTCTTTTCAAAGGTCTCCTTTGTTTCGCCGGGCAAACCGACCATAAAAAATCCAAGGGTTTCTATGCCGACTTGGTTGGCCAAACGAACAGCGTTTTTGATTTGTTCTAAAGTGATTCCCTTCTGAGACAAGTTCAAAACCGCCTGGTCGCCCGATTCAATGCCAAAACTTAGACGGTAGCAGCCCGCGGCCATAAGTTTGCAAAGCAACTCCTCATCCACGCGGTCAACCCTGATGCCATTATAGACATTCCAGTTGACTTTGACGCCGCGCCTGACAATCTCGTCGCAAACGCCTTTAGCGTGATTTAAATCAGCGGAAAAGCAATCGTCCCAAACGTGAATTTCCTTGTAGCCAAGGTTTAAGAGGATTTCCATCTCGTCAACCACTCGTCGGGGCGACTTGGCACGAAATTTTGTCTGAAAAATGTGTTTGTTGCAATAAATACAGCTGTAGGGACAGCCACGGCTGGTCTCAATGGCGGCCACCGGGCTCCGGCGTGAAGCGACTTTCGGGCTGTGATAATTTTTGGCGTTGTAAAGCTGATAGGCCGGAGGGGGCAGATCGTCCAAATCGCCAATGAGAGCGCGGGGAGAATTAATGACAACCTGGCCGTCGGCCCCGCGATAAGCCAGACCGTCTATGGCAGAAACATCGCGGCCGGAAACCAATTCCGACAAAGTAAGCTCGCCTTCGCCAAAAACCGAAAAATCAAAACCGTATTTTTCAATCGGCTCGGCCGGAAAAACCGACGGGTGCGCGCCGCCGGCAATCAACTTTGCCAGGCCGCAAAGCTCCCTGACTTTCTTGGCGATAGCGGCCGCCTCGCTGCACAAACCGGTGGTAAAAGTGACGCCCACAAAATCCGGCTGATAAACTTTTAGTTTTTGTTCCAAATCAACCAGGGGGTTTTTAGAAATACTTAAATCCAAGATATGAACGCCGTGCCCGCCAGCCAAGAGAGCGCCAGCCAAACTGGCCAGTGATACATACGGGATATGGGGAATAACGATGCTAATTTTCGATTCCTTAAAAATTTCCAGCGCGGAATGAGGACAAATTAGCAAAACTTCTTTTCTCATTCTTGGTTTATTAAATGGTTAAAAATTTTTTTCAGGTCCAAACTGATTTTTTCCCAATTATAATTTTCTTCTACCATCTTTTTGGCACTTTTGACCACCCTGTCAACTTCTTCCTTATTTTCCTCATCAAAAATATACTTTATTTTTTCGGCAATGCTTTTGGGGTTTCTTACCTCGCAAAACCAGCCAGTTTCGCCGTCTTTCAAAAAATCGGGAATACCGCCAACCGGAGTGGCAATGACCGGCACGCCACAAGCCATAGCCTCTAAAAAAGCGTTACCCAACCCTTCAGACAATGACGGCCGAACAAAAATATCGGCTTGAGCCAAATATTCATAAACTTTTTCATTATTTATTTTTCCCAAGAATGCAATTTTGTCTTTTATTTTTGAATAATTAACTGCTTTTTCTAATTTGTATTTTAATTCTCCATCGCCAATTATTTTTAGAACGACTGGCTTGTCATAATCTTTATTAACTAATTCCATGGCTTTTACTAAATCCTCCAGGCCATTTTTTTTAACCAACCTGGAAACTGTTATAACTCTCTTTAAATCTTTATTTTTAAAAATATGGGATTGCTTCGCTTCGCTCGCAATGACGTTACTTATTCCATTCGGCACCACTTCTATCGGACACTTAGCTCCCAAATTCTTCGCCCGCTGGGCTAGAAAATTACTAATAGCCTGAATATAATCAGCTTTTTTGTAGATCGCTTTGTAAATAGGCCGAATCAAAAATGTCCGCCGCCAGATATCCCATTCGCTATCCCCTTCCTGCAAAGTGAGCAAATATGGAACTTGTGGGAATTTCTTCTTGAATTTCAGAGCGGCCCAGCCGGCCTGGTTGGCCATCATCGCCCAAATCATCTGATAATTACTCTGCCGGTGCAGCTCAACGGCTTTGCGGCAGGCCAACCAAGGAAAAAAATATTTATCTGATTTTCTTTTGCCAAGACGATAAATCTTGCTAAGGCCGTTAAAATTCTCTTCAAATTCTTTTTGCCGACCGTCCAAATTGGCAGTGATCATTTCAAATTCAAACTCGCCAGCCAGCCGCTCGGTGATTTCCTTGATAGCCACTTCAGCCCCGCCGACAAAAGGATGATAGGCCAGGGAAAAAATGAGAATTTTGCTCATATTAAAAAAATTACCTTGGCATTCTTTATCTACCTAAACCAATGATTATCCCTATTATTATCGTATATTTCAGCAAAAAAGTCAAAAGTTCCTGGTCATTGACAGGAACGTCGGAAAGTCATATTATAATAAATAATCTGCTACTGATGTGGCAGGTCTTAGTCCTGTACATAAGAAAGTGGAAAAGGAGGCGTTTACAGATGGCCACGGAAGGATTGAGCTCAGAAAAAGAGGATGTAGTTTTAAGGCTGCTAGCGAGGGTTTGGGGCACTCTGTCTCCGGAACTGCTGCGCGCTTTAGCGCGGCTCCTGCGCCTGCCAGCCGTAGAGTTGCTGGTGATAAGGCAGCGGCAAAAAGTCAGGGAGGTCTTTCTGGTGCAGAACCCGTCAGACGCCCTTCGCTTTGCTTCCCGATGGCATGTCGCCGGCGAGATAGCGCAGCTATCGGATAATTTAGTGAAAGACACCCTGTGGCGGATAGCTAGAGGAATCGGGTGTCCGGACCTGGCGGAAGATGCGGAATTACTCGGCGTTGTCTATTCGAAGCACATCTACGGTGGCGAAATGCACTGTGTCTTCTACGTGGTAGTCGATACGACGGCGGAGGAAGAAGCTCTAAGAAGAACAGAGGGAAAATGGTTTAGGGTCGACCAGCTTCCGAAGCCGTTTATGGAACACCAGAGACCGTTCTTCGATCTGCTGCAGTACGTCTAGACACGCACCAAGTACAGACCGCGTCGTCCCCCTGACTCAAGCGGGGACGACGCGTTATTATTTTTATAAAAAAATTTATTTTTTTGTTGTCTCTTCGCCGTAGACCCCTTTTAGCAAATTCAAATCCTTATTGCTTTTTATAAGTAGTTCACGGTTTTTGTCTTCCAGACTCTTGAAAATTTCATCGGCCACGCTATCGGAGACCTTTGCCTGATAAAATTTCCTGAAAGCGGCAAAATCTTTAATGAAACATTCGCCGCCGGCGCCACGGCCAGATTTATGTACCGGGTCTATGTGCATGCTGCCAATCCAGGGATCATTGGCCATAATTTCTCTAAGCGTCTCCCAACGACAGCCGAGGTTTTTCGCCAGATCGTACAGCAAATTCATATAGATGACTTTGGTATAAAAAAAACAATTACGTAGATATTTAAAAAGCTCCGCCTCCCTGGCATCAGTAATTAAGGAAAAATCGGCGGTGGGCAGAACTGACAAAATTTCTCGAGCGCGGTTACGATATTCTTCGTTATCCACCGGTATGCCGACAATGTTTCTCTGTGGATGATGTGAATCTTCATAGGCCGTGGAGACCGAGAGGAATTCCGGCGAATGAAAAACGAAGATGCCGGGATTCTCTGCCTGAATCGATTGGGTGGTACCTGGTAAAATAGTAGACTTGATAACCGCCGACTGGCCGCTACCGACCAATTTGACAGCGCTTCTGACGATAGCATCGTCGAAGCCGGCTGAGGTCGTTGGTGTGGGTACGGCGATAAAAACAATATTACAATCTTTTATTTTTTCCTTGTTGTTTACAAAAGGCTCCTCCAGAGAATATCTGACTACCTCATAGCCTCTTGCTTCCAAATCATCGGCGTAATTTTTGCCAATCCAGCCCTGGCCGATAAAACCAATTTTTTTATTTTCCATAATTTAATCACTCTTGATTAATAAATGAATATACCTTAATATTATTATATATTTTAGCTAAAAAGTCAATTTATGAACAACTCTGAAAAAACGAAGGTTTTATATATAATCACTTTACTCTCTTGGGGCGGTGCGCAAAAGTATGTTTATGATCTGATAAGCGGGCTAAAAGATGAGCCCAACCTAGAAATAATAATTAGCGGCGGCGCTAAAAACAAGGGCGAACTGGCGGAAAGGGCAAAAAACCAAGGGCTGAAATCAATAACTTTCAAAAATCTGGTCCGAGAGATTAATCCTCTAAAAGATTTGCTGGCTGTTTGGGAAATAAAAAAGACAATAGAGAAAGAAAAGCCAGATATAATACATCTAAACAGCAGTAAAGCCGGTGTGGTTGGTTCGCTGGCCGCTAAACTGGCTAAACATAAAGCCAGGGTTATTTTCACTTGCCATGGCTGGGTATTCAACGAATCGCTAAATCCTCTGATAAAACTAGCCTACCTCGTCTTAGAAAAAAGCACCAGCCGGTTCAAAGACAAAATCATTTGCCTTTCCCAATTAGACAAACAATCCGCTTTGAAAAAAAATATTGCTCCCCAAAACAAATTAGCGGTTATCCCTAATGGGATTAACCTGGACAAAATAAAATTTTTAGACCAGCCAGAGGCTAGAAAAAAATTGGGCCTCCCCCTGACAGGAATCATAGTCGGCACCATAGCCAATTTTTATGCCAACAAAGGCTTAAAATACTTCATTGAAGCGATAAAGATAATAAACACCGATCCAATACCTGTCGTGGCCGTGGTGATTGGCGATGGCGAACTAAGGCCGGAATTGGAAAATTTAATCAAAGAAGCCGGGCTGGAAAATAAATTCATTTTAGCTGGCAGCCAGAGTGATGCCGCCCAATACCTAAAAGCCTTTGATCTTTACCTTTGCTCTTCTTTAAAGGAAGGGTTGCCTTACTCCATTCTAGAAGCAATGGCCGCTGGGCTGCCTATTGTCGCCACCAGAATAGGAGGTATCCCGGAGATAATAAAAGATGGTAAGACCGGCCTGCTCTCGGAGCCTGGTAATTCCGCTAAGTTAGCAGAAAAAATCAAACAAGTAATCGCTGACCCCGCTTTGGCAAAAAAAATGGCCGAACAAGCAAGGCTTGCTGTAATAAATGATTTTTCTTTTCAAAAAATGATTCTGGAAACTCTAAGCGAATACAAAAAATAAAAAACCTGATTAACAAAAATCCTCCCGCTTAAGCGGGAGGATTTTTAAATAATTTCAGTTCGTTAAAACAACTTGTTTATCTCCAGTGTTTTGATTGGGGCTGTTGAAGTTTCGGTCAGCACTTCCCCGTGGGTATAGTCACTTTCAAAACCGTCGGGAACAAGGATCACGTTTTTGGCATAATCAGCGCCATACAATTTTTTGGCCACGCTGGCATCGCCGGAACTCGACACCACTTGTCTCAAAATCGCGCCCTCATCAACCACATAAACTCTCTTGCTGGTTCTGAATTTAATTAACTTATTTGCCGGCTTGGCTGTAATATTGGCGCCCAGTAGCACCTGATCGAAATCAGCTTGAGAAATAATCTTGATGGTTTTGGCTTCCGTGCCATATTTTATTTTTGACCAGGAACCGCTATACCAAGTCCAAAAAGTAGCCGCGTTGACAAATAAATGTCGTTTGCCATTAGAATCTATATAATAAACGGCGCTATTGGTGGCAATTTTGATTAAATCACCGGCCACCAAGCCCAGCGCAAATGCCTTTGACGTAGATAAAATATTGGTGATCGTTAAGTCCGCCTTATTGATGATTAAATCATTAAAGGTCACCTTAACATCACTAAGACCATCGCCGTTTAAATCAACTTCTTTGGTCTCTTTTAGATTTAATTCCACTGTAACCGGGTCGGATTGAAACGTCAGGGTGATCTGCTTATTGGTCAAGTCGAGCCCGGTGACTTTCACGCTGTGACTATTAGAACCAGAACCGCTGACCGTGGTAGTAAAATTGGCAGTGGAATTAATATACATAAAAACATTTTTGCCGCTACTGCTGACATTGCCAAGATTCGACGTGCCGCCCAAAGTGGTTTCCCCTGTACCGCCAGAACCCGAACCGGCGCTAGGAGCAGGCACTGATGACGGTGAACCGCCAACGCAAGTACCCGACAAAGGGGTGATGGTATAAGTACCGGCAGTGGTTGGGAGCGTCAAGTAGCTAGTGCCAGGCGTGGTGTTGTTTTCGCAGTATTCATTGGTGCCTCTTACCGCCTTAAGTCCCTTGACGGCACTGTCTGACGAACCAATCTTAAAGGCTGAGTCGGGATTGGCAACCGTAAAGGTACCGCTGTTAAACTCCCAGCTTTCTGATTTTGAGCCGCTAAGTATGATCATATCAGCCGTGGTGTCACCAAAAGTTACTCCACTGACCGAGATGTCGCCATCAGCCGTAAAATCATCGGTGGCGGCCAACACAACCGTGCTAGTAAAAAGCAAACAAGCGCTAAAGATTAAAACTCTAAAAAATAATTTTTTAGCTTTTATTTTCATAGCATAAGCTTAAAAATTTAAATTAAATCTGCTTTTATATACACCGGCCCAGATGACACAACAGGTAGTAGCCGCTGGTGGTGGCAGTGCCGTGAGTGTTATCAATAAAACAACTATAAAATACTCCGTCGGTACCAGTTATTTCTAAGCAACCTTTGGTAGCCGCAGAGCCAACATCACCAATACTAACGGTTGAAGTTGAGTTGGTATGATCGCGAGAAAAGATACCTTTGGTGGTGGTGGCGGTGCTGGTGGTCAAATCAAAAGTGCCGCCAGAGGTATTTTTGAGGTTTATAGTGTTATAAAAAGTACTCGCCCCGGTAAATAAAGCCGTGGTGGATGCCTGTAGAGTACCGGTGAACAGATTGACAATTGATGACGACTTGCCAAAAGTGGAGTTACCGTCAAAAGAAGCGGTGCCGCCAGCGTGTAAATTACCTTGAGTGAAAAGGCCGCCGGTGGAAGAGGCGTAACTTGTGACATACAAAGTATGGCTGGTGGTAGCCGAAGTTAAAGTGGAATCTCCGCTTACCGTTAAAGTCCCGCCAGTGCTTATGTTAGTCCCGATTATGGTAGTAGCGTAAACCGCCGTGGCCACAAAAAACAACGCCACCACAACAATCAAAGCATTCCTCAAAGATGAGGAGAGATTGATTTTTTTGTGCATAAACAACATGAGTTATTTTTTAAAAGTTATTTAATTTGATTAAATTAAATGGAACTCTCTTTGAAGAACGGCTACTTGAGTTTTTGCTTATACTTTATGATGCTTTAATTATAACACAAAAAAAACAAATTTTCATTACTGTCAACGGAAAGCTGTGGATAACTTTTTAAACCACTACTTGGAAAAATCGCCCGCTTTTACCTTTTGGATGAAATCTTCAGACTGTTTTTTGTAATCGTCTCCGAATTCCGCCACTTTTTGAGCTACTGTTATAGCCTCATTGTTATTGCCTAAATAGGCTTCAGCTAAAGCCAGTTGGACATAATACAAAGGATTTTTGGGGTCTATCTCAATCAGTTTTTGGGCCATCGATCTTGCAATTTGGTAATTTTTTACTGAAACGCCGATGTTAATGACGCTGGTAAAAAAACTGGTGTGATCGTAATCATCCATTATTTTTTCTTTTTCCTTCTGATTCATTTGGTCGATAAAATCTAGCACGTCTTGGTTTTTACCGGCATAAATTAAGGCGCTTATTAACTGCCTGTATGATTCGAAATTAGTATCGTTTAACTCCAGGGCGTAACGAAAGTTATCTACGGCCAAATCATAATATTTCTGGGCCATCTCCCCCTGGCTAGTTTGTTTAAAATAATTACCCATGGCTATGTAGGAATAGCCGATTTCAAAATATATAACCTGACGGGCCGGCGACAGCTCCTTGGCCTGATCAAAAAGATCCAAGTTTTTATTAAGATAATCGAGATTGCCGGTCTGACTGAACATGGAACTGTTGAATCTCATCAGTAGCAAATAATTGGAAACACTGTGGGGGTTTTCGGCGATCTGTTTGTTTAATTCGCTGCCGGTAAAATCGGCCAGGTCGGAAATAACTTTTTTATCCGGGAACTTTTGGGTAATCAACGCCTCCAAAAGATTGAACAGCTGCCGTCGATATTCCTGATTACCCGGGGTCTGCTGCGACAAAACTTGTTTGAAAAGATCAATTCTCTCGCTAACACTCAAATCCTGGCTGCTTAAAGCTTTGGTCAGGGTCAAGTTGGCATTGAGCGGCTTGAGGTTGACAAAATATAGAATCGGTAAAAAAACAATCAGCCAAAAAATAAAAAACGCTAACTTGACACGGCGGCTGGCTAGCGGCTGCCAATCGTAGCTCCAACCAAACAAGCCAATGAAGCTCAATACCAGAAATAAAGGAATATAAGTAGCCAAAGCCTCAAAAATAAACAAATTCTGAATAAAATAAGCCAGAACAATTAAAGAAAAGATCACCTGGATGAAATATCTCTTGCCTTTTTTTTCTTGGTCATTGCCCGCCTCTGGTTCCTTTTTCGCCCGCTGGCGCCACAAAAAATAACAAGGAACGAACAAAAGCGCCAAATAAGACAGCAGGCCCAGGATGCCGCCGGTAACCAAGCGGTCAAAAACTATATTGTGAGCGCGATCATACCAAACCACCGAACCACCATGACGAAATATTTTAGGATTGAAGTATTTGTCAAACGGTTGATAAAAATTTTCCTGACCCCAACCAAGGACGGATTTTTTCTTAAAGCCCTGCCAAGCCGCTTGCCAAGTCATAAACCGGTATTGAGCGGTGACCGTGGTGGCGGAAATAGTGGAAAGTCTGTTCAGGGCAAAATTACTTTTCACCCAATGTGAATCTTTATTGGCAAACACTACCAAGGGCAGCCCCAAAGCCAAAAGTATAACCACCACTCCGGCCAATTTTAAATATTTATTTTTGAAATAAAAGAAAAGTAAATACAAGACAAACAAAAAAGCTCCAAGCAACAGCGCCAGCATACCACCCCTTGTACCAGTACCGAAAATAATAAAGACCTCCAAAGCCATTACTATCAGATAATAAATTTTCAAATAAATGGTTTTCCGCTTAAAAACCAATAATAAGCCCAGAAAAACGGCAAAAACCAAGTAGCCGGCCATATAGCCGGCATTACCAATAGTGCCGGCCAGGCGCTGGCCGTCACCGGAAGCAAAAAGCCAATCAAGCTTGAAATACTGACCCAGGGCAATCAAAGCGACCAGAAAACTGGCGAAGAAAAAAGTGTCAAAAACCAAAAGCCAACTCTTTATTTTTCTAAAGAAGCTGGAAAGCACCACCAAAAACAAAAAGAGATGTAGTAAGAGGAGCAATCCTTCGCTTCTTTCGTTATTGCTCCAGAAACTGCGGTAAAAATTATCGCCCGCCAAAGAAGAAATGAAAGACAAGATAATATAAACCGCGACCAAGATAACCGCCAAATTAATCCTGATTTTATAGTCGCCACTTATGCTGGCCAGAAACAAAAAAGCCAAAACCATTACCTCTACCGCAATATTAAAAACCAGGGTTTTGGTGACGATAAAAGGAAAAAAAAGATGGCTGCTGACATAAAGGGGCGAGAATAAAATAACGGCCAGACACAGCCAGATAATGACCTTGGGAATCAATACCAAAATTTTAGATTGGTTCATATCTTAAAGGTTAGATTAATTATTTTTAAGATGATAAATTTTAAAAACCGCTAAATTATTATGATTTTTTATCTCTTTGACATCAGCGCCCCGCTCTTGCAGTTTGTCTCCCAACAATTTCATGGCGTATCCTAGGTTGGAATTTTCTTTTTTGACGGGATCAAGCACCGAGTCATCCAAGGCCAAAATATAATAAATATCCTTGGCACCAGAATTTTTTAGAAATTCCATCGGGTCGAGCTTATTGGGAACAGTTAGGTTTAAAACATCATAAAAAGAAACTACCGGTAAATGATAAAAAAAGGAATATTTTTGCAGATACCAGGAATAGGCAAACCAATTGATTCTCTCGTCGGTCAAAACTAAACGCGCGCCCTTGATATCTTCTGGATTTAGAAAGATATCATTTAAAGCAGTAAGTCTCAGCGGCGCCGGCAGCGGGGTTAAAACATCATTTTGCAGATAAGCATCTAACTGATTGAAACCCAGATTATAAAAACGGGCGCTGGAATAAGAAATATTCGGCCAGCCAGCCGACTTGACCGAGAGATTGGTGTTAATATTGTAAACAATTTCCCCGACAAACGCTAATAATAAAATCAGAATCATTATCTTTTGCACCACCAAAAATTCTTTTTGCCTTAGCCAGCGCCAGATGTCGCTGATGAATAAAGCTAACACCAGCGATAAAAACGGCATGACAATAGAAAAAAATCTTGGCCCGGCACCGACAAAAGCAAACATCGCCAGAACCATGACCAGATTGATAAAAATGAAATTTTCTAAATAATCGCCTTTCTTTCTGACCACCTTGACCAACAGATAAACAAAGGAAATAATTAGCAGTAAAAAAATAGGGAAAGAGGTGGTGGTGAAAAGGGCGTCTTTTGGCAGAGAAAGAAGATTTTGCCACCAATTCAAGCTCAAACCACGGCTGGCAACGGTCTTAAAGTCTTCCGGGTGCAGGCCGACCATCGACGACAAGGCAGCGTCAAAATGACCGCGTGTTTGAAAAACATTGACATTATAAATAATAATGGGAGTCAGCACGGCCAGAAATAAAACCAGAGCCAACCATAACTCTTTGGTTTTGAAAGCCGACCGGCGCCAAATCAAAAGGTATAAAATCGCCGCCGGTAGCAGAAAAATGGCCGTATATTTGCAAAGCAACGACAAACCGATGGTAATACCCCACCAATACAAATTGTATTTTTTGCCGCCAGCCAAAAAATTGGCCAGAAAAAAAACGCTCAAAACAATAAAAAACACTTCCACTCCCTCCAGATAACCGACCCGACTCGCCCAAGTCGCCAAAGAAGAAATGCCCAGTAAAAAAGCGGCTAACAAAGCCGGGCCTCGATTTTTGCTCTTTTTTACCAAAAAATACAAAAGCAGCACTGCGCCCAGACCAGCCAGAGCAAACGGCAGACGTGCCGCCAAAACATTCGGCCCTAGAAATTTAAAAAAAATGTTTTGGATGGCCAGAACCAGCGGCGGCGCATCATGAAAAGACAATCTGGCCCAACCAGGGACAGAACCAAACCATTGGACCGGAGTGGTCTGTCCACCGCCCAGATAGTCAAACCAGCCCAGGGCGCGGAAAGAATAAAGAGCATCGTCCGAATACAGGTCATTGCCGGTCAAGTGCCAAAAACGAAAAAAGACAGCCGTAACCACAATTACAGCCAAGAGAAATAAAGACCATCCTTTTTTGTTCAAATTAATCGTCATGAATTGATATTTCGACAATAAACAAATTATAATGCAAAATCGCGAAAAAGACTATTTTAATTTATTAAGAAAATCCCTGGCCCTTGATGAATTAGGATTGATTTTTAACGCTTTGGCAAAGCTGGCCTTGGCCGCTGACGGCTGACTAGCGCCCAGATAAGCTAGACCCAGCGCTTCATAAACCTCGCTGTTGCTGCCGTCTATCGCTAAAGCTTTTTCAAAATAACCAATCGCTTGTTCAAAATTGCCGGCCTCGAAATAAAACCCACCCAGATTAAGGTTTGCCTGATAAAACTGAGGGTTTAGCTCCAGCGCCTTTAAATAATCTTTCTCAGCCAATTCTGCCTCGCCCAACAAAAAATAATCGAATCCCCTGTTGGCATAAGCGATAAAATAATTAGGTTTCAATTCAATGACTTTATTGAAATTTTCTATCGCTTTATCGTGCTGATTTAATTCCGAATAGATTTCTCCCAAGTTTTCGTAGGCCAAATAATAATTTGGATCTAGTTTGATGGCTTGGCCCAGATAATCAATCGCTTTTTCGTTTTGGCCCTTTTGCCGCAGCTCAAAAGCTAAATTATTCAGAGAACGGGTATCGCCAGTCTCATTTTTAAGCGTTTTTTGCCATAATGTTTCGTCGTTTTGCCAATCATTATTTCTGACATAAGACATAAATCCGTAAGTTAAAAAAACCAGGACCAGGACTATGACCGTAATTATCCTGGCCGCCGTCTGCTTTTTGTTTGAAAAATAATTGAATAACTTAAAAAAAATCAGGGGAACCAAAACGCCAAAGGCGACCGAGGACAAAAAAAGATACCTTTCGGCGACAAAACGGGAGACTCTCACCAGATTGGCGGCCGGCAACAGGCCAATAATAAACCAGCCAATCAGTAAAGTATAGACGCTCTTATTCTTTTTGTAAAAATACCAAGACAGGTACAGGAGTAAGGCAAAGATAATTATGGAAAAAACCACACTGAAGTCAAAAATTGAACTACTTAAAACAGTCTGATGATTGACGCTTAAGGGATAATTAAAGACGGCCAGATAGACATAATTTGAAAAAGATTTGATTGAGGTAAAGACTATTGTTTTAGGATCCAGTTCGGTGAGAAATGACTGGGGATTTAGCAGCTTCATAACATAAAACCTGGCGGCCAGATAAACAGCCACGCCCAAAAAATAAAACCAATTTTCTTTGACGCTAACAATAATTTTTTTCCCGCGGTCCGAGCACTTGTCGTACAAAACTAAAAGTAGCGGCAAAACGACTGTGAGCTCGTAGGAAAAAAGGGCCGCCAGCGACAAAATCAAAGAGAGGGCCAGATAAGCTTTATTTTTATTTCTGCCCAGCAGATAAAAATAAAGACTAGCCAGCATCAAAACAATACCAAAGAGATCGAAGCTGGCGGTGACAAAAGTGACAGCTTCGACATGAACCGGCAAAACGGCAAAAATCATGGCCGACAAAAAAGCGACTTTGGCGTTTATTATCTTTCTGAAAATCAAATAAAGCAAATAAATTGCCAAAATATAAAAAAACAACCCAAGAAAATGATAACCTAAAGGATTTTGCCCAAACAACTGATAAGTAACCGCCTGCAACAAGCTCCTTAGCGGACGATAAACATGCTGATGGCTAAGTGGTAAATCGCCCAAAACCAGCGCCTTAGCGTTGCCTAAGCTTTCAACGGTTTGCCAATTAACAAAAAAATCGTTATCGTCATAGGCAAACTGGTTGTTGAAAATATTGGAATAGAAAATTAAAACTACAACAATAATAGCGAAAAAAACAATTAGCTTGTTCTGATAGAACTTTTTTATCTCCATAAAAGTAAAAAAATATTACCAGATTGCGGTATCTAAGTATTTTTACTTTTTCAGTTCAGCCTGGAGCTCGCCCAGAGTCTGCCGGAAATTGGCTCTCTCGGCCTCGGGAGCGATTTGAACGCATTTATTGGTATAAGTAATCGCTTTATTGAAATCGCCTTCCCGCTGAAAATAAACCACCAGATAACTATAAAAAGACAGGGCGTTGGAGGGAGTTTCCTTGGCGCCGCGAAGCATCAACGGCTCGATCTCCGCTTTCTTTTGAGGGAACTTGGCAATATACAAATCCGCCAGCCAACGATAATAATCGCTGCGATAAGGCATTCTCTCTATCGCTTTCTTGAGATAATCCTCGGCTTCGTTGTACCGGCCCAAAGGGTAAATATAAATATCCGCTGTTTCGGCATAAGCCACGCCGTAATCGGGAAAAGCCGAGATGGCCTGGCTGTAAGTCTTTAGGGCGGCATCATACTCTTTTAAGATCTTTTCAAAACCGCCGAGCTGGATTAAATAATCATAATCGTTGGGCTTTATCTTCAGCGCTTCAGTCGTTTCTTTCATTTTCCCAAACAAAATATCCACTTTTTCTTTTTTTAAACCAATTTTTTCGTACTTGGCATAATCAATCGGCCCGTAAATACTAAACTCGGCACTGACTGGAGCCGGTTGCTTGAACAAATTATTCCTGTTTTTTATTAAAAAATAACCGGCCGCCACCAGAACAATAGCAACGATAATAACGACCAACCAGATGATTATTTTTTTTTCTTCTTGTTTCATAGGGCTATAAATTAATTTTGTTCGATAAAATAATATTGAAAAAAGACATTATATTTATAGCAAAAAACCAGGCAAAAATCAACCCCGCCCGCTCAAATTTTGAGCGGGCGGGATTTTCTATTTCAACAATAACTTAAATTGAACCAATTACTCAAGAATGCTTACCACGGAGGAGGTGCCGGACAAACCATCGACCAAGTAACCGTTGTACCATTGCGCGGTATTAGTCGCTTGGGTGCCGTCATTGCTCCAGAGATCTGACCAGACAAAGTTGCCTTTGTTGTTGTTCTGGCACAGATCAGCCTGCTTCGCAGCATCTAAGGCAAAATCGGCGGTTAAACGGTTGAAGTTTAACGCTAGAGAGCCGGTGAGCTCGGTGGAAGAAGTGGCAACCGGATCGCCTAGTAAAGACACTTGTAAACTCTCACCAGCCGTGCCATCGACACCGGAAACAGTGCGGCCAATAAACTGGAAGCGAGCATTGGAACCGGCCGGAATCCTTAATTCCTTCTGAGTTTCAGAGGTGGAATCTTGGTTCCAGAGGATAAAGCTCCAATACTGGCCATTGGTATCGCCACCTTCATAGAAAACCGTGGTGGTGGAGATATCGTCAGCAATCTTCTTGAAAGCGCTCCAATCAGGTAACTTAGCATCCAAACCACCCTTGGTCACCATGATATCGCCAGAAGAAGTGGAGGTATAGAAACCAACCTTATAAATGGCGACTGGTTCGCTGGTCGGGTTGTTGACTGTGAAGTCATACAAAACCGCGCCGGAAACCAACTTGTTGGTCGGGGTGGTGATGGTCACCGTCGGATAGCTCCTATGAAGAATCATGGCCGAGCTGGAACCAGCGGTATAGGTCTCGCTGGCGGATAAGCCGGAATTGACGCCCTTGCCAGCAATGCCGTCAGTACCGCCGATGCCGAGCTTAAAGTTGGCATTAGCCAGTCCCGACTCATCAATGACAGAGTTGTCAACCTTGGCCGTGGTGGCTTTTATCACCAATTCGACACCGGAAGAGCCAACCGGCACTTCCAAAGCGCCTTGAGCCAAGCTGAATGACTCACAAACCGCGTTAATAGCGCTGTCAATGAGCGGCGTGGTCATGTCAGTGGACTTATACACCTTGATGTTGGAAATATCGCCTTTGTCGCCATCGCCAGCGCCGGTCACAGAACCAGTGCCTACACAAATGTTCAAGTCGCTGACTTTAATCGCCTCGTTGGTGGCGGTTAATTTCAGACGGCCGACTTCATAGGTCTGGCCCTCGGCTAACAGCTTGGAGGCCGGCTGGGAAACGCTGGTATTGATAGTAATCGTGCCAGCGCCGCCAATTGTGATATCCGCGCCGTCAGTCGCATTGTAGCCGCTGCCGGTCGGGGTCACGGTGTTGTTGGTCACTGTGCCAACCGCCGTCACCGGAGCAGTAGTACCGTCATTTCTAATCACAAACTCATCCTTGTGCCCCTGATAGGTCGCCGCGGTCGTTCTGACATCGGCCCGCAGCTCAAGGGTAAGGTTGGTATTTTTAGTGACAATGATCGGATCGGTCAATGTCCAGGTGGTGGTGTTGCTATAACCATCCTTAACCATCAGTAAACAGCCATAGCTATCCAAAGTCGCGTTCGGATACTTGGTGGTGCAATTGGTCTTGTTGGTGACGTCGTACAAAGTGACGCTGTCCAAATTGGTGGTAGTAGCGGCCTGGTTGGCGAAAGTGATAGCGCTAACCTTAATGTTTTCGCCAGAACCAGAAGTGCTCAACGCCCAAGAACCATAGAGGAACTTCTTGGCTCCTAAAGTGGCTGTGCCATCGACCGGCAAAGAATTGGCCGTGATGGTCAATTTGGCCGGCTTGAAGGTCTGGGTGTTGGCATTAACCGCGCCAGTCGGAGAAGCGGTGACAGTGTCGTTAGTGGTAACGCCAGTGGCGGTAATGTTTGAGCCAGTGATCTTGAAGTAGAAGGTCTCGTTGTTGGCCCAACCGCCGGTGCTCTCCACATCGGCAATCACTTTGACTAAATTGCTGCCAATCGGCAACTGCACGCTGGAAGTATAAGCCACGGTGCCGGAAGCCGGATCATTCGGACCCCAGAGGGTCTTGCCGTCTTTGTCAACCAATTTCCAATTGGTGAATTGGGTGGTGCCAGCGGTAGTGGAGCTGACATCCAAAGTCAAGGCGGTAATGGAAACCGGCTCGCCGGCCACTACCAGGTTGAAAGCGCCCAATTCTTGACTGTCACCATAAGAAATGTCTTGAGCCTCAACCGAAGAGCTTGACTCAATTCTTAAGGTGCCGGTGGAAATTGTCAACTGGTCATTGGTCAAAACCGGGTTGCTGGTGCTGTTGGAAGTACCAGAATAAACCGGAGTGTACATATAACCAAAGGTGTCGCCAGAAGCCAAGACATCGGTAGTGCGATAAATAGAAATCTTGATGGTTCTGGTCGAACCGTCCAGGATATCGGCTTTCAAGACAAATTCCTTATTCTTGCCTTTTTCAATCAAGACGGAATTATTGGTGAAATCAGCAGTCAAGTATTTGCCATCTTTGGTAAAGGTGGCGGTCACCGGAGTGCTGTTGTCAATCAATAATTTGTAGTTGCCAATATCGGAATCGAAGGCGGCAGTACCGCTATTGTAGAACTTAATCTGCTTGACTCTCTGGCCTTCGGTCGAATCAGCGCTGATCTTGAAAGCGCCGACAATATAAGCGGGAGAACCAACCTTAACATCGGTGGAGGTAGAGGTCATATAGCTGCCTCTTTGGACGGTCGGAATACCAATCGTCAAAGAAGTCATGGTCTGGATGTTGCCAGTGATCGGCAAAGAACCGACAACCGTCGCGCTGCCAGATAAAACCAATTCTGACAAAGCTAAAGCCGGAACCTGGCCCGCGCCAGCCGCGTTCATATTACCGGCCAGCAGGATCTTTCTGGTGGTACCAGCCTTGATCACGAAATCATTGCTGAAAACAGCCTTGGAACTGGCATTCAAATTCTGATTGACGCCAATTTGGACGTTGGTATCAGCATCGATAATGGCAACTGAAGCAAAGTTGGCATCGGCTGAAGCGCCTTTTCTCTCAACAGTCAAACTGTCGACTGTGATGTCACCATCAGACGAAGCTGTCATCGCAACCGTGGTGAACGGGACGCGAATAGCGCTATAAATCGCCAAGCCAGCTGCTGGCGTATCTGACGCCAAAGCAACGCTCAGCGAAGAGCCTGATGAAGGCGGAACAACAGAACCGGGGCCCGCCACAGTGGTCAATTCGGCATCAGCGCCGGTGACCGATGAACCGTTATCATAAGTGATGGAAGACGGAACCGTAATGACCCAATTATCCTTGAGCTTGTTGGCCACAAAGGCGTCATCGGTTAACGGATCCTTTTTGCCATCTCTTAGATAATAAACAGTATCATCGCTGCCGGAATACTTAACCAAGAAACCATCGGGCAATTTGGAAGAAGCAGTCAACTCGCCGACCGCGTTGCCGTTATCATAATAACCGGCGCGGAAGCTGTTGACTACTTTTAGCAACTTGGTGCTCCAATTGCTACCGAATAAAGTAGTGGCGGCGTCACCGTTTTTGACGGTGTAAAGTTTGCTGCCAGTGGACACCGCATAAACAGCGGCGCTGTCAGAAAACTTAATCAAGCTACCCTGACGGATATTGACATTGCTGCCATTGGAAAGAGCATCCAACTCCTCCTGAGTGATAGTTTTGATGCCTTGCTGTGACCAATAAGAGCTGCTGGAAGAAACCAGGCCATACCAAGACTCAAAAGTGCTCTGGGTGGAGAAAAGATGCTTTTTGCTGTCGGCATCAACATAATAAACCGCCGAGCTGCTTGATACTTTAACCTTATCGCCGGCAGTCGGGGCATAGGCAGCTGAAGCCATAGGGACTACAGATGCCAAACCCAACGACCAAGCAATAGTAGCGACCACTACAACATAGGTTAATAATTTTTTCATAGAACCTTTATTTTTTTTATTTATTAATGAGCCCGCCAAATTTTTGGGTAAAGCTGACAGATTGTAGATCCTTTTGATTACAAAAGGATTTTCTCGAGACCCGGACCAACCAATAAGCCCTGAAAATCAGTTCGGCCTTTACTTATTAACTGGCGGGAACCTGCGCTCTATTCCTCCCAAAATTTAACGAACCCTTAATTAGTTATATTAATAACTAATCGTTATCTAAATAACTAATCTCTATAATCACCTTTTAATCAAAATCTCTTTGGTCGACTCTCCGGTCGTCAAGCTGGTGGTGGTAGGCTGGGAGCCGGTTTTATTGCTATTGATAAGAAGCAAATTCTCGGTGCTGGTATTTATCGACTGCACTTCTTTTATTTCATTAACAATGTTTTGAGCGTTGGAAACTACATTAACGACGATATCCTTGCTTTGCTGAATTTTTTCCAGGGCCGAGCTGAAGTCTTTTTGCCCCAGAAGATTCTTGGCTTCTTCGATGATCTCTTTGGCCTGCTGCGGCTTTTGAACAATGTTTTGCAGAGTGGAGGTGGTGCTACTGCCAGCCACATCGACCAGCTTGATGGCGCTGGTGGAGGTGGAAATGACAGAAGGAGCCGTTCCCGACACAACGGAGATGACGTCGTTCACTTCGTTACTGGCCGATTTGATGTCGTCTTCCGTGCTCTTTATTCTTTCGGCCACGCGAGAAGCGACTTCCTGGCCGGAAATATTGGCCCGGCCGGTTTTGTAATTATCGACTATCACTCCCAGGGCGCTGGTACCGACGGCTTCGGTGGTGACAATGGCTTCCTTTACCTCATCTTTGACCTCGCTTTTTACCGCTTCGGGCAAGGAATTCTGCACTGTGGCAATATTCTGCTTTATCTCTAGGCTTTTAATATCAACCTCTTTGGCCACCTCGAGCACTGCCGGCTTGTTGGCCGCCATGCTTATTTTGCCCAAACTGTCTTTCAATGATTTGTTGTCTTGGGTAATTTTTTTGGCGGTTTGAACGATTTTTTTGCTCTTCCTATTATTATCATTTTCCTGGATGGCAATCAACTGCATTTCATCGGCGCGCCGGGAAACAAAATTCATCTGCAGTTTGACCTTGCTCTCGTCGTTAAAGGTCAGGGCTAACTGAACTTTTTCGCCGGCGGTCTTAATCGGGTAAAGCATATCGCCAGGCAGGCTGGCGCTGGCTACGCTGACAGTGGCATTGTAAGTGAGCAGGGCAAAAATAATTAACAAAAAAGCGCCCACCGGCTGAAAGACTCTTTGCCGGAAAGTGCCGCTAAAATAACGCCAGTAATAAAAGGATTGATTCTTGGCTTCGTCGCTAACCGTCGCTTTTGGATTCAATTGGCTCATGAGAATCTGACGGCTGGACAAAACCCAACCAGCCTGCGGCCGGCCACCGACCTCAAGCTTTTTAAGCTCCTGCAAACCTTTGATTAATTCTTTGTTTGTCATTGCGGTTTAATGATGTTCCTTGACGTTGTTCTTCAGAGCCGTCAGCGCCCGATGCAACAGCACCCTGACCGACCCCTTCGATTTATCCAAAATCTCGGCGATTTCGGCAATGGACAATTCGTCCAAAAATCTCAAAATGATTATTTCTTTGTATTCGTCTTTCAGGCCGTTTAAACCCTGCAAGACGTTTTCCAGATCCGAACCAACGATTTGCCGCTTGAGCAAGTCTTGTGTTTCATCGGGCACTTCCGGCAACTGGCCGGTTTCGGCCAGCGTTTCCGCCTGGCGGTTTCTCTGCCGGTAAAAATCAATCACGCTGTTTCGGGCAATCAAATAAATGAAAGCGTTTAAATTTTTAATTTCCTTGCCTTCTTTCAGATACTGCCAGACTTTCAAAAAAACTTCCGAAGTCAAATCCTGGGCGTCGGAAACGGAATTTACCTTAAAAAAAACAAAACGGTAAATCCGTTCTACATACAAATCATAAAACTTGCCATAGGCCTCTGAATCCTGATCTTTCACTTGCAGAAAAAGGATTCTTTTTGACAAAGGATTGTTCATTTATTAAGACGAAAAAAAAGGCTATTTGTTACACTAAATAATTCAGACAATCTTAATTATAGTATAAAAATGCTATTTTTGGCAAGGTTTTATAACCAATAGCCACCAGCGTTAAGCTGAGTAAAAAGCCAGAAACATTGACACCATACTAGCAAAAATGATAAGATTTGTCCAGACATGTCTAGACATAAGTAGAAAATTTTAAGGATTGAGAGTAAAAAAAAACAATCTATGCCTAATACTCCAATACGCCTAACTATTTCGCAGGCGGCTAATTTATTCGGCCTTAGCCAAAAAACTATTCGCCGGGCCATCCAAAACCAGGAGGTGCTCTATATTGTAGTGCGCGGAGTATATAAAATCAACTTCGAAAGCCTGCTCAAATGGTCGCAAGACCGGATCAAAATCAAAAATAAGCTGAACAAACAGGGTATCGGGCAGTATGTGGATAAATGGAAAATAAAAAACAAACTCTACTCCCCCAACCCGAAAACCCTGGAAACCGATCCGGAGGACAAAAAATCATCTGTCCAAGGGACTTCTGATGCCGCTTAGGTGGCTTTTGGCAACATGGGTATAAATTTGAGTGGTCTGCAGACGGGCATGACCCAAGAGTTCCTGGATATAACGAATATCAACACCATCTTCAAGCAAATGCGTGGCAAAAGAATGGCGCAGAGTATGCGGGCTGACCGCTTTTTTTATGCCAGCCAGCATGGCGGAATTGGCAACAATTTTCTGGATAGTCGCCTCGGTTAAATGCTGGCCACGGCCATTGGTAAATAAATATTCATCACCGCCCTTTAATTTCATCTGAATACTTAAAATTTTCCTTAATTTGTCTGGCAAAATTGCCAGCCGATCCTTTTTGCCCTTACCCTGAAAAACCCTAAGCATCATGCGATCCAGATCGACATCGCGCATCTTTATCCGAACCAATTCCCCCACTCTGATACCCGTGCCATAAAGCAAGGAAATAATACTGTGATGTTTGGGATTTTTGGTCAAACCAAGCATTTTATCGACCTCCTCCTTGGACAAGACTGCAGGCAGATATTTTGGTTTTTTGGGCTGGTGAATATTCAAGAAAAACGACCTCTTCCAAATTTCCCGATAATAAAACTGGATGGCGTTATAAGCGATAGATAAGGTGCTGGCCGATTTGGTGTCCGACAGGTAACCCAAATAATTCTTAATGTCTTGAGTATCAATTTCTCTGGGACATTTCTTGCAGAAATTAAGCAATTCGTTGTTATAATACAAATAAGTCTTTATGGTTTTGGGGCTATAATTCC
>JBAZMW010000001.1:0-244907 GCA_041649575.1 Patescibacteria group bacterium | reverse complement strand
TTCCCGCTGTTCGTCTCGTCGCTTCGCGACGTCGCCGAACAGCGGCTATCTGACGCTGGCGCTTCATTTCGCCAGTCCAAAAGCTGCGCTTTTGTCCTGACGAAACGACAGATAGCCGCGGCGCATTGTGCGACATATCTGCATGTCATATAATTAAGGAGGCGACAAAAACATCATTTATAAAACTTTTATTTTCTTTCCCTACGCTATGCAACCAAGACTAAAACGCTACAAACAATTCATTGAAACCCAATATATTCCGGGATTGCTACGAAACGACGAGTACTCACTCGAAAAACTGGGCAAGAGAATCCAAAAGAAAATCTCATCTGGCCAATATGAACGTATTATATTTACTGGAATGGGCTGTTCCGCAATTGTTTCTGACATCATCAAAGGTTTTTTTGCGGCCAAAAGCATCCCTATCTATGTCGAGGTTATCAACGATTATGACCTCGATTTTCTTTTGAACATTGCTGAGTTGAAAAAAGGTAAAACGCTTGTGATCATCAGTTCTTATTCCGGCCATTCACAGGAGCCAATCAATGCTTATCACCAATTCAAGGCGTATACAGATGATATTATCTTTCTTACCTCTGGCGGCAAACTTGAAAAAATTGCCATTGAGGAAAATGTCTCGCTTATCTATTGGCGTATAACAAATCCAGACAGAGAATACCCGCTATTCCATGCCCCGCAGTATTTCAGCATTTTATTGAACATTTTCCATAAGCTAGGTTTGCTTAAAACAAATTTTCAAAAAGAAATCGGGGAAGCGGCAAAATTCGTGCAACGTGAATTTTCAAAGCAAAAAATAGAGGAAGCCAAGACTATTGCAAAACAACTTCAAGATAAAGATATAATTTTGCTGGCTTCACCTAAGTGGCAATTGTCACTCTTAAAGTTGGCAAAAATGCACATCAACGAAATGGCAATGGCTCCTGCCCATAGAAATTATTTTCACGAGTTTGGACACAGCGAGGTTGCCGTTTTTACTGATCCAAAAGAAAAACACGCACTTTGGCTATTTAGCGATAAAAATGAGGATGCCTATACAAAAAATAAAATTGGCAACCTCACAAAACTGCTCACTCAAAAAATTCCACAGAATAAGAACATTACGCTTGTTACTACCAAGCTTGATCAGGATAACTTTTTCAAGCAGTTTTTCGCAACTTTGCAATTTGTCCAATACGTGAGTTACTTTCTGGGCGTGTATTATGACTATACGTCAAGAGAGTTAATCTCGACCTCCGCCGGCAATCCCTGGTATAATCAAAAAACCATCCAGAAAGAAAATAAAAGTAAAAAATAGGAAGTTTTTGTCGCTTTTTTAATAATGCAGATACATCGCACAACACGGGCTATCTGGTTACGCCCAAAAAAAATTCTTTTCTATCTAACAATGTTATGAATAAATTCGAGGGAACAAATCCAGGTCAAGAATATACCACGCTTAATCCTAAACAGGAGACCCACCCCAGCCAGCCTGACTTAGAGAATTACCAAGATGTTAGACCTGAACAATCTCCAGCTCGTGATTTTCTTCAAAAGACACCAGAAGAGCTTGAGCGCGTCAGAGAAATCCGCCAACAAATCCAGGAAAGAACAGATTCTACTCCGCCGCAAAAGCAACATATTCCACAAAATCCAGCCGAAGTTGTGCTAATTAATGGCCAGCAATACCATGTTGAATATGTTCCAAAAGAAGACATATACCCTGCGTATGGATATGGCGGCGGAAACAGCGCCACAGTCAGACAAGACTTATCACCTCGCGTCAAAAGATTTGTTAAAGCCCACGAGCTTTATCATTGTCAAGACAAGGCCACTTGGGGCGGTTGGTTGGGGCAAGAAATTAGAGCAAACATAATCCCCGGATTGAAAGACCCAATTGGTTTAGCTGCTACTTCGTGGAAAACAATAACTGATATTGATCGGATCAAATTCTATTTAAGACGCATTAAAGAAGGTCGTTAAGTAACCATGAGAATTTTTTTTGGGCTCCACCCAAATTTTTGTCCCTTTTCCGTGGTGTCCTCCGGACGATTTTACCACGGAAAAGATGACAAAAACTTCAGATAGCCCGATACGTTCAGCGACATCGCTTCGCTCTGTCGCTGAATGCGCCGCGGTTCCCGCTGTTCGTCTCGTCGCTTCGCGACGTCGCCGAACAGCGGCTATCTGACGCTGGCGCTTCATTTCGCCAGTCCAAAAGCTGCGCTTTTGTCCTGACGAAACGACAGATAGCCGCGGCGCATTGTATGCCATTTTAAAAAAACACCCCCTGAGCTCACGCCTTTCACCTAAGTGACTTGGCGTTGAGCAGGGGGCGAAGTCGAGAGTCAGACTATCAATCAACCACTGAGTTTGCTGACGGTACAGCGACCACCGTCCACACCGAGGACATTTGCTGTCCCGTGAAATTGACCACATTCCCACTCGAAGACATCTCCAACCGCGAGATTTGATCCCTCCGGGACAAGCATTGAGATGGACTTCCCGTGATCGAAGTCCTGCCAGTCACCCAAAAAGATCATAATGGGACCCAGATCGGATCTGAAACTCATAGCTCCTTCCTCCTTTCCTCCTTAGTTGGCGCAGCCGAACCGCACGAAAATCAACGCCAGTGACTCCTCGATGAAGCCTGTCACCTCGTCCAACCTTTCTCGAGGAAGCTCAATCTCTATGCCAGTCTCACCGGCCCAACCGCTACTGGTTGTCATACTAAGGTCGGGAAACTCCCTCTTAAGGGCCCCAAGCGCCTTGTCGCGAGCGACAGTACAGCAGAAAATCGGAACACACTTTACCATGTCTCTATTCCTCCTTACCCAAAGGGCTAGTTATCTTACTCTGTCTTTCTTTTTTTTAGCACCGCCAGCGGCGTCTTGAACAGGATCATCAAATCCAGTTTCAAGCTCCAATTTTCCATATACCAAACATCCAGCCGGACTTCTTCGTCAAAATTCAAATCGCTCCGGCCCGAGACCTGGGCCATGCCAGTCATACCCGGCTTGATAGTCAGAACCTTGCGGTGATAATTCTGATACCGAGCCACTTCTTCTATCTCATGCGGCCTTGGCCCCACCAGGCTCATCTTGCCAATAAAAACATTAAACAGCTCGGGCAACTCGTCAATACTGAAACGACGGATGACTTTTCCCACTCGGGTAATGCGCGGATCGTCTTTGAATTTCATCATTGGCGTGCCAGCGCGCAAGTTTTGGTGCTCTTTCAGGAATTCTTCGTCAAAACGATATTTATGAGCATCACTAATCATTGAACGAAACTTGAAATAACTGAACTCTCGGCCCTGCTCGCCGATACGGCGATAGGTAAAAAACACCGAACCGCGCGAATCCAGCTTAATAGCTAAGGCCGTTAGCAGAAATATTGGCGATAAGACAACAATAATTATGGTTGAAATAATTAAATCAAAAACTCTTTTGGAAATCCGGCCCCAGCCATCCAGGCTGGTTTTTTTTACTTCCACTATTGGCAGTCCGGAAATGTTATTAATTTCAAAATTATTAATAGGAAATTCAAAAATATCGGCCACATACTTCAAGGCCACATGATTTATATAAGAAAAATCATTAATTCTTTCTAGGGTTTCCGGGGAAAGATTGGGCGTAGCTACCAAAATTTCATCAAACTTATCGTCTTTGACCATTAGTTGCAATTGGCTCTCCACCACCTCGCTGAAATCCGCAAACTGATCAACCACCTTAAAACCCGCTTTTATGTCTTTGTTAAAATTACTGGCCACTTCCTCGGCTACGGCTCCTTTGCCAATGATAATCACACGGTGCGTCCCGATATTAAAACCATAGAGCCGACGCTGAACGGTGCGCACCAGCCCCCGACCGATGAGAATAAAAATTATGCTAAACAGCCAGCCGGCCAAGATAATAAAGCGGGAGTCAAAAAGATTGCGACTGAAAAAAAAGACAAACATCAAAATCATTACTGCCGTTGAGCAGCCCAGAACTATTTTCGAAATCTCATCGATAGTCCGACGTGTGCCTCGCATCGAATACAATCCGGCCAAAGCGAAGCTGATCAGCCAAATGAAAGCGATTAAAAACAAATAGCTTAAAAAGGCATTGAAAGACAGATTAAAAACCACCGGCCGAATGTTTTTTACCGGCTCCCAAAAACGAATATAATAAGAGACTATCCCAGCCAAGATAATCATCAGATAATCAATGGGCACCAGGCTGGCCGAGATAGCGATTTCCGAACGTTTCATAAATTAATTTTAACAAAAGAGCCTATCATAAAAAAACCATTTTGTCAAAAATAAAAAAGGGCCGCTAGTAGCCCGTTCGCTTATCACTACTAAAGCTTAAAGAGTCGGCGATGAACCAGCCCGTGCCCAACTCAACTAGCGGCTATTTCAACTGGCAGGGCGTAGGCGCTCCCACCAGTAAACTAATAATAACAAGGTTATCGTATTTTTGAAAGCCCATTGACAAAAATAAAATTATTTGCTACCATTCTGTTTATCCAAACGGGTTGGATGATTGCCCTGATACTTTATCGGGGAGGAAAGTCCGAACACTCTTTGATTCTTAAAAAGATCAATGTCATGGTAGTGGGTAACGCCCACCCTTCGGCTGGCGACGGCCGAAGAGGACCAGTTCCACAGAGACAATACTAATCCTGCTGTTAGCGGGATGAAAGGTGAAAAGTGTGATGATGTTTTAAATTAAGCAAGAGATATCTCCTTAAATTAAAACTACGTCACTCGGCCTCTGGCGACAGAGAGCCCGTGGTAAACTCTACCTGGTGCAATCCCAAATTTAGTAGGGAGCTTGATTCCGGCAGCAATGCCGAGAACAGATAGATGATCATCATCCCGATTTTCATCGGGATACAGAATTCGGCTTATAGGCCCGTTTGGATAACAAAATCCCCGCCAACAGCGGGGTTTTTGTTTTTTAAATTATTTTTTGCTTTAATCTTCTCGGCCATCAATGGCCTCATTAACCAATTTGTCTGCCAATTTATTTTGTTCACGAAAAATATGTTTGAAAGTTATTTTTTTAAAATTTACAGACAAATTCCAGACCTTCACAAACAACGGCGCCAAATCTTTGTCTTTTACCCTGTATTCTTTATTTAATTGTTTGACCACCAGTTCCGAATCCAAAAAGCAATCGAGTTCTTCCACTCCCAAATCCTTGGCTTTTTCCAAACCCAAAATCAAAGCCCAGTATTCCGCCTGGTTATTGGTCGCTTCACCGATATATTTTTTGAATTTTTCAATTCTTTCCCCCAGCTTTAAAACCCCGCCGATACCGGCCGGTCCCGGATTGCCTCTTGCTCCCCCATCCGTATAGAGAATCGCTTTTTTGGACATAAGTTGATTTTTTAACCGCCTTGTCTCTTTTATCATACCATATTTTACTAATAATTTTAATTGACAAATTAAGAATTTTGACTGTAAAATAAGGACGGTCGACGGTCGACCGCTTCTAACTTCAATCACCCGCGCCTTGGCGAGGGAGGGAGAGAACCATGAATGGAATTGAACTTTCTATGAGGGATCGTCATGCCCTGGTGCTGTTTCTGATTGTCGAGGTTGTGCTTTGCGGTTGGGCCGGCTCGCGGCTTTTCCCGCTGGCACCACCCGACCCGCAATACGAATGGAAGGTCGAGATCCTAAACTACTACTTTCAGGACAACGCTGTGTACCCTGAACAAGCCTGGTGGCTAAGAACCAAGCAGGCGAAAGTGCTACCGATTGCCAGAAAAATTCGGCCGGACGACAACAGCTATTGGTGGGGCAAATTTCACTACCAAACGCCAAGCCGTCTGTGGGACAAGCTCTACTACCAGGCGCGAATAACTATGGACGACCGCCGGATCAAGCTCTCTGGCCACCCGACAAGGAAAGGCCTGCCTCAAGAGCTCTCTTCTCTTCAGGCGAGCATCGACGTCCTGGCCAAGTACTTCGCCAGAGAACCGCTAAGCCCGGGAGATGCTTGGTGGCTCCGAAACAAAGAGTCGTTCGTTCTAAAGATTCTAGCCATCGGTTTCGACGGCCCGCCTCAAGAACTGCTCACGGCTCTAAATAGTTACACCATCAAGCTGCCGCCGGCAACTTGATGGGGGCCTAGAACGCCACGCCAGAATACCACCCGTCCTTTACCAAGGAGTGCCAACATTGACACTCCTTGTTTATTTTTCACTCAATTTTAAGTCAATGATTTTTAATTGCAATTCCCTATTCCCGTTCCACTCATTAACCCCCAACTCAAAAACAATATCAATCTCCTCTCCAACTTTGAGTTTGGCGCACCAATCCCCGAAGGAAAAACCGATCAACTTTTTCCAATCGGGACGAATTGGAGTTTGCGGGTCGTCCTGGCTAACCATCATCCTTAGATGTTTGCCATCCTGCCCGACAGTATCAACTCTTTCAACCTTTAAACCAAAAGCCGCTAGCAGCGGTTTTCTATTGCCTTCGCCATAAGGCTCAAACTTTTCCAGCTCGTCAGCCAATTCCCAATTGATATCCGCCAACTTCACTTCGGCCTCGATTATTAATCTGGACATTAAATCCACACCAGCCAATTGTTTTTGCGCTAAAGCCGTTATTCTTTGTTTGAAATTATTAAAATTATCCTCGCCTAAAATCGTCAAGCCGCAGGCCTGGGGATGACCGCCATAACGAGCCAAAAATTCATGGCATTCTTTGAGACCGGCTGTAATATCAAATTCCTCGATGCTCCTACCCGAGCCGACATACTTTATTTTTTCTCCTTCCTTTTCACGGCTAAAAACCAAGGTGGGACGATAGTGGCGATCGCAAATTTTTCCAGCCACCAGCCCCACCACCCCGGCCGACCACTCGTCGCCAGAGGCAAATAAAATTTTTTCTTCGGCTTTAACTTCGCCGATTTGATAAACGGCTTGTTCTAGAATTTTTTCAGTTATCTGCTGTCGTTGCGTATTGTTGTTTTCTAAAATTTCCACCCACTTGGCCGCCTCTTCCTTGCTGCTGCTGGTCAATAAATTAAAGGCCACCGAAGCGTGTTTGATTCTTCCAGCCGCGTTAATTCTTGGCACCACCCGCCAACCCAGATATTCAGCATCATATCTCCCCGTTTTATTGTTGATTGTTTCCATCAATTTTTTCAATCCCAAATTTTTGGTCTTGGCTAGAACAGTCAATCCATATTTGACAAAAATTCTATTTTCCTTGATTAGCGGCACCATATCGCCAACGGTAGCCACGGCCACCAAGTCTAGTAGCCATTTATCAAAGCCGGTCGGCAATTTTATGGGGCTGTTGGTTCGCTCCTGTTCTTTCATCAACGCCTGCACGAATTTGAAAGCCACACCCGCCCCGCAGAGCTCAATCTCTGGATAGCCGCTAGTCTTTAAGGCCGGGTTAATAATCGCCAGCGCCGACGGCAATTCAATCGGCTCCTCATGATGATCCAAAATAATAACGTCTACTTTTCCGTCGTTTAGAATTTCTATCTCGTTTTTATTAGACACGCCGCAATCGACGGTAATCAAAAGCTCATAACCCTGCTCGATAAATTGCTGAACAACTTTAGTATTCAATCCATAGCCCTCTCCTTCTCGAAACGGAATATAGGTCTCCACTTCCAGTCCCAGGGCTTTCAGAGTCAAAAAAAGCAGCACCGTCGAACAAACCCCGTCGGCGTCGTAATCGCCAAAGATCATCACTTTTTGTTTTTTTTGCCAGGCCAGCAAGACCCGTTCCACCGCTTTAGGCATATCCTTGAACAAAAACGGATCCAAGGCCTGCTCTTCGTAATTGGGAAACAAAAAATTGTCAACATCTTCCTGACTGCTTAAACCGCGATTAGCCAAAAGCTGCAAAACGACATTATTGATCTCGGGAAATTTATCAATAAAATCTTTGGTGACCTTAGGTATTACTTGCCAATTTTTTGACATTTTTAAAAATTAGAATTATAATTTGAATATGAAAATGAAAAAGAAACAATTAATGAGAGTGGCTTGGATTATTGTGGCTTTTTTAATGATTTTGTCGATGTTATTTTTCACCGCTATGCCGCTGTTCTATTAGTTTTCCCTTAAGTAGTCGTGCCCCAACCCCCGTTAATCCGGGGGTTTTTGAATTTTTGGTCATTTTAAGAGACTAATAAAACAATAACGACCATTACCTTTTTAAAACCGCCAGGAAGGCTTCGGTGGGAATATCCACTTTACCCAAATTCATCATCTTTTTCTTGCCTTTTTTCTGCTTCTCAAGTAATTTGGCCCGCCGCGTCCAGTCACCGCCATAGAGCTTGGCTGTCACGTCTTTTTTTAAGGCCGAGATCCTTTCAGCGGCAATGACTTTGCCGCCCACTGCCGCCTGAATTTTCACCACAAACTGCTGGCGCGGCAAAACATCTTTTAAAATCTCCACGATTTTTTTGCCAACCTGATAGGCGGTGTCTTGGTAAGTAATAATTGAAAGCGCCTCCACTTTTTCTTCAGCCACCAGAATATCCATTTTTACCACCTCGGTTTTCTGATAACCATAAAAATCATAATTAAGCGAGGCGTAACCGGAGGAAATTGATTTTAGCCTGTCATAAAAATCAACAATCAGTTGCGTTAAAGGCAGATGATAGTGTATCACCGCCAAATCTTCATCCAGATACTCGGTGTTTAAATAAACTCCTCTTTTCTCCGCGGCCAGCTGCATTACTCCCCCCAAATAATCCTTGGGAGTGAAGATATCGACTTTCATAATCGGCTCCTCCACCTGCTCGATAAAAGTTGGGTCGGGAAAAGCGGCCGGATTATAAACGATTTCTTCTTTGCCATTTTTGAAGTAACCCTTGAAAGCCACGCTTGGCACAGTCACTACCAGTTCCAATCCAAACTCCCGCTTCAGCCGCTCCTGAAATATTTCCAGATGAAGCAACCCCAAAAAGCCACAACGGAAACCAAAACCCAAGGCCTGCGAATTTTCCGGCTCATAAGCCAGGGCGGCGTCATTGAGTTTTAATTTTTCTATCGCCTCTCTGAGGCGAGAAAAATCGCTGCCGTCTTTGCAAAAAACTCCGGCGTAGACCATCGGCTTGACCTCTTTATATCCCGGCAGGGCCTCTACCTCGTCTGCCGCCAAAGTGATGGTATCGCCGACCTTGCATTGCGCCACCTCATGCAGCCCGGTGACGATATAACCGATTTCGCCGGCAGCCAACTCCTGATCCTTTATATGCTTGGGAGCGAAGTGGCCGACTTCCAGCGCCTCAATCGGCAAATCATTGGAAACGAATTTTATCTTGTCGCCATTTTTTATCTTACCTTCAAAAACTCTGACATAAGCTATCGCCCCTCGATATTCGTCATAAACCGAATCAAAAATCAAGCATTTAAGCGGCCGGCTTTCTTCTTTTTTGGGCGCCGGCACTTTGCTGATAACGGCTTTGATTATTTCTTCCACTCCTTGACCGGTTTTGCCGGAAGTATTATAAATATCTTCTCGTGAACAGCCCAGTAAATTTATAATTTCTTCGACTGTCTTTTCCACCTGCGCATTAGGCAAATCGATTTTATTAATCACGGGTATAATTTTTAAATCATACTCCAGGGCCAAATACAAATTAGCCAGGGTTTGCGCCTGCACCCCTTGAGTGGCATCAACCAAAAGCAAAGCTCCTTCCACAGCCATTAGACTGCGCGAAACTTCGTAAGTAAAATCCACATGACCCGGCGTGTCAATTAAATTAAGCTCATAACCCTGATAATTCATCCGCACCGGTTGGAGTTTAATAGTAATTCCTCTTTCTCGCTCAATATCCATTTGATCCAACAGCTGGTCTTTCATCTCGCGTTTACTGACTGTGCCGGTAATTTCTAGCATTCGGTCGGCCAAAGTGGACTTACCGTGGTCGATGTGGGCAATAATACAGAAGTTGCGTATATTGTTATTCATAAGATAAAGATATTATTAGATTTTAGCAAAAAATACCGTCTTTATCAAATATTTTATTTTGTTTAAATTTAGATAATATTTAACAAATTTATATAAATTATCAATAAATGGCTATTGACAAAAATATACCTGTGTGCTATAATGGCTATGTTAGTACTTTCTAGGTGAGACAGAGCACCTATCTCTGCCTAGGGGTAACCATCGGTCCGTTGCACAGGTCTTATGCAACGGGCCCAACCATGGTGCTCCGACAACTCGCTCTAACCGGCGAGTCGGCCAAAGACATGCAATGTAGTCTGCAGGCGCTCTTCGCACCGCCGCGGTGTGGAGAAATCCGACTACATGTCAGGGGTACGTCCGCAAGGATCGTGCCCCGTCATTTTTTTATAAAAATTGAATTGACAAATATAAATCTATTTGCTAAAATTGTTTGTTGTACTTTCGAAGCCATGGCCATCAACCGGCTCTAAGCCGACAGGAGCGTTACTATGAATATCAACTGGGCTAGCGTAATGTTTTGGGGCGGCCTCGTCCTGTGCGCAGTCGTCTTCCTCATCGACTTCCTCTTCCTTCGTTTCCGCCGCAAAACAAGGCTGGTCAAAACGGTCATAGCCGTCGCAGTCGCCATTGGCATCGTGCTGATGCTTGTGGCCAACCTGATGAACGAACTACCACCTCCCTAAAGGCTGCAAAGCCACGAACTACCTGCCAGCGAGAAATTTCTCTTCGGAGAAGAGTATCGCTGGCTTGTTTATTTTAAGAAAAAAAAATTAATCCGCTTCACCCAGATTATCTTCAGCCACTACCCGCGCCGACTTAAACAGTTTGCGTTTTATCGAAGACATAAAAATCGCCATTTCCTCCATCCGCAACAAAAATCCTATCAGCCAATAACCGGCCAAACCAATTAGCCCGGCCAATAAGCCTTGGGTAAAAATACCAACGAAAGTTTCGGTCCGCACAAACTTCTCCATAATCTGCAAGGTGCCGTAGGCAAACAGTCCCGCCCCCAAGGAAGCAAATAAGATTCTGAAAACCGAATCCAAAATTTTCCGGCCGTCCAGCCGCCCAATTATTTTTCTTAGATAAATCATCAGCGCCAATAATTCAAAAACCGAAGAAACCGTGATTGCCGCCGGCAGAGCCAAAACCCGGAAATCCACTAGTTGCGACAAATCGTCAATTCTCAAAATCGCCGTGGTAAAAAACAACCAGCCGTTATGAAAACTATAAAGCCAGCGGAAAAATATCAGTGATAAAAAATTGACAACCATGGTGGCCAGGCCAATGTAGAACGGGGTTTTGGTGTTATGCAAGGCATAAAAACCGCGAATAATCAGAGGGAAAGCGCCTTGGGCGAACAGTCCCAGGCAAAAAATTGCCAAACTGGCTGCGGTTAATCTGGTGTCGTACCAATTGAAATTGCCGGCGCCCAAAATAACGCGGACGATTTGCGCCCTAAGCACGTACATTAACACCGAAGTTGGCACAATAAAAAACAACGTCTGCCTGAAAGTAGTGGAAATAGTGGCCACAAATTCATTTTTTTTCTTCTCGGCCCAGAGCGAAGACAAAACCGGTAAGGCCGCCACCGCCAGCGAGACGCCAAAAATTCCCAACGGGAAATTCTGTAAATTATTCGATAAATTAAAAATCGCCAAACTGCCGACTGCCAGGGTTGAAGCCACTATGGTAATGATCAAAAAATTGATTTGAGTAATCAGCAGGCTCAAAGTCCGCGGCAACATTAATTTGCCAACCTGAATAACGTTTTTATTTTTTAAATTTAGGTCAAGGGTATATTTATAACCGGTCAAAAAAATCGGGGCCAATTGAATAATCAGGTGAAGCAGGGCGCCCAGAACCACGCCCCAGGCCAGGCCATAAACACCCCACCACTTGACGAAAAATAGAGCGCCAATAATGATGCCGACATTATAAAAAATCGGTGCGATGGAATAGGCAAAAAACCGCCTAAAGGATTGTAAAACCGAACCAAAAATTGCCGATATTCCCAAAAATATCGGGCTTAAAAACATAATTTGCGACAATCCAACCACCAGCTTCAGTTTGGCTTGAGAAAATCCTGGCGTGACCAAAGGCATCAGCCACGGCGCCGTAATAAAAAGAATTACGCAAGCGACAATCAGTCCGATAGATAACAAATTAAGGATGCTATTTATGAGCTTCCAGGCTTCTTGTTTCTGATTTTTAGTCAATAGCGAGGTAAACACCGGTATCAACCCCGCCGAAACCGCGCCTAGGATTATCAAATTGTAAACAAAGTCCGGCAGGCGAAAAGCGGCATAGTAGGCGTCTAGCACGTCGCCGGCTCCGAACTCACTGGCCAAAATTCTGTCCCGCAAAATTCCCACCAAACGACTGACCAAAGACAGGCCGCCGATAATTATCGCCGCCGAAGTAATTGACTTTGAATTAGAGTTGATTAATCTTTTAAACACCCGGTTAATTATTTTAATAGCCGCAGATCTACAATTGTGCCGCCCTGGCCCTTGGCTTTCAGTATCACCGGATTAAAATCAATTTCTTTGATTTGCGGATAATTCAAACTAAATTCCGACAATTTTACTATGATCTCTGCCAGCGCCTCGATGTCCGCCGCCCGCTGACCACGAACTCCTTTCATAATCGGATAGATTTTTAAGCTCCCGATCATCTTTAAGGCGGCTTCCTTTTGCAGCGGCGCAATACCAAAAGCCACGTCCTGGAAAACTTCAGTATAAATTCCGCCCAAACCAACCATCAGTAGCGGCCCGAATTGCGGATCACGCTTCATGCCAATAATCAGCTCCAGCCCTTTGACCATCTCCCCCACCAAATAACCATTAATTTTGGCTTGCGGATACTTCTTTAAAACTTTTTCTTTCATCTCCAAAACCGCCTTTTTCAGCTCTTCATCGCTTTTTATATTAATCTTTACCCCTCCGGCCTCTGACTTGTGTATCACCTGTGGCGATACCACCTTCAGAGCGATGGGGTAGCCAATTTTCTTGGCTGCTAAGATTGCTGGCTGAACATTTTTAACCAGTAGCGCCCGATGCAAAGGAAAGTCAAACCGGGCCAAAATTTCTCTGGCGCTATCTTCGGTTATTTCCTTTTTCCGCAAAAGTTTGTTTCCCTGATTAATCATTTTTTTGTCCGGTTTAAAAAATGTCTTTTGGGAAACCGTTTGTGTCTTTTGCCAGCTGTATTGCCACATTTTTCCCAAAACTTTTACCGCCTGCAGCGGAAAATTAAACTGCGGCAGGGAATATTTTTTGTAAACATCATAATATTTGGTAATTTCCGCCTCGCCCATAAAACACAAAGCGGTGGTTTTTTTGTATTTGCGGCTCAAGCGTCCAGCCGCCTCGGCCGTCTGTTTTATTTCTGTCATCTTCTGCGGCGTCAAAACCACGATCAGACTATCGACGTTTTTGTCTTTTAGGGCCGCCTCGATCGCCAAAGCGTAGCGATCGGCTTTGGCATCGCCCAAAACGTCAACTGGATTGTGGATATTGGCCGCCGGCGGCAAAGTGGTTTTTAATCTTTTTAAAGTGACGCCAGACAGTTCTGCTAATTCCAAACCGTGTGGCGGCAACAAGTCGGTCACCAGTATCCCCGGTCCTCCGGCATTGGTAATCACCGCCACCCTTTTGCCGGCGGGTAGCGGCTGATAAGCCAAGCCTTCGGCATAGTTGAAAAAGTCCTCCAGATCTTCGGCTTCAATGATTCCGCACTGGCTGAAAGCGGTACTGTAGGCCCGAGCCGAACCGGCCAAAGAGCCGGTATGCGAAGAAACCGCTCGCTGTCCTTTTTCGGTCTTGCCCGATTTCAAAACAATTATTGGTTTTTTTCTGGCCACTTCTTTGGCCAAGGCCATGAACTTCTGGCCAGCAATAATATTTTCTAAATACATAGTAATCACCTTGGTCGGAGTATGATCTTTAAGATAGAGCAATAAGTCTAGTTCACTTAAATCACATTTATTGCCCAAGCTGACGAAATAAGACAGGCCGACTTGTTGCGCTTCGGCCATATCCAAAACCGCCGTACCCAAAGCGCCGGACTGCGACACAAAAGCCACCTTGCCTTTGGGCGGAAAACTCCTGGCAAAAGAAGCGTTGACCTCCGGACTGGTGGAAATATAACCCAGGCAGTTTGGCCCCAATATTTTTAACTTATATTTTTTCTTTAAATCGACCAGTTGCTTCTCCAGCCTCACTCCCTCTTCGCCTGCTTCCTTAAAGCCGGCAGAAATAATCACGATGTTTTTACAACCTTTCTGGCCACATTCCGTCACTGCTTTGATAACAAAAGCTGCCGGAATAACAATAATCACTAAATCCGGAGCTGCCTTTAATTTGGTGACTGTCGGGTAAGCCTTTTTGCCCTGAACTTCTTTGTCATCCAAATTTATCGGATAAATTTCTCCGTCGAAATTCTTTAACAAGTTAAGCATGATGTCATAACCCACCTTGCCAGCATGATTGGAAGCGCCGATTAAAGCAATGCTTTTGGGATGAAAAAATTTGTTCAGCTTGTTGTTTTTTGACATAGAGTGATGAGATTTTTATTTCTATTATTTTAGCATAATTTTGTTAGATAATAAAGTATTTTAATGCAGTTTGTCACTTTTCTTTCTCTAAGAGAAAGAAAAGCTGACGCAAAAGAAAGAGTCGCGAGCTATTTGATAAATTCAGACAAAATCTGGCGCCAGTTTCGCTAGGCCATAAAGTCGCTACGCTCCAGTTATGGCCTTTCCGCCTAAAAGGCGGAACCGCTCAACTGGCTTGATTTTGTGGCTGAATTTTCAAGTGCTCGCAAAAATAAAAAGTGACAAAAAATACCTTATTTTAAACAAAATCAACTAATATTTTCCATAAAAAAACAATAAATAATATTGACAAAATATTGTATGTATGCTATAATTATATAATGATTTGATGACCAGAAGGCTGGTGACGATCGCCTAGAAGAATCGTCTAACGCACATTCGAAATAGAAGGAGTCTGGAAATGGACCTGTTTGTGTCTATTCTATCTGTCGTCTTCGCCTGGGCTTTTGTGGCGACGACTATCACCCTGCTTGTGGTGTTACTTACGCGGAAGATACAGAGAAAACTTTACCGCTATTTATGGGTAATATCCTTGGTTCTCCTCTGTATTGCCACGTTTATTTCTACTCTTTGGCTGCTCAAAGAAATCACACGGCAGCACCAAGCCACGACAGCCGTAGAAGTAAGCGATACCGCCAACTGGCGCGCCGAAGTGCTGACGAAATACCTCAACCACGAGCAAGTGCCGCGGAAAGATATGTGGTGGCTCGATATTAGTAGCGGCCTGGTTCACCAGGAGCCGTACATCACGATTTTCTGCGAGGCCGAGGGGATTTCTGTGTCCGACTACGATCCAGTCGTTTTGTGGCGTGAACGGATGTACCCGCGGCTCTATCAAGACTTCGTGGGTTGGTTGCCACCACCCGAGAGGTAACGCCACCATCGCAACTTGGTCCACCCCCGCACCGAAAGCTGAACAAGCAACTAGGTGCGGGGTCGATTTTTTTTATATGAAAATATTTTTTATTGTCATCCCGACCAAACTCACGAAGTGAGCGCGTGGAGGGATCCCTTAAATTCTATTTAAAGGGATTCCTCCACTCGTCCAGCCCGCTGTACAGGGCTGGACTCGGTCGGAATGACAACAAAAAACGGGGCGGCCACAAGGACCGCCCTTATAATAACCTTTTGTATTATTTTTACTTTTCCTTCACTGCTGCCTGCGCCGCCGCCAGTCTGGCAATCGGTACGCGGAAAGGCGAGCAGGAAACATAATTAAATCCTTCACGATGACAGAACTCCACGGTCTGCGGTTCGCCGCCGTGCTCGCCGCAGATACCAACTTTCAAATCACTCTTGACTCCCCTGCCTTTCTTGATGGCAATACGGATAAGTTCGCCAATACCCTCCTGATCCAAGACTTCAAACGGATCATATTCATAAATACCTTGAGCCACATATTCCTTAAGGAATTTGCCGGCATCGTCGCGGGACAGTCCGGCGCCCATCTGGGTCAAGTCGTTGGTGCCAAAGGAGAAAAACTCCGCTCCGGCTTCCACGATCTTGTCGGCAACCAAAGCCGCTCTGGGCACTTCGATCATCGTGCCGATCTTATAAACAATCTTGACGCCGGCCTCGGCTAATTTCTTTTCCACTATTTCCACTGTTCTTTGTTTTAAAATAGAAAACTCTTTGGTAGTCGCCACCAGTGGAATCATGATTTCCGGCCTGATCTCGCTGGAACGGCCGCACTTGGGACACTTTTGTCCCACCTCTATAGCCGCTTCGATAATCGCCGTCACTTGCATATCGTAAATTTCCGGATAAGTGATGGCCAGTCGGCAACCGCGATGCCCCAACATCGGATTGAATTCATGCAAATCGGAAATTTTGGCTTTCAAGGTGCCGACATCCACTTCCATTTCCCGAGCCAATTCATAGATGTCCTTTTCTTCAGTGGGCAAAAATTCGTGCAGTGGCGGATCGAGCAAACGCACGGTCACCGGAAAACCTTCCATAGCATGGAACAAGCCAATAAAATCTTCTTTTTGATAAGGCAATAACTTGGCCAAGGCCTTTTGGCGGCCCTCCACGTTGCTAGACAAAATCATTTCCCGCACCGCCTTGATTCTATCGCCCTCAAAGAACATGTGCTCGGTGCGGCACAAACCGATGCCTTCGGCGCCGAAACTTCTGGCCACCTGAGCATCATGCGGCGTGTCGGCATTGGTGCGGACATTGATTTTTCTGACTTCATCGGCCCAACCCATCAACTTGCCAAAATTGCCGGACATATCCGGATCTTTGGTGGTCAGCCGGCCCAAGTAAACCTTGCCATCGGAGCCGTCCAGGGTAATGAAGTCTCCTTCCCTCAAAATAATGCCCTTGTCTTTGATGGTTAGGGTTTTGGCTCTTTCATCGATAATGACATCGCCGCAACCAGCCACACAACAAGTACCCATGCCGCGGGCCACCACAGCCGCATGAGAGGTCATGCCGCCGCGAGCGGTCAAAATTCCCTTGGCCGCATGCATGCCATCAATATCTTCCGGCGAAGTTTCGGTGCGCACCAAAACCACGTCAATGCCGGTGCGAGCTTTCTCATACGCTTCGGCCGCGGTAAAAACTATTTCCCCGACTGCCGCGCCAGGTGAAGCCGGCAAACCCTGCGCTACCACTTCTGCCTCTTGCTTGGCCAGCGGATCCAGCTGTTTATGGAGCAGCTGGTTCAATTGGTTGGGGTCAACCCTTAAAATTGCTTCGATCTTAGAAATCAGATTCTCATTCACCATATCCACGGCGATATTGACGGCTGCAGTAGCGGTTCTCTTGCCGACGCGAGCTTGCAAAATATACAAACGGCCGCGTTGAATGGTAAATTCCATATCTTGCATATCGCGATAATGTTTTTCCACCTTATTGCAAACATCCACTAATTCCCTATAAATTTCTGGCAGCTGCTCATTAAGTCTTTCTACCGGCTGCGGCGTGCGAATCCCGGCCACCACATCCTCGCCCTGGGCGTTCATCAGATATTCACCATAAAACTTGGCCTCGCCAGTCGAAGGATTGCGGGTAAAACAAACACCCGTACCGGAATCCTCGCCCAAATTACCAAACACCATCGCCTGAATGTTGACCGCCGTTCCGATTAAACCTCTGATGTTGTTAATCTCGCGGTATCTGATGGCACGATAGTTGTTCCAGGAGTTAAAAACCGCGTCAATGGAAAGTTGCAACTGTTCTAAAGGAGTCTGCGGAAAATCACTGCCCGTCTTTTCCTTGATTTTGGCTTTATAACGTCGTACCAGCTCTTGCAGATCTTCGGTAGTCAAGTCGGTATCATATTTAGCGCCCTTGGTGTCTTTTATATTCTCCAAAATTTCTTCAAATTCATGGTGCTCCAGGCCCAAAACCACATTACCCATCATTTGAATCAAACGGCGGTAGGAATCCCAAGCAAAACGATTATTGCCGGTCTTTGCGGCCAAACCCAAAACTGATTGATCATTAAGGCCTAGGTTTAAAATCGTATCCATCATGCCCGGCATAGAAGAAGCGGCGCCGCTTCTTACCGAAACCAGCAATGGGTCGTTGGGTTCACCCAGCTTTTTGCCCATCTTTTCTTCGAGCTGTCTTAATTTTTGAGCAATTTGCTCCTTGGCTTCTTGGGGGTAGCTCTTATTACTTTTGTAATAAAGATCGCAAACCTCGGTCGTGACGGTAAACCCCGGCGGCACATTAATGCCCAAATTGCTCATTTCAGCCAGGTTAGCGCCCTTGCCGCCCAAGATTTCCTTCATGTCTTTATTGCCTTCTTCGAAGGCATAGACAAATTTTTTTTCCGACATAATTTTTGATAATTATTTATTAATGTCATTGCGAGCGAAGCCCAAAGGGCGCAGCGAAGCAATCCCGCGGGATCGCCACGGTCGTTTCACTCCCTCGCGATGACATTAAAAGTAAAATAAAAACAGACCCAAATTTTATTTAAGCCCGTTCACCTCTGCCTACCCTGCCTGTCGGCACGGTCGGGTTCCCTGTTTTCGGACCGTTATTTTATTTTATCTGCCGAAGATTCAGCAGGCCTTTTTGGGCGCCAATATTGCTGACCACCGCCGCCGAGTTAATTATCCCCCATCTCAAAGCCTGTTTAATATTCTTACCATAGATCAGGGCGCTTGTAAAGCCGGCGCCAAAAGCATCGCCCACCCCGATCGTATTGATGTTTTTCACACTGGCCGCTTTCATAAAATAATACTTTTTGCCGTCGTAAACATACGCTCCCTTGGCGCCGTCGGTTATTACCACCAGTTCTGGTCCTAGACTTTTAATATGTTTTAGCAAACCCTTGATCTCTTTCAGCTTCCTAAATTCCAGGGCTTCGTCGCGATTGACTATAAGCAGCTTGATCTGCGGCAAAAATTTTTTTATCTTATCTATTTTTTCTAATTGATAACGGCCCGGATTCCAGGCAACCTTGACTTTTTGCCTGATTACCGCCTCCATGATTTTTTCCCAGCCAACCTTGGGTAAAGCCGGCAGATAAAACCATTCTGTTTTTAATTTTCCCAGTGCCAAATCGCTAGCCGACAGCATTTCATTAGCGCCGCGATGAAGCAGAGCCACGTGTTCTTTGGCCGGATTGTTAATGGTTAGAATTATCGAGAAACCAGTCACTGCCGAGCGATCAATCTTGACCAAAGAGACATCCACTTTTTTTTCTTTGAGGTTCTCGATCACCTCGCGGCCGTTCTGATCATTGCCGACGCGGCAAATCACAGCGGTCCTTAGCCCCAGCCTGGCTCCGCCGACCGCCACATTGACCGCCCCGCCGCCGAATTCGGTAAACACCCGATCGGCATATATTTTGGCGCCGTATTCAAAAGCCAGCATTCTTTGCCTGGCAATATTGTTGGTAGAAATCAGCTCGCCTTCTTTGGAATAGAAAAGGATATCGCGCGTCGCCCCGCCAATGACGACCAAATCGTATTTTTTATTTTGCTTCAACATATGATTATTATACAAACAATAAATATTATTGACAAATTATACTACTCTTTGACTAAATAAAAAATGCCTGTTATAATAAATCTTGTGCTGTTTTGGACAACCGGTGGTAACCACAACAGGAGGGTATAGGCCATGTGTTGCGCAAGTAGCGTTGAGATGGAGGTTCGCGCCTTTGTCGAGGAATTCCTGGTGGGTTATGGTTTCGCCCAGGAGGGCGAGGTGAACGACCAGACTATCGTCATGGGACTGGAAACCCTGGCCGTCAATGGCGAACTGCGATTCGGGGTTTGGCCCGATCTCCAGGCAGGAGTCCCTCATACGGTCAGCAAGGTCGTGAGCGCCGTCTGCCAGGAAATGAAAAGAAACACGACTGTTGTCACCGCCAACTCCTAGTTGCTCGGTGAAACGAGCACCCAGACCGCCTAGCCGATGTCTCCGACGTCGGCCGGGCGTTTATTTTTTATAGCGACCGCGCCTTGACGCAAAACCAGAATTTCGCCGTTTTCTATTTTAATCAAAGTTGAAGGCAAGGAAACCAGATCTTTGTGGCCATAATAGAAATCCACGCTGTCCAAAAAATAATTTTTGGCCTCATTAATATTTTTGGCCGGCTCCCTGCCTTCCAGATTGGCGCTGGGCGCAACCAGTGGTCCGGTTTTCAGAAGCGTCTCTTCTAAAGCAAAGCCTTTAGGCCAGCGAAAAGCCAGGGTTTTGGCGCCGCGATGCAGATATTCGAATTTTTTATACTTGCAAGGCAAAACCACACTCACTGCTCCCGGCCAATAAGTGGCCAACACTTCTTTTGTTTTAGAATCTATGTCCACGCCGAATAATTTTAGATCACTCAAAGAACCGATCAAAATTATCAGCGGCCTATCCGGCTTCCTTTGCCTAACCTGATAAATTCTTTCCACTGCTTTCTTATCCAAAGCCAAGCCCACCAAACCATAAATAGTATCAGTGGGCATAATGCCAATACCGCCCGATTTGATAATCTCAATTACCCGTTTTCTGGTGAGCATCATTTTTATAAATATTTAACTAAAAACAACTTAATCATAGCAGATTTAAACAATAATTAAAAAAGCTCCAGACTGGTCGGGAGCTTTTTTAATTTAAAACTATATGCCTAATTCTTTGTTTGACAAGCCATCATCCTTAAAATCATCCGGACTTACCCCTTGAATCGAAGCGTCTAGTTGATTAATTTCAGCGTCGACATTAACCTCTTCGACCACTGGCTGATTTGTCTCGTCGGCTCCCGCGTTTTGATTAGTATCAATTTCTTCCGTATTAATATTATCCGGAGTGGCCACTTCTTCCTCGTTGATGTTAGCGCCATAATCTTCCTCGTCATTATTCTGGCCGCAACCGCCCAAAATTCCAGCCGCCAAAACCAAAATCAACACCAAACTAAATAAGGACAAAGACCTTTTCAAAAATTTTTTATTGCTAAACATAGATTTTAATTTATTTGAATTATTAATTACTGATTAATATTCTCCGCATCGCCGTTTCCTTCTTGGGTGGTTTCCGAATTAACCTGTCCATTGACCGCTTCGGCATTGATATCGGCGCTAGCCGCTGCTGCCGCCTGCTGTTTTTTGAGCTGTTCTCTGATGGCTTGCAAATCCGGCCTGATGGTTTTGACATAATAATCCTTAATCTCCTTGGCATCTTGCCAAACCACCTTCAAAGCCGCCCGAGCTTCTTTCATTTTTGCCAAAAACTGACCCTGCGATTTGCCGCAAACAAAAGCCTGGCCTTCTCGCAGCTTATTGATATAAGTGTCATAATCAGCCAAAAATTTAGCAACCTTACTATCCAGCTGGAGCAGATCTGATTGCAGCTTAGTCGTGTCCGCCCCTTTGGCCACCAACTTGTCATTTAAAGCCGCCAAACGACTCTTCAAATTATTGTAAGCGTTGGCATGCCTTACTTTGCCGGCTTCATAATTGGCGATCTTCATCTTGACCCTGGACTCGATGTTGGCACACAGGGCGATCGCGCCTTTGACCGCTTGAGCTTTGGCTCCGGCGTTAATATTTATATTGCCGTTAATGTTGGCATTAAGATTGGTGTTGGTACCTTTAAATACCTGGGCTCCGACCCCGCCGGCCGCCAAAGCCATGGCCGAGGCCAAAACCAAACCAAAAAGAAGTTTTTTCATAGCTTTTGTTTAAATTTTTTATGAATTAAATTATATAGTCTTTTTAATCGCTTTCATTATAGCACAAAACAAAAATCAACAACAAGTCTATCTGATGGTTGTTTTTCTTCTTCTAGCCGCATTGGCAAAACGGTGCGCCTCGTCACGGACTTCAAGCAGTGTCCCCTTGAGATTTTCGGCCAGCTCCCTGATCGGTTTTTTGGCGCCTCGGCCAAAAACCAGCCTATCACCGCCAAGCTTGGAAATGCCAATAAGTGGCAGATTAATATTTCTAATCTGCAATATTTTTTGGACGAAATCAACCTGCGGCCGGCCGCCATCGACTAAAAAAATATCTGGCAAAGGCCATTTCTGGTGATTGAGTCGGCGGGAAACCATTTCTTCCAAGGCCCGCAAATCATCATTGGCTGCGGCTGATTTAATATTGAATAAACGATACTGGGCCTTATCCGGCTGGCCACCGACAAACACCGCCATCGCTCCTACTGTCTCCTTGCCCGACAGATGGGAAATATCATAGCCCTCAATGCGATTCTGCGACAAATCACCACTTAATTCGTCCTTGGTTATCAAGGTTACGTCTTGAATTTGTTTTAAGGCCTTAACCGCCTCCGGCTTATCTTTTTTTAATTTATTTATTAACTGTTTCTTCTTGCCATTGAAAATCAGGGAAATATTTTTGATATTTTTATTATAATCACTTTTGGAAATTAAGCCGAGGCACGACCCGGGACACAAGCCAACCTGATAATCAAAACAGGTGTGGCCGGAGTTGGGGCGGCAGGTGCCATAAGGAAAAATACGACGAATTATTCTTAAAGCATTTTTCAATAAGGTGGCGTTCTGATACGGTCCAAAAATCTCTACCTCGGCTCGCCGATGGCGAGACGGGTCTGCTTTACCTGCCGGAAATTTTTTTAAATCCCTTTGTCGTACAATCAAAGGGTAGGCAAAATCTTTTTTGGGAATAACCACGTAGACGAATGATCGGTCATCACGATCTTTGACATTATATTTCGGCCAATATTTTTTAATCAAATTAGCTTCTAAAATAATTGCATCTAACAGAGTTTCTGTTTTTTGATGTTTAATTTTTTTTGCTAAAGGAACCATCTCAGCGATCCTCGGATCTAAGTCATTTCTAAAATACTGACTGACGCGTTTCTTTAGCGAAGTGGCTCGGCCGATATAGAGACTTCTGTTATTTTTATCAACAAAAAAATACACGCCGGGATTTAGCGGTAATTTCGCGGCCTGTTGTTGTAATTTTGATTTTAGTTGCGTTTTTTCCATTTCATATATATTAACATTTATATAGATTTTTTAAAATAATTTTAGCCAAAAATAACCACTATTTTCAATAAAAATAGTAAATATACTTGACAAAAATATTATTATATGCTATGATAAATAAGTCGTAACACTGACAACTGAGCCCACAAGCAACAGTGCTTGTGTACTCTAAACCGAAACGGTGTAAAAAAGGAGCTACGCCATGAACCAGAGTGTTGTAAAACAGATCCTCCAACTGACATCACCCGAACTCACAAAAGAGGAAAGTGAGATATTGGAGGGAGCTCCACAGACTAAAGTGCTTAATTCCTCTTCCGTCGTCTTGGCTCTTATTAAGTCGCGGAGACAGAGAAAAGCACAACAACTGTTGCGCCAACTGCTCGAGTCGTAGAGCGGGCGAACGCACAATAAGGCCGGCATGAAAATGCTAAATAGAGGTACTGGCCCGACCTCTGAGATTTCCGTAACAGGAAATCAAAAATCCCTATCTTGACTTGTCAGGTAGGGATGTTTGGTTTTATAGACCAGTTTTATTTCAAATACCCCTTTAAATATTCTCCCGTCAGACTCCCCTTACTATCAACAATTTTTTCCGGCGCGCCCTGTGCCACCACCTTGCCGCCTCCTTCGCCGCCTTCCGGCCCCAAATCGATAATATAATCGGCTTCTTTGATAATGTGCATATTATGTTCGATGAGCGCCACGCTATTTCCTCTATCAATTAATTTATTTAAAACCTGAAGCAACAGCTCTATATCATAATAATGCAAACCAACCGACGGTTCATCCAATAAATACAAAGTTTTTGAACCGAGCGTATGCGTCAATTCCCTGGCTAGTTTTATTCTTTGCGCCTCACCGCCAGAAAGCGTGGTCGCCGATTGGCCCAAACGCAAATATCCCAAACCGACTTCATCTAAAACCTTTAGTTTGTCGGTGATCAAATATTGGCCGTCGAAAAATCCTATGGCTTCCTCGATTGTCAGATCCAAAACCTCGGCAATGTTTTTCTTTTTGTACTTCACCTGCAATGTTTCGCGATTAAATCTCTTGCCGTGGCAAACCTCGCATTCCACCAGCACTGCCGGCAGAAAATGCATTTCAATCAAATTAAAACCAGCTCCATCGCAAGACTCGCAACGGCCGCCTGGACGATTGAAAGAAAATCTGGAGAGCGTATAGCCACGCTCTCTGGCTTCGGGTAACTGGCTGAAAAACTCCCTGATGGGCGTAAAAATTCCTGTGTAAGTGGCCGGATTAGAACGCGGCGTGCGGCCGATGGGCGACTGATTCACAATCACGATTTTATTAACATATTCCGTGCCCAAAATTTTGGCCACCTCAACTAAATCTTTACGAAAACCATGCTTGATTTTAACCACATTATTATACAAAACATCATAAAGCAAAGACGACTTACCGCTACCAGATACGCCGGTAATCACCACCAATTTTCGCAGTGGTATATCGACATTAATATTCTTCAAATTATTTGCTCGAGCGCCAATAATTTTTATCGCCTCGCTGTCTTTGTGCCGCCTGGTTCTGTCTAAATCGATTTTTTTATCGCCACGCAGATATTGCAATGTTAAACTGTCATTGCGAGCGACCACAGGGAGCGTCCGCCTTGGCTCGGCGAGACTGGTGGCAATCCCATTCTCTTTGCCACGAGATTGCTTCGTCGCTTCGCTCCTCGCAATGACACCAGAGAGAAGTTTTTTAGTCTCTCCTATGGCCGTCACTTCACCACCGTGCCGTCCGGCCAGCGGTCCCAAATCGACCAAATAATCAGAGGCCAGAATAGTCCGCTCGTCGTGCTCCACTACAATTACCGTATTGTTTTGGTCTCGCAACGACTTTAGGGTTTCAATTAATCTGTCTGTGTCACGCTCATGCAAGCCGATAGTCGGCTCGTCAAGAACATATAGAGTATGCGACAAATGCGAGCCTATCTGACTAGACAGACGAATCCTTTGCGCCTCGCCGCCCGAGAGCGTCTCCGCCTCCCGGCTTAACGATAAATAATTCAACCCGACCTTAAGCAAAAAATCCAAGCGCTGACTAATCTCCATCACCACATCCTCGGCAATAGTTTTCTGTCGCTCGGTCATTTTATTATAATAACTTTCAAAAAACTTAGCCGCCTTATCTAAGGGTAACAGGCAAACCTCATTAATATTTTTATCATTTACCTTAACCGACAAAGCTTCCGGCTTCAACCGTTTACCTTGGCAAACAGCACACTCTTCCACTTGATATTCATATTTATTTTCATTATCATCATCTTCACTTTCTTTTTGCCTTAAAACCCACTTTTCTTTTCTGCCCAAGCCGTGACACTCCGGACAAGCGCCGTGTGGTGAGTTGAAAGAAAACAATCGCGGTTCCACCTCGGGAAAAGCAAAGCCGTCATTGGGGCAGGTCCAATTAGCTGACAACAAAGTTTCTTCTTTGCCAAAGACAGCTATTGCTAACCCCTTACTATAAGACATGGCATTTTCCACTGCTTCCGACAGCCGACCCTCATCATTTACCCTGTTAAATACTATTTCTAATGGTCCGGCTTCGCCGGATTTAACAGGGCGAGTCATCACCTTGTCAATCACTATTTCAATACTGTGTTTCTTATATCTGGCTAGTTTGACTTTTTCATGCAAAGAATGAAGCTCCCCATCAATCCGCGCCTCCCCATAACCAAGATTTAAATAATCATAAAGCAATTGGTAATACTCTCCCTTTCTATCTATTACTACCGGCGATAGAATAGTCACATACTCTGCCTTACTCTCTTTAGCGCGATTAATAATAATGTCTAACATCTCATCCAGGGCCAATTTTTCGATCTTGTGCCCGCATTTAGGACAAAACACCTCCCCTAGTCGCGCATAAAGCACGCGTAAATAATCATAAATCTCGGTCAGCGTGCCGACTGTGGAGCGTGGATTGTGAGAAAGCGCTTTTTGATCAATGGAAATGGCTGGCGCCAAACCAATAATCTCGTCCACATCGGCCGGCTTCATCTGTCCCAGAAATTGCCGCGCGTAAGGCGATAATGATTCGATATAACGCCTTTGACCTTCGGCAAAAATAGTATCAAAAGCCAAGGAAGATTTGCCGCTTCCCGAGACTCCGGTCATCACCGTCAACTTATTGTGCGGTATTTCCAAGGAAATATTCTTCAGGTTATGCACCCGCGCACCGCGAATAATTATTTTTTCTTGCATAATATTTGACAAAATTCTTATTATGTAATACACTACAGAAGCTCCATTTTCTGTCAACAACTATGAGGAGAAACAGCTGTGAGTGAAACACATCGCCAGAACAGAACCGTCATCTTCAATTCAGCTCAAGGAGGAAACAAACTTAACGGCAAGACAGCTAGTGTCGTCGCCGAGCCAGGAGACTTTCTGACTCTTCACTTTGCTGGCCTGGCTGGCAAGCGCTGGGCGTATCCATATGAGTGTACGTCCGTTGCTCAGCCGCTCGCTCTTGTCAGTTAGACAAGGTTGACAAACCCCCCGAAAACCGGTCTTCGCGGAAGACTGGTTTTCGGGGACTCTTTTTTTTATTGACAAATTACTATTAAACAATATAATTAACTATCAATGCGTACATTAACCCCACAAGGAGACTGATCATGGAAAACACCAATGAAACGCCACTAGGGCCTCCCCCCAAAGGTTGCGTGATGGCTCTGTTTTTGGGACTGATCCTAACCCTAACGCCCCTCTTCTTCCTCATAACTTCGCCCTGGGCTGTTACCAGGAAGTCGGCAACGCGGTCAAAGTTGTCGGCCAGCACATTTCTAACACGGACTCCTCGGGCTTCAAATCAAATCACCCGAAGTTCCCCCTCCCACCTCCGGATCACCGCGCACCTTAACCCGCTAGCAGCACATCCCCCCCCCTGTTCTCTAACACCGCAAGCACTCCAGCCTGCGGGTTTTAATTTTCAATATCCAAAAAATTTTCAATCTCTTTGATAATTGTCTCCGGCCGAATGCCGTGTTGCTTGTTGTATTCCATTTGTAATTTACGCCTTCTGGCTACCTCTTTTATCGCCCTTCTAATCGAACCGGTCAGATTATCAGCATACAAAATTACCTTGCCGGTGACATTTCTGGCCGCCCGACCCATGGTTTGCATTAGCGATACCTCGCTGCGCAAAAATCCTTCCCTATCCGCATCCAAAATAGCCACTAAAGTCACTTCCGGCAAATCCAGGCCTTCCCGGAGCAAATTGACGCCGATTAAAACATCGAACCTGCCTTTGCGGAAATTCATTAGAATTTCGGTGCGCTGGATCGTATTAATGTCGCTGTGCAAGTAATCGGATTTGATTCCCTTGCCGCGCAAATAATTATCCAAATCCTCAGCTTGCTTCTTAGTTAAAGTATTAATAATCGCCCGCTCACCCTGCTTTACTATTTTTCTAGCTTCTTTAATCACATCATCAACCTGACTGTAATTATTCTTTTTGTCAAAAACCGGCCTTACCTCTACTGGCGGATCAATTAGTCCGGTCGGCCGAATCACCTGCTCCGCCACTTGAGTCGAATGCTTAATTTCCCAATCACCCGGAGTCGCTGAAGTAAAAATAGTTTGGCCAATACGCCGCAAAAACTCGTCAAAAGTCAGTGGCCGATTATCCAAAGCGGAGGGCAATCGCCAACCATACTGCGCTAAAACTTCTTTTCTACTTCGATCGCCAGCGTACATGCCTCGCACTTGCGGTAAGCCGATATGTGATTCATCCATAATAGTCAAAAAGTCTGGCTGGCCTTTCTTATCTTTAGGAAAATAGGCTAGTAATGTCTCCGGCGCTTCACCCGACAGTTTGCCAGTCAAATGACGCGAATAATTCTCGATGCCATGGCAATAACCGATACTTTTCAACATTTCCATATCATAACGAGTGCGCCGCTCTAGTCGCTCCGTCTCCAAATATAAATTTTTTTTATTAAAGTATTTCAATCTGTCTTTCAATTCTAATTTAATATCTTTAATGGCTCTTTCGATTTCCGGCTTGGAAGAAACAAAGTGTTTGGGCGGAAAAACAACAAGCTCGAACAAACTTGCCAATCTTTTTCTTGTCAATTGATTGATAATGTGAATTTCTTTTATTTTTTGCTCCGCTAATTCTACTCTGTAAACCACCTGCGCCGCTGCCGGCATAATCTCAAAAACATCACCGCGCACCCTAAAAGTCCCGCGTTTCAGCTCACCAGGAGTCCGGGTAAACTGGATTTTGACCAGTTGGCGAATCAGATCGGCGCGAACAATCGGCTGGCCGACCGTCAAATGCAGACGCGACTCCAAATAGCTTTCCGGCAGACCCAGGTTGTAAATACAGGAAACCGAGGCCACCACGATCACATCCCGTCGCGACAACAAAGCCGAAGTGGCCTGGTGCCGCAAACGATCTATCTCTTCATTAATCATCGCTTCTTTGTCGATATAAGTATCAGTCGTCGGCAGGTACGCTTCCGGCTGATAATAATCATAGTAAGACACAAAATAATTAACACTGTTTTCCGGAAAAAAATTTTTATACTCGCGATAAAGCTGGGCCGCCAAAGCCTTGTTCGGCGCCATCACTAGTACTGGACGATCTAGTCGGGCTATCAAATTGGCCATGGTAAAAGTTTTGCCTGACCCCGTAACGCCCAGCAGCGTTTGAAAAGCATCCCCTTTCTCAAGGCCATGCCAAAGCTTCTCAATCGCTTGAGGCTGATCGCCCGCTGGGGCAAATTTAGATTTTAATTTAAATAATTTTCCTGACATTATTAAAAATTGTTTTCTTATTTTGCGAGCCTATGAAAATTTGGGATAAGCGTAAGTCAAAATTCGTTACTAAGTTTCATCTGTTTGACGAGCGAAGCGAGGAGTTATAAAATTTTGTTAGGATTTTGACTTGAAGCGCCAAATTTTCATCTAGCTCGCGACTTTTCTTTTTGTTAGCTTTTTCTTTTCCTAGAAAAGAAAAAATAACTTATATACGCAAATATACGCAAAAATCACCGTGCTTTGGTCGGCTAGGGACTAGTATAACAAACTCTGTGCCTCCTGACAACTATTTAACCCTTTTAAAAGCTTTCAAGCTTTTTACTGCTAAGTCTTTACGAAACCTAAAGCTCGAAGGTGTCCGGTATCCCGGCAGACCTTTGCGCCCGCCGACTTTAGCATGATTTTTCATAAGAATTAAAAAGCTTTTAAAAAATCTAATAATCCGCTGGCCACCCTATTGCCCGGTCGCAGACGCCGCAGAGAAAAAATATCATTTTGGCTCTGATATTTTCCGATCCTGGTGGACACGGCCGAGGAATAACCAGCCTCTCTAACGGTTTGCTCATCGCGGCCGTTAAAAAAACCGTAAGGATAGGCGAAATCATCGACCGCCTGACCCAAAATCTTTTCTAACTTCTTTTTGCTGTTTACAATTTCTTCTCTGATCTGCTGATCAGAAGCTATTTTCAAATTAATATGGCTCAAGGTGTGCGAACCGATTTTCACCAAGCCGCTGGCCGACATTTCTTTTAGCTGTTTTGTTGTCAAATACCCGGGAGTATTCAAAGAATCAACAATTACGAAAACGGTGGCCCTGCTGTCATATTTTTTCAGCAAAGGAAAAGCCTGCTGATAAAAATCTTCATAACCATCATCAAAAGTCAAGGCTAATGACTTGACTGGCAGCTGTTTTTTGCCTGTCAACGCTTCGGCCAGGTCTTTCAAAAAAATCGTTTGGTAACCATCATTTTTCAAAGCAATCAACTGTTGCTCAAAAACAGCCGGATCATTGAACAAACCCGGGTAAGCAGTTTTCTGTGGTAGTTTGTCGATATGATGATAGATGAGGATGGGCAACTCCAGAGATATTTTTTTTGCTGTTTTTGTTTCACTAAACGATCGAGCTTGACTATGAGTGGTGGCTGTGGTAGTGGCCGTGTTAATAGCCGCCCCAAAAATCTTTGATATTTCCGCGCTCTCCGTTTCCCTGCCTTCCAAGCTATCAGCTGATTTTTCAACGGCTGGCTTTACAAAAAACGGCTTGACTTTTGAGGACAGACTCGGGCTGGCCAATAATAAAAAAACCGCTACCCCGGCCAGAAAAAAAATAAAATAAAAAATTTTTGAATGTCGCTTAAACATGAAAAAAATAATCATTGGACATTACAGGATTTGAACCTGTGACCTCACGGATGTGAACCGTGCGCTCTAACCAGCTGAGCTAAATGTCCCAATTGGATCTAGACCGAATCAAACCTGCCTGCCGGCAGGCAGGCTGCCGCCTCCATCCCGCTCCTTTTGGACTCGAGGGGAGTCGGACCCCTGACCTCCGCAATGCGAATGCGGCGCTCTAGCCAACTGAGCTACGAGCCCAAAAGGGGCGGGACGAATGTGGCGTCATACCACTAGACCATAAGCCCATTTATCTGATATTTTTACATTTTTTATTAATTTTGTCAAAAAATAACTCCGTTTTAACGGAGTCATTTTTAATAACTTTTTTATACAATTTATCTAACCTGATAATTAAGGTTGATTTCTAAAATAACTTCTTGACTGCCGGTCGGCAATGAAGACGTCGCTCCCGTGCCCAGTCCGCCTCCCATGCCTCCCTTATCACCATAATAAGCATTACCTATTCCTGGCGCTTGAATTATATTTTCCCACCAACCAATAACCTTGCCCAATCTCACTCTGGCCGCCGCGGCCAGACTGCTGGCCTTGATTTGCGCATCGCCTATGGCCTTGATTCTCGCCTGTTGCTTTAATTCTTCCAAATTAGAGACATCAAAACTTACTCCCACCACTTGATTGACTCCGGCCTTAGTGGCTTCCGCCACCACCTTACTGACCCTCTCTGGTTCCTTGTCTATGCCCCTGACTTTTATTAATAGCTGCTGATTGGCATTGTACCCCGATAGACTCATGACATTGTCTGGCGAATCATATTGCGGATAAAGAGAATAATTTTGAGTCTGAATATCTTCCGGCGGAATGCCGGCCGCCTTTACGGCCGCGATAATTTTATTAACTTTGTCATTCAACTGATTTAGGGCGTTTTCCGCCTTGGCCACCTTGTCTATTTGTACCCCCAAAGTGACATCGGCAATGTCCGGCTGATAAGCCACCTTGCCTTGGCCGACGACCGCCACCTGCCAAGGCTGCTGGTTAACGATTCTATCTCTTAAAATCGAAATGATAACTACCGCCGTAATGGCGATTAACGCCAAAAGGGCTATAATCGCCTTGGGTGATTTGAAATTTTCCATATTGTTGTTTGTTAATTATCTTTTTCTTATTTTATAACTTTGATGATTAATAGGCAAGCGGTTTTTAAATTTCATAAATTCGGCCGGGCTCGGGAACCGTCGCCGAAATTCCTAATTTTTCTTTGATTTTGTCGGCCAACATGAAGTTTGACTCTTTTTCGCCATGCACTACAAAAATCTGCCTGGGTTTCGGCTGCTTTATTTTTTCCAGCCAATGCAGCAGGGTGGGCCCGTCGGCATGGGAAGAATAAGAACCAATGGCCGTCACTTTAGCTCTGACTCTTACTTCTGCCCCGTCGATAATCACTTTTTCTGCGCCATCCAAGAGCTGCCTGCCCAAGGATCCGGCCACCTGATAGGCAATAATCAACAGCTGGTTGTTAGGATTGTCCAGATTTAGTTTCAAGTGGTAGGGAATGCGGCCGCCGTTAGCCATGCCGTTGCCGGCCAAAATCACTTTTGGCGCCGGTGTAATATTAATCTTTTTCGATTCTTCCACTGTCGGCGTATAAACCAAGCCTGGAAAATTAAACAAATCATCACCAGCCTCAATCAGCTTTCTCGACTCCTGATCATAAAACGAGGCGTACTTTTTATAAATACTAGTGACCTTGATGGCCAAAGGGCTGTCGACAAAAATCGGCACCGCCGGCACCATTTTGTTTTCCACCAAAAAATTTAATTCGTACAAAACTTCCTGCGTTCTTTCAAGGGCGAAAGCCGGGATTAAGAGCGCCCCTCCCCGACCGACAGAATCCTTAACCGCTTGTTGCAGGAGTTGTCGTCGTAGTTCCGGCGACTCGTGGGTCCTGCCGCCATAAGTTGACTCGACAACCACCAAATCAGCGCCTGAGACAAATTCCGTGTCTCTCACTATCGGCGCCGGTGGGTTGCCCAAGTCACCGGAAAAAACCAGCTTCTTTTCTCCATCTTTCTCTTTAAGCCAAACTTCAAAAATTGCCGAACCCAAAATGTGCCCGGCATCTAAAATTCTAATACTAGTATTAGAATTAATTTTAATCTTTTGGCCATAGGCTAAGGGCGATAAAAACGGTTTAACTCTCAAAACATCTTTGGCCAGATAAAGCGGCTGGTGCTGGTGCCGTCTTGCCTCTTCCTGGATCACTCTGGCCGAATCTTCTAAAATAATTTCGGTCAAATCCTTGGTTGGTTCGCTGCAATATATTTTTCCCTTAAATCCCGCCTTGACCAGCTTGGGCAGCCGGCCGCAATGATCTAGATGCGCATGAGTCAGTAGCACAAAATCTATCGAACTGGCGTCGAATTCAAACGGTTCAAAATTTTTTGCCATAGCAAATTTTTCGCCCTGAAAAATACCACAGTCAACCAAAAATTTATTTTTGGTTGTTACCACCAAAATACACGAGCCGGTGACCTCGCGGCAGGCGCCGTAAAAAGAAATTTTCATAAAAACACTTAACTGAATTTAAGTATAGCAAAATTAGAAAGGAAAACAACCGTTTGGCTCAAACTTTCTGCCGCTGCCAACAACCAATTTTTCTAATTGACAAGCCGGTTGTTTTTTGTTAAGTTTCTAACAACTTTTAACTACCTTGATTAAAAACTATGACCAAAAAACTGCTTGTTTTAGCCATTATGGCGTTGTCGGTTCTGGTCACCGCGCCGGCACTGGCTTATTATCCGAGCGATGGTGATCTGATTAAAATCCGCAACAACCCCAGTGTTTATTATGTGGATGCCAATGATCGACGCCATCTCTTTCCGACCGAATCAACTTTCTTCAGTTGGTATACCGGCTCTTGGAAAAACCAGTCGGTTATCACCGTTTCGGAATCAGAGTTTAACCAGCTGCTTGTCGGAAAAAACGTCACGGTTCGCCCTGGCTATGCTCTGGTGCGGTTTGGCAGCAGCCTAAAGATGTACGCCGTACTGCCCAACGGAAGACTTTGCCGCGCTCCTGCTCATTATGGCAACTACCAATATAACCGCGCTTTGGTTATTCCCGCCGGCTTTGAATCTAGTTACTACAATGACGGCGTTTGTGATATCACTTCCAATCAAAAACTGCCAGACGGCACGCTGCTGCGCTATAAAAATTCTTTTGATACTTACTACATCCAAAACGGCCAAAAACGACTGGTGACCGACAGTGGCTTTACCAGTAATAATTTTCGTTTCGAATCGGTGATTCTCGACGTGGATCCTTCAATGACCTACCCCAATGGATCGACAATCTACAACCGCGAAGATGCCCTGACCAAAATCAGCGTCAGCCTGAATTATCATTGCAATCCTAACTGGACCTGTAACAGCTGGTCTTCTTGCGTTTACAATAGACAATACCGCACCTGCACTGACAGTAATCGCTGCGGTGTAAATGATAATAAACCTCCGGAAAGCCAATCTTGTTTTTCTTGCGTTGAAAATTGGACTTGTAATAATTGGGGCGTCTGCCAAGGCGGCCAGCAATACCGCTCCTGTACCGACAGCAACAGCTGCGGCACTTATTACTACCGACCCAGCACCAGCCAAGCCTGCCTCTGCACTGAAAATTGGTCCTGCACTGCCTGGAGCGTCTGCTATTTAGACGGTCAAAGATACCGGAATTGTCTAGATATTAATAATTGCGGCACTACCGCCAATAAACCAATTTTATCTCAAACTTGTCCCCTGTATTAAAGCTTATTTGTAAAAAAACACCCCCGAAAATTATCGGGGGTGTTTTTATTATAAGCTATTTCTTTCGGACAAACTTTTTCTTCCATAAAATCCCCAATAAAATCAGCATCGCCACGCCCCAAGCCAAAAAATACAAATTTTTGATTTTTTTTACAGCCTTAACTTCAAAAGTCTTGTCAGAAACATCCTGTGATGTATTTACACCGTCACTGGCCTTGACTTTAAGTAGATAATCGCCCGGCCTTAAAGCGGCGGTATTAAGTTCATAGCTTGTCGTTTTCAAATCCATGTCCACGGGTAGCCAACTTTTGCCGCCATCCGAGCTTACGGCCAAAGAATAAAACAATTCGTCGCCGTCGGCATCGCTCGCTTGCCAATTAAGCTCTATTTTTTTGCCAATCTTAAAAACCTCACCGCCGTTGGGATAAACCACTTCGATTTCCGGCTTGTTCTTTGATACCTGCCGGCTAGCCAAAACCTGACCGGCTTTGTTGCGTAATTCTATCAAGCTAGTTCCTTCCTTCCACTCAATCCGGTAGGCAAAAGAAGTCTCCTCCAGCGGCCCGCCACCGGGATCATACTGATAAAAATAAACATCAAAACCCGACTTGCTTAATTCCTTTTTGTTTTCATCGAGTAAAACAAACTGGTAGTCACCCCCACTATTTGGTTCTAAATCAAGAAAGGTTTCTGGCAAATAGACAAACGGGTCAAATTTAACTGTGCCATTTTTATTAATCGTACCGCTGACTAATAAGCCCTGGGGGTCGCTAGCGCTCTTGAAACGAGGGTTGTTTAATAAATTCAGGTAACCATCATAATCAACATTGATATCCGGGCTGGGACAAAAGCTGAAACCGCTGTCCCGCACGCTTCGGGCCGTCATCCAGTTATCACCTCTTGGACCGTCCATAAAATATTGCTTGCTTTCTTTTTTCTGCCATTCATTGGCCCAAAAACCGTTAGTGGCCGGCAGATCAATCCGTAAATCCGGTGCGTAATAATTAACACCACCGGCCGCAGCGCAACCCGGCTGACAGCGGGCGTGGCAGCAAGCTCCATCACAACCCGAAGTCTCGTTTTGGCCGCAGTCAACCGTGCAGCCTTCCATTGGATCGACTCCATTGCTTTCACGGCGGTCTTTCTCGTCGTTGTAATCCTGCCAGCAGCAGTAGAAACGTTGGCCATCCGGCTTCTCACAGTAGCTTTCATTCCAGCTGCTATAGCAATCCCGAGAATAAACGTCGCTGACCGGCGATACCACATGATTAAACTCATGCGCCAGCAGCGCTTCATTTCCGTCTGCCCCGATAAACACGGCCTTATCTGATCCGCCGGCGCCGCCACCGCCGCCGCAGCCAATAGCCACGCCGAAATCATAACCCTCGTCCAGAGCCAAACGCGCCATCCACCTCAAAAATTCACCGCGGCTGACATTAAAAGCCCGCGCATATTCGCACTGGCCGTCAGGATCGCCGCCGCAACCAAGGGAAAAATTGGTATAAGAAAAACCATATTCAATTTTGTTTTCAGCGATTGGGAACGTGGCCAGCACATATTCCAGTTGTCTTTTGGCTCCACCTTGACGCATGCCCTCGGTTGGCGCGCACATACCGCCGCCAGAACCATCACGATAAGGAATGAACAAAAACCGCCAAGCCTTAGTTTTGGCTGTCGAATATTCAACGGAATTAATAATATTATTTCTCTCGTTAGTTTCGGAAATTTGGTTTTCCGGATCAATACTGACGGAATAATTTACTCTGTCAGCCGCGGGAATGGGCAATAATCGGACATCCAGTCCCCAAACGCCGCTAACCTCGCGTCCGCGCAACACCTTGCCTTCCCTGTCAGCGGTACTGTCATAATCGAGTTCTTTTTGCCAATCGGCAATTATCGGCAACATGATCTCATGATTCCTGGCGTTGGCCGGAATTTTTATCGGCCCCCACAGATCTTTATAGCGCCAACCTGGAGTAAACCCCAAAAGATAACTGCCGCTACGGCTGGTCATGCTCCATTTATCCGGCGGCAAATCAAGACGAAACTTGGCTTCTGTCGGATAAGGAAAAGTTGAATTGACCTTAATCCGAAAAGCCGTGTTCTTATTTTTGACCAAAGGCGCGTCATAAATCACTTGCACCGGATCGGTGGCGGCGACAACAAGATCGCCCGAATTATCGGGAAAAACATGGTTATAAGTGGTTTCAATTTTATTGCCGTTGTTGTCGCAGGCGCTAATATGCAAATCAAAGCTGATTTGTTTGCCTCCAGCATAATAAGGCAAAAACACATCGCAGGGAGAAATGCTGCAACTTCTGTCCACTGTCACCGTCTCATCACCGCGGCCAGTTTCCAACGGCCCGGTTTCATCGGCTGAAAAATACTTCACCGTATAGCTGCCGGTTATCTTTATGTTTTTGATACCGCTGGCGTCAAAAGCGTTAACCAAAACCTTAAAATTACCTTCGCCCTTAAAGGTAGCCGGCCGCCTGACATCGTCACTTATCATGTTAACACTGGGTGGCGTGAGTTCGTTGGCAGTGAAATTAAAATCATAACCCGTCTGGCTGGTGCCGCTCATATTGACAAAATTGCTTCTGGTTGGGCTAAAACGTCCCTGCCACTGGCATTCTTGTTCGAATGGTTCGTAGCTCGGCGTAATCAAATAACTACTGCCACAACCGACCCTGGCCCGGTAAGACAGCGGCCCGGGATTACGGTAGGCTTCCTCTCCGGTCCAAACCCGACTGACATTTTCTAGCCAACTGGCGCCACCTTCTTTACAACTGACAGCGCCACCAGTGCAGGTAAACGGCGGGGTTGGCAGACAGCCGCCACCGATTCTTTCGGCTTCGCAAATCCTCACCTTTAAGGTTTTTGACAAATATTTAAAATTCCAAATCGTTCCCGAAAGGTCGCAAGGGACGCTTATTTCTTCTGTCGGGACTCGCGAAGCATTGATATTTAAATTAACATTGCCGGCAGTCTCGGCTGGCAAACCGGTAACTAGTGAAACCGGCGATTCTTTGTTCTCTTCCGGTAAATCTTGTCCGTCTGTTCTTTGTTCGCAAGCGTCGCCCTGGTTATTACTGTTACCGTCTTTTTGATCGGGATTATAAGCGTTCGGACAATTATCTTTGCTGTCATCAACTCCATCTTGATCGCTGTCTTTGGTTTCCTGCGGCTTTTCGTCGGGGCAGCCGTCTTCATCTTGATATTGATTAAAAATCTCTGGCTGATCGGGACATTTGTCGGAGCAGTTCTTAATCTTATCCTGATCCCAATCCCTGTCATCGCAACCATCGCAGGCATCGCCAATTTTGTCGCCATCAATATCTTCCTGATTGGGATTATAAGCGCTGGGACAATTATCGCTTTCGTCATAAACGCCATCCTGGTCGGAGTCTTTTTGAGCCGCCGCTACGCTTAAAGGACAGGCGCGCCAATTGTCTGGCCCTAGTTTTTCCGTCTTGCCGCTAACAATCTGATATGACGGCCAGATTGTCCAAACCCCCTCTTTATCCAAAACTCTTGAAGCCTTGAAAGAAACTGTTTGCCCCGGCTTTAAGATGGCATTGGCGTAAGAAAAGCCAAACGAGGCGTCGGAACTGCTGGGATCGAATCCAGCGGCAAAGATTCCCTTTGAACCAAGCTTGATATCGCTTTGGCCATAATTTTGCAAATTAAAACCGACCGTCACCGTATCCCCAACTAGCAAATTGCCGTTACCGCTAATATCAAGGCTGCTTAGACGCAAAAGATCCGGCGAAGTCTCAGGGCCCTTGAAATAACAGCTGGTTTGCGCCAAAACCAGCTTATAAATACCAATCAAACAAAAAAATAAAGCCAAACCAACAAATATTAGTTTGCCTTTTTTCATATGTTTTTTAGTTAGGTAATTCTGACTTTATTATAGGAAATAACCAGAAAAACGCAATTGGCTGCGGGACATGGACTCGAACCATGATACCGCCCTCCAGAGGGGCGTGTCCTACCATTAGACGATCCCGCAATAAAAATAATCGAATAATTAATTTAACAAAAAAAAGCAAAAAAATCAAGCTAAAACATGGCTATCACTTCCTGGGCCACATCGCCTGATTTTTGGATTTTTATCGGTTCAATACTAATTGCAGCGCTTTCGATTTTGGCATCGAGAGCCTCGGCGCCGGCAGCCGGCCCGCTCTGCTGCCCCGCCATCAACGGCTCAACGTCTTCTTTTATCACTCCCCTGACAACCACCGCCGCCGCTACTACTTCCGAAACTACGTCGCCAATCAGCTTCTTGTTTTTCAAATCCTCCAGACGATCTTTATAAAACTTGCTCTTCAGGCCGATTTCCAAGATGTTGTCTTGGCACTCCAATGGCCGGCTGATTTTCAGTAGCGAGCCCAAAGTGTAGTTTTTTTTCAATAAGACTTCGATTATTTTTTGCCAACTTTCTGTTATTTCTTCAAAACTAACTATTTTTTGGTTTTCATCGGTTTTACTTTCTGGCTGATCGCTGGCTGCCTGGCTCTCTGCTGTTTCCGGCGCCGCCTCCTTGCTTTTTAAATGGCTAAAACGCGCCAGCCGATCTTTTATCTTTTCTTTGATTTTTTTCTCTGCCGCTTCCTTGTCTTCTTGTTTTTCCTTTTTAAAACCTTCCGGACAGCCGCCGGCGCCGGAATCCTTATTTTCAGAATCGTCATCCCGCCGGCAAATCACTTCTTCGCTTAGCTGCACCGCCGCCGTTTCCAAAGGCAACTGCTGGATAAAAGCGGTTTTCAGTTCCTGCTTTTTAGCCAAGAATAACTCTATTACCGAAAGTAGTTTGGCGTAGTCGAACCTTTCCGCCAGTCTGGCCGCCGCGGCTTCTGTTGCTTCGTCCAGTTCGATGCCGAATTCTCCCAAACTGCCGCCCGCCTTCAATAACAAAACCTTACGCAAAAATTCAACCAGACTGTCGGTGAAAATTTGCAAATCAACGCCGTCGGTGACCAGCTTATTGATTAATTCTATGGCGCCGGTGGTATTTTTCTCCAGAATAAAATCCAAAAAAGAAACAATCAGGCTGAAATCAGAATGCGGCAGAACTATCTCGGCCATCTCTTCGCTAATATCATCGCCCAAAGTCAAAATCTTACCCAGCAGGCTCTCCGCATCGCGCACACAGCCTTCGGAATAAATAATAATGTTCTCCAACACCTTGTCGGCCACCTGCTTATTTTCTGCCTTAACAATATATTTTAATCTTTTTAACAAATCGGCTTTAGAAACTTTTCTAAAATCAAAACGCTGGCAGCGGGAAATGATCGTCTGCGGCACTTTGTGGATCTCGGTGGTGCACAAAATAAAAATGGCGTGCGCCGGCGGCTCCTCCAGTGTTTTTAGCAAAGCGTTAAAGGCCGAAATCGACAGCATGTGCACCTCGTCAATGATAAAAACTTTGTATTTGCTGCCGCTGGGGGTAAAGCGCACGTTCTCGATAATGTTTTCCCGCACCTGATCTACGCCCGTATGGCTGGCCGCGTCGATTTCTATAATATCCAGCGCTCGACTGCTGGTAATCGCCAGGCAAGATTCGCAAACATTGCAGGGCTCGCTCTCGCCTTCTTTTATGTTTTGACAATTAACCGCCTTGGCAAACAACCGCGCCGCACTGGTTTTGCCCAGACCCCTGGGCCCGCAAAAAAGATAAGCGTGGCCGATCTGATACAGCTCCAGCTCATGCTGCAGAGTGATTTTTATATGATTCTGGCCGATTAAGTCCTTGAAAGTTTGCGGCCGGTATTTGCGGTATAAAGTCGACATAAAAACCCGTGTTTTCTTTTCTTTAATTATAGGCCAAGGCTTGGTTTTCGGCAACTTAGATAAAAATCGAGCCGTCTAACCGGTTGCCTCGGTTAAACGGCCGTCTCTAATACTAGTCCTCCACGAGTCCTACGCCGGACACGGCTCTGGCAAAGTCTTTAGCCAGCTCCGCTTCTGCCCCCTGCAGCAGTGCCGTCGCCAGACGCTTTCTCTCATGCCTTCCTGGGTGCCTGCCAGCACCAGCCAATGATCGTCTTCGCCTGCCAGACCCAAGGGATTGGCCACATCCTCCACCTGGTACTCTCCTTGTGGCAGAGTCCGAAACTTCCAGTCACTGCCGGAAAAATCCGCCACCTGTAAAGGCTTTGTCAGGGTCACGGTCGTAATCATGGTGTTTCCTCCTTCCCAAGTTAGACGCTCCCTAGCAATATTTGATATATCACAATTTAATTTATTTGCCAAGCGGGCTAGGCGGCTTGACGCCCAGCTGCCCGATTTTCGACCGCTCTATTATTTCTCTTATCACCAAGTTGCGGTCACGGCCGTATTTCAGCCGGGACAGCTCTTTCAGCGGCTTGACGATTTCCGGATCCGCCGAGCTGGCCGCCACTTTGTCTGGCGGATAAGCCAGCATATTGAAAGTTTCCGAGGCGGTGTTATCTATCAACAGCCTGACATAGGCATGGTATTTTTCAATATTCATCACGTCAAACTCATTGACTTGCGGAGCCAGTTGTTTGGCCATCACCTCGGAGTCGTCCACGCCGATGCGGTAGCAGACTATCGTACCCACATTGCCAAAAACCGCGTCCTTAACCCGCGTATCGTTGTTCTGCACTAATTGGGCGATGTACTGGTGAGCCATCACCAAATTGAGTTTGTATTTTCTGGCCTCCGATAAAATTACAGAAATGCTGTCGGTAATGAAATTCTGAAACTCATCGATATACAGATAAAAATCTTTACGCTGGCTCTCAGGCATGTCGGCTCTGGCTAAAGCCGCCATTTGCAGTTTGGAAACGGCGATCAGCCCCAATAGATTACTATTGGTGTCGCCGATTTTTCCTTTGGATAAATTCATCAGCAGTATTTTTTGCCGGTCCATCGCCTCGCGAAAGTTGATGCCTGATTTCGACTGACCAATGATATTTCTCATCAGCTCGTTTTCCACAAAACGGCCGGTTTTGGAAATGACATAAGAAAGCATGTCGGCGCCGGTCGATCCCTTTTGCGAGGCCGTGTATTCTCTTTCCCAAAAATCCTTGACTAAAATATCCTTGACATGCTCCAATTTCTTTTTGCGGAACGGCTCGTCGGTAAAAATTCTGGCCAGTTCCACCAAGGTGCCAGGATCATCCTGATCGGCCATCAACGCCAAAAGCGCGTTTCTCATATAATGCTCAAACATCGGGCCAGCCATGGCCGGATCCGGCAATAATTTATAAAAAATAGTGATCATTTCTTGAGCCGCCGTGTCCATTTCGTAGGAGCTCTTGGCCTCCAGCATATTAAGCCCCAGCGGCCGCTCGACGTCGGCGGGATCAAAAATAATCACGTCTTCAAACCTTTCTTCGGGAATATGGGGAATAATTTCTTCCATCAGGCTGCCGTGCGGATCAATGACACAGACGCCCTTGCCGGCTCTGATATCCTGAATGGCCATGGTGGCCATGGTTGTCGATTTGCCGGTGCCGGTCATACCAATAATATACATATGGCGCCGGCGATCCGCGTCTTTCATTCTAACGATTGTCTGCTGGCCGCGGTAAACATTTTCTCCCAAAATTATTCCCTCTGGCGGCATATTGACCGGCGGCGGCAGCTTTCTGGCCTGGAGCCAAAGAATATTGGGCACTTCGGTATTGGGTAGCGGCAAGTGCCACAAAGAAGTCAGTTCCTCGGTATTTAAAATCATGTTGATGCTTTCGTCAAAATGACGGTAAATGAAATCGCCGATCAATTTTCTGCCCGTACCCTTGATTACGGCCTTAAAGCCATTGGCATATTCGTAGCTGGAATACTGGGCGAAAGAGTTGCAAATCCGCCGCAAAATCTCTTTGGCCTGATTTTCCAGCGGAGCAAAGGCCACGATTCTGATATTGACGTCCAACCCGGCCTTGGAAGCCTTTTCTTCCAGAGATTTGACCACTTGCTCTTCCATCGGCGACAAGCGATATAGCTCCGGTTGCTTGTTAAGTTGTTGCGACTTGTTTTTGCCGGTGCCGGCGGCATAAAACCAGTCTGCCGGCTTGCCTAGAGCGCCGGAAACTCCTTTGGAACTGACCGCGCCCAGGGCTTGTTTTAAATTTTTGCCCTGCTGCATTTGGGAAGCGACTTTGATTCCCTGGTTGCGCCATTCGCCTCTGGCCGAACGCATCACCAGCTGGATAGCGGCCGTCTGCCCCGGTGGCAGCTTGGCCAGCGAGCTCAAAACCGCCACCAAAGGATCGATCTCCATCTGTTTATAGGTCAGAATGGGAAACATTTTGTTTTTTATCGTCTTTAAGTGGCCAACCGCCACATAGCCTTGGGGCTTGAAAATATTGTAATCTTCAACTTCTTCAATTTGACAATACGGATACTGCGACAAAAACTGCTGTTTTAAATAATCTTCCAAATATTTGGGCACCGCCAGATAAAAAGTGATCAGCTGGTCCTCGCCCACCACGATCTCCAGCGCCCAATGATCATAGCGGCCGAACAGCCAGGTCTTGAAACCGCGCGACGCCCTTAGTCCTCCCAAATTGGCATAGAGATTTTCCACGCCGGAGAGCATTTCTTTGACAGTTTTGCGTTCTTCTTCTTTTTCGATTGTTCTTTTGGGCAGCGTCAGCCGAAAAATTTTATTTTCAAAAACCGCCGCATAAATTTTATAAGAACGCAAAATCTTTCTCAAAGTCAACAAAATTAAAACCACCGCCAGCGCTAGGGCCAAGCCAAAAACCAGCCAAAAAGCAATTTGGTTTACCAGCTCCGGCAATACCGCGGTTGTTTGATTAAGAGTCAGATCCATAATCAAAAATATGGTCTTTTTCTGGTGACTTCCACTATGATTTTATCGGCTTTAATCTTGGCTGTTTGCTCCAGAAAAAAACGGTTGATTCCCGGCAACAGCTTCAGCCAATTTTTTATCAGCTCCACTATTCTTCTTATTTTGAATCTAGGCTTGGAAATAATCCTTAAAATTGCCACCGTTGTCTCCTCGCCTTTTTGCTTGAACTTCTGTTGTTCCAAGGGCGAGAGACGAAAATAAAAATCACTCAAATTCTCCTCCAGCACCTTCTCGATGCGCCGGTAGTCTTCTTCGTAAAGGCTGGCGGTTGGCGGCAGAGCATGGCGCTGAATCAATTCCCCCGCCTGCACCATCTCCGACTGGTTGGACAGCCTGGAGGATTCCAGATTGTCCCCGGACTCCAGTTGCGGTTTCTCTGGCACCGGCAAAGGAGCTTTTTCTTTTTGGGGCAGCCTGAAAGCCTCCGGCTTGAAATCGGCCGTACCCAAGGGTTCTTGCTCCACTTTTTTCATTTTTTGCGAATCAACCATTTGGTTTGACGGAGTAATTATTTCATTTTTATTATAGCACAAAACAATATTTTTATGCTATAATAAAAAGGTAATTACTAACCTGGCTTCAAATGAACAAAAATATCACCACCCTAAAATCCCCGACCGGCAATCTTGCCTGGATTAATATCATTAGCGCCCAAAAAAAAGAAATCGAATATCTAAGAAGAAAATACAAGTTTAACGAATTGGATTTAAAGGATTCTTTCGCCTCGCAATATGCCCAGCGGCCCAAATTTTACCAACGCCAAAATTACTGCTTCCTAATTCTGCAATTTCCTTTCTACAACAGCAAGAGCCGCTCCATCGAGCCGGAAGAAGTTGATTTTTTCATCGGCCGAGATTTTGTTATCACCGTACACAAAAACAACCTGCCGCCGCTGACCGAAATCTTCAATCTTTGTTCCAGCGACGAGTTTTATTGCCGCCAATACCTGACCGGCAACAACGCCGCCTTGCTTTACGAAATCATTGTCCGCTTGCAAGAATACTGCTATCCCATCCTCGACCATATCAGTTTGGATGTCAAAAACATCGAAAAAAACATCTTCGCCGGGCACGAACGGCGCATGGTCACCGAAATCCTAAACATCAAAAGAAATATTTTGAATTTCCGCAAAATCATGGAAAACCACAAAAATGTCATTCAGAAAATCATCCACGAAGGAGTTGAGTATTTTCCTGTCAACAAACAAAAGGCCTATTATAATAACCTGATTGAACACACCAAAAATATTTGGGATTTGCTTAACAGCCACAAAGAAATGATCGAGGCCTTGGAGGACACCAACGGCTCTTTGGTTTATTTCAAGCTTAACGATATTATGAGAACTTTGACCGTCTTCTCGGTTTTAATTCTCCCCTTGTCTTTAATCTCCGGCATCTTCGGCATGAATACTGTCATTGGCATGCCCTTTCTTGATAATCAAGCCGGCTTTTGGGGGGTTATCATTCTGATGCTCCTAACCGTCCTTTTCCTGTTATTTATCTTCAAGAAAAAAAAATTGTTGTAATAATTTCCTTTAAAAATACCGGTCTTAACGGCCGGTATTTTTAGATTAATAAAATAAATTATTTTAAATACTTTAAAATCGCTTTTATTTCTTTTACATCTTCCACCCGTACCAACTTAGCCCTTAACTCTCTGGCGCCAGGCTGGCCAGTAATATACCAAGCCAAATGCTTCCTTAATTCCACTATGCCGTGTTTATCCTTGTTTTCAAAAGCCAATTTAGCATGCTCTAAAATAATTTTTTTTATCTCTTCTAGTTTTAGATTACTGTATTTTCCTTTCTTTAAATAGTCTTTAATTTGCCGAAACAGCCACGGCCGGCCATAAAGCCCGCGAGCCAGCCCAACACCATCGGCGCCGGTTTGTTCCAACATTCTTTTTGCATCTTCTGGTGTCTTAATACCGCCATTACCCAAAACTATTGGCGCTGTCATTGCGAGCGGAGCGTCCGCCTTGGCTCGGCGAGACAGGTGGCAATCCCGTGTCATTAAATAATAATTATTTTTTATAAATTCAACGCATTTCTTAATCATCTCATAATCTATTTCGGCATTGAAAGGGTTTTCGTATGGCCGGCCATGAATCATCACTGCCGAGAGCGGCAAATCTTTCATAAATTTTATAAAATCCAAAGCTGTCACCAGGTTGCCGCATGCAGGGGTTTGCCATGGCAAACCCCTGACATTAATACTAGATCTCAACTTCACCGATACCGGCAACTTGGTGCCAGCCAAAACCGCCTCAATGATTTCTCGACACTTTGGCAAATCGCGCATCAGCGTCACTCCGCCGCCATGGCCAGCAACTTTTTTGGCCGGACAACCAAAATTAATATCAATACCGTCAAAGCCGGCTTGCTCGCAAATTTGCGCGGCCTTAGTGAATCTTTCAGACTGTTTGCCAAACAGCTGAATTACCACCGGATGTTCTTTTTTATTGAATTTTAAAAATTCCAAAGTTTTTTTGGAATCATAAAAAAGGCCGTCGGCCGATACCATTTCGGTATAGACTACATCGGCGCCATACTCTCTGCAGACCTGTCGAAAAGCCGAATCAGAAACCCCAGCCATTGGGGCTAGAGCCAAAATCGCCTGCCTGCCGGATAGGCAGGGCTTTTTTATTTTTTTCCAAAAATTCATAACTATATTTTAATTCAAATTGCTACTTTTGGCAAAAATACTTATTATTTTTGGCTAAATTTAAATAAAATAACAAAATACCATTGACAATTATGTTATAATATGATATAATTATTAGTTAAGCTGGCAATCAGCTTGATAGCACCTTACAGAGGAAAGGAGCAAGCCATGACACCAAAAGACGTCAAGCGTCTGATCGAGTTATTGGCACGCGCCAAGGCGGTTTGGGCCGTACCCGAACTGCTCAACCTCACCGAGTCTGCTACCAGTCCTTCCAAGGCGTATAATCTGGTCCTAGCCAGGACCGGCAAACGCAAAAAGGCGCTGGCAGCCAGGTGGTACGCTATCGCCTGCCGGGAAGAGAATTTCGGAGCAGAGTTAGTGGGTGCGTGCGTCAGATTCCTTCGGCATTCCAAGAAAGAGCCGAGGGAGCTGGCAAAGTTTCTCAACGCGTTCGCGCACTAGGCGACGAACGGAGGAGACAACAATGAACAAGGAAAGAGAAAGAGCGCTGAAAGAAGCGCGGAAAGTGGAGGAAGAGATTGGCCGACAACTGCGGCAGTTGGAATTGTCTGTCTGCCTACAAGTTGCCCAGCAGGTCACCGGCATCCCTGTGACCATGGCCGATGGCCAGCGCGGCGGGAAGTATGTGCAACGCCTCCGCGAATTGCCGGCCGAGGAACGGGGGCGGATCGTCAAGGCCATCAATGCCCAGCCCGATCCCCTGGTCCGGCTGGCGATCGCCGAGGCCTTCAGTGCAATCGACCCGACCATGAATGGTTGTGGTTGCTGTGAAAGAAAGCTCACGGAAAAGTTCCTGGCCCTGACCGATGAGTTGGGCATCAGGAGTTTGGTACAAGAGCTCCCCCCCGACAACTTCCCGCGGGAAACTTACGAGATCGGGCGGCAATCCTACTCCGACGCACACCAAGCGCTGGCTCTTCTCGGTGGCGAAGAGTTTGCCAGCCAAATCCAGCAGAAGCGGGAAGAGCTGGCCGAAGCCGCCGCCAGCGTCAAAGCATTGCTGGAGGATGACTCGCGGTTGAGTCATGAGGAGGCATTGGCCGAGGTACTCGGCGGGCAAGAAGTGTCGGCACGGCTCCGGTTGTTCATTGAGGAGTTGATGAAGATGGAGCGGTGCAGTATCGGGAAGGTCAGGGTGCTCGATCCCGACACGGCCGTGTTTCTGGTAGCCCGAAGCGAGTGGGGTGGCAGTGGCGGCATCGGCTACTTCGATCAAGTGGTGATCTACCACCACGGCCGAGACCAGATGCAAGAATGGCAGTGGCGCAACCGCTACAGCAGTAGCGCCGACCGGCACGATTTGTGCATCAACGACCTGGGGCAAATCCAAATTGACGAAAGGGGCGGCCAGGTGAAAATCACCGTCGAACTCGTCAACGAGGAGTACGGCAACCGCATCGCCGAGTTTGTCTTCGAGCCGACTGAAGCGACTCCGAGTCCGCCCAAGCTCAACGAGACCGAGCAGGCCGCCTTTGAGGGCGAGGTGGACGCGGCGATCGCCCAGATCCTGGCGCAAAAGATGGCATCTTGGCGCCTGAAGCCAAAGATGTACCAAGACTACGGGGATCAGAAGTACGGCGTAGTCATACAGATGCCGATGGGGACTCCCGGCCAAGTGTCCTACCGCACGCCGTCGGTACGGCACAGGATCATAAGCGCGCGACTGGGCCTGGCGGTCTTCGTGGCCGAGGAGCAGATCGATCACCGCATCGCCGACCCGCAACTACGCTATGAGCTCTATGTCATGGTGCCGGGCCAGGAGCCGCGGCTGATCTACGAGAACCACGCCTATGAGAGCGCGGGCAGCGCCGCCATCGCCGTGCTAAGGCTCGAGGAGGACCATGTGGTCCTGAGCACCGAGGGCAGGCAGGAGGCAGTCGCTCTCAACTAATCGCCGTCAGGCGATCGTACATCAACATACCGGGAGGTTGCGCAAGCGACCCTCCGGTATTAAATTTGTCTAAATATAAATTTTACTATTTTAAAACCATCTGATAGACTAAAAACAGTACCTACAACAGGAGGGATCGTCATGGGAACGGAAAGTGGAAACGGGGAAATGGATGATGGGGTGCCAATAGTCTTGTCGATCGCAGAGATCGACAACTTTCGCCGCGACTATGCGGACGAATTACGCCAGGCATTACAAGAAAGTCAAAAATACGACGAACAAAAAGCATGGGAGGTGTTGAAAGAATGGCAGGACCCACGCACTCGCCGTGCCTTGATTCGCTCTCACCCAGTGTACTTACATGGCATCATGAAAAGGCTTTGCCGGAACATTCGATACAAACATAATAAAACTGTACTGGGGTTTGTCGCTCTCTCATTTATCGTGGGGCCGGAACGCCACAAGTTGTACTCCGGCATTACAGCAGAAATCAATGCTCAAGTAGAGTGAGCTGGATTATAATGCACGGTAAACACTATACTGGAAGGTTGCGCCAGCGACTTTCCGGTATTAAATTTGTCTAAAAATTTTATTTATAACTTCTTTAATTTATATCCTTCCTTCTCATCCTCTATCTCCCAACCCGTCTCTTTCATCTTCTCTCTCAACTCATCAGATTTTTTAAAATCCTTGTCCTGCCTGACTTTCAGTCTCTCCTCGGCCAAATCAATTACCGCCTGCGGAATCTCTTCTGCCTTAATTTTATCAAGTCCTAAGCCCAAAACTTTATCAAAATCCAAAATAGTCGCCACCTTGTCCTCATCATGCAAATTCGATTTTAATATTTCCCAAACAATAGATAAGGCCTGCGGAATATTGAAATCATCACCCAAAACGGCAGTAAATTTTTGTTTAAACTCTTCGCTTATATTGCCACGGGATTGCTTCGTCGCTTTGCTCCTCGCAATGACATTCTTTAAATTATTCAAAGCCACACTGGCCGACTCCAATGCCTTCCAAGTAAAATTTTGTTTGCTGCGATAATGCGCCTGCAAAAAGAAGTATCTCAAAACCAGCGAGTCAAGTCCCTTGGCTCTAATATCTGCCAAAGAATAGGCTGTGCCTTCAGATTTAGACATCTTTCCACCGTCAATCGTCAAATGCTCATTATGCAGCCAATAATTTACAAACCTCTTGCCGTTGGCCGCCTCGCTCTGGGCAATCTCATTGGTGTGATGCACCGGAACATGTTCAATGCCGCCCATGTGAATATCAATCGTATCGCCAAATAGCGCCTTGTTCATCGCCGAACATTCCAAATGCCAGCCCGGAAAACCTTCTTTTTTTATGCTTTGCCCGTCAGGCAATTTGAACTCGCTGTCCCAAGTCTGCAAAGCATTTTGGTGTTCACCGACTTTAAAAAACCAGATTGCAAAATCCTGCGGCTTCTTTTTTTGCTTGTCACTTACTTCGCCCTTGCCGGCATTAGTAATATTTTTTTCTAAATCCTGGCCGGACAGACCAGTATAATCCCCGCCTTTTTCAATATAATAATTAACATCAAAATAAATCGCCAAATCAGTGGCATAAGCATAGCCCCTGTCAATCAAGGTTTGCACCATTTTTTGCATCTCTTTTATATACTTGGTGGCTTGTGGCTCATAAGTTGGCTCCTCGCAATTCAGGGCCTTCACGTCCTGTTCAAAAATTCCAATATATTTATCCGCGATTTCTTCCGGCGTTAATTTTTCCCTACTAGCGGCCTTGGCCATTTTATCCTCGCCTTCGTCTTCATCGCTGGTCAAGTGGCCGACATCGGTATAATTTCTGGCAAACTTCACTTTATAACCCAAATATTCCAGCGAACGCCTAATCAAATCCGCCAAAACCATGGCTCGCATATTGCCGATATGCTGTGTCCAATAAACCGTCGGACCGCATTGATAAAAAGTAACCACTTTGTCTTTAAGTGGTTCAAATTCTTCTTTTTTGCGAGTTAAGGTGTTATAAATTTTTGGCATAAATCCTCGATTACAGCCATCTGTTTAATTATTAATATGATAATTTTAAAATTTTCTAGAATTTTTAGCAAACCTAATTCCAGGGCTTTTCCTGGCGTACTAAAAGTTCTTTGGCTCTAAGCGGCTCGGCCATTATTTCTTTGACAATCTTCTCCATTCGCATTCCTTGCGACCCTTTGACCAAAACCAGGTCGCCTTCTTCCATTCTTTCCTGCAAAAAAGATCCGGCTCTTTCCGTGTCGGAAAAATTAAAAATCAGATCACTGTCCAGGCCTTGTCTTTGCGATTCGGCCGCGATTGTTCTCGCTCTCTCGCCCACTGTAATTAAAATATCTATCTTATTCTTAACCACTTCCGCCCCTACCTGACGGTGTCCTTCGTCGGTATAATCGCCCAGTTCCAACATATCGCCCAAAACCGCTATTTTTCTGCCACCGCCATTAATTTTTCCCAAAACCTTCAAAGCCGCCAGCATCGAATCCGGACCGGCATTATAGCTATCGTCAATGATCTTTGTCTGCTTGATTCCTACCAGCAAGTTCATGCGGCCGCTTGGCGCTTTAAACAGTCGCAAAGCCTCGGAAATTTCCAGCAAATTCATTTCATAAACCAGGCCGATGGCCGCTGCCGCCAGCGCCGCGTAAATCAAATGTTCGCCCAAAATATTAGGCAGGAAAACCGGCACCGTACTGCCACGGTATGAGAGTTTAAAACTCAAACCCGCGATCTCTTCTTGATTATTCTGTGAAATAATGATTTCCGATGCCCTGATACTTGTATCTTTTTCTAAAATACCATAAGTCATGATTCTGGCTTTGGTCTCTTCGGCCATCTGCCGCACATAATCATTATCGGCATTTAAGATCGCCCAGCCGTTGGTGGTCAGTTGCGAGACAATCACTGATTTTTCCTTGGCGATTCTCTCTAGGGTTTTGAAAAACTCCAGATGCACCGGGCCGATATTGGTGACCACTCCTATTTTACAAGGCGCCAAATCGGTCAGATACTTCATATCACCCACCCGATCGACTGCCATTTCCAAAACCAAAATTTCCGGGTATCTTTTGTCTTTCCAAATCAACAACACTAACGCCTTGGCAAATACTCCTACCCAGCCCCACACCGAACGACCGCCGCTACCGGCGCCAATAATTGTCAAAGGCAAACCGATTTCGTTGTTGTAATTTTTGATGTTCTCTCGCACGTTAAATCTTTTTGATAAAACGGTGTAAATCGCTTCCTTGGTCGAAGTCTTGCCAAAGCTGCCGGTGATACCAATGATCTCCGGCTGGTATTTATTCAAAATCAGCCGCGCCAACAGCCGTAAAATTTTTTGGACAATCTTTTTAAAAAATTTCATTTTTCTTTCCTGTTATTAAATTTGATAAACCGCGTTTTCCTTATTTATTATCGTAAGGCACATTATAATACTGCAGGGCAAATTTGGCAATGTCGGCAAAAACCGGCGCCGCCACCACCATCGCCTCTCGGCCTCTTTGCGGATTGTCGAGGCTCACAATTATAGCGATCCTGGGGTCGGCGAAAGGAGCAAAACCGACAAAAGAAGTATAAACCGCCGAGGAATAACCGCCGCTATTTTTGTTGGCTATTTGGGCGGTGCCGGTCTTGCCGGCCACTCGATAGCCGGGCACTGCTGCCGGTTTGCCATGGCCGCTTTCCACCACGCTCACCATCATGCCGGAAAGCATGGCCGCCGCCTTAGGAGATATAACCTGCCGCACTTCCTGCGGCCGAAACTCCTCAATCTCATCCTGGCCCTTGTTGTGGCTGATAATTTTAGACACGATATATGGCTTCATAATTTTTCCCTCATTGGCAATAGCCGAAACCGCTGTCAACATCTGGAGCGGCGTCACCATAATACCCTGTCCAAAAGAAGCGGTGGCCGCATAAATCTCGCCTCTTCTGTCTAAATTGGAAATGTCGCCAACCACCTCTTTATCCAATTCGATTCCGGTCTTTTGTCCGAAACCGAAGTCTTTCACGTATTTAGTAAAAACTTTGGCCGTCGTCTGTTTCATGGCATAAATGGCTCCGGTGTTTATTGATTTTTCCAAAACCTCGATCATTGTCTGGCGGCCATATATTTTGTCATTGAAATTCTTGATATGAAAATGATCGTAAACCACTTCTCCTTTATCTTCATAGGTTGTTGTTGGTTCTATCTTGCCAGCGTCTAAAGCCGCCGCCATAGTGATCACTTTGAAAATCGAGCCTGGCTCATAGGCCTTGAAAATCGCCGGGTTATTATAAACTTGGATATCGTCAACTTTATTATATTCGTCGGGGTTGTAGTCGGGAGCCCCGCACATAGCCAAAATGGCTCCGGTTTTAGGATTCATCACCACCACCGCTCCGCCAGCCGCCTCAAAATGATCTACCGCCTGATACAACGCCTGGCAAGCCTTGTACTGAACAGCCCTGTCAATGGTCAAAACCAAATCAGAACCATCAATCTTTTCTACCAACGAATTCTTACCGACCGCTATGATATTGCCCCAAGCATCGCGTTCCGAGTGAATTTCTCCGAATTTGCCCGCCAAAATTTGATCAAAATAACCCTCCAAACCATATTTTCCTTGACGATTATCGCCGGCAAAACCCCAAAAGCCAAAAAGATGGCCACCCAAACCTTTTTCCGTGTAAAATCGCCAAACTTCTTTTTGAAAAGCCAGCCCATCAATATTCAATGCCTTGATCTCTTCCACCTGCTCTGGCGTTAATTTATGCCTGATCGGCTCATAAGGATCTTCTTTTCTGGAAAATTTGTCAGCTAATTTTTTTATTTCCAAATCCAGCTGCTCCTGGTACCACTTCTTCTTTCTCTCCTCTTTTATTTCGGCCGCCAGCTTGGGACTAGTACTGGCCGAGATATCGGCAAACAACTCTTTTTCCACTTGCTTAAAATTAATCTCTTCCGGCAAACCGAAGATAGCCATTACTTTTTTGGCTGTTTCCTCGGGATCGACAATTTCTTTCGGTATGGCATAAAGCATGTATAGATCATGATTAGTAACCAAAGGGAAAAGCGTTTCTTTGTTGCCCTCTTTTTCTATCACATAAACCGAGCCCCTTTCGGGAAATAACCGCTGATACAACTCATGTTGACCAGAAGCTAAGGCGGTATAAAAACTGCCTTTTAAAATTTGCAGATCGAATAACCGGACTATCGCCAAAAATCCAAAAACTATAAAAAAAATGGCTAGAAGTCTGATTCTAACCTTGCTGCCGCCATGGTTTCCCGATTTTTCTGGTTTGTTTTGCCGCCAACTCATTTCTTTTTAACGTAAGGCCACGGCCGAACCAACTGGCGTTATAATTTCGATGTCTTTGGTCGTTACTAAATTTAGGTCGGCTACTTGACTGGAAATATTGGCCATTGACTGCAACTCAATGCTTTTTAAATTTAATTTTTTATTTTCCTCTTTTAAACTGTTGATTTTATCTTCCAATCCTTTAATTTTATAACCGTCGGCTACCGTGGCATTGGTCTGAAACAAATAAGTCAGGCCGATCGTGATGGTTAGGGCCACCAAAACCAAACTCAGCTTGTTCCAACCGAAACAACTTTTAACTATGGAAACGATTTTCTTTTTTTTGTTCAGTTCGGGAAAATGATGATTGCTCTCTTCTTTTTTCCAAAGTTTGCACATAAACTTGTTTTGCTAGCCACTTTTATTATTAATTAATTTTTTCGACTACTCTTAGTTTAGCGCTGCGGCTGCGGGGATTTTTTTCTCTCTCTTGAGTCGAAGCTGTTATCGGCTTTTTGGTCAAAATTTTAACTGTCGGCCGATCTTTTTTGGCCTCCTGCCTGAAGAACTGTTTGACAATACGATCCTCTCCAGAATGAAAGGAAATTACCGCCAGCCGGCCGCCAGGAACTAGGGCCTCCACTGCTTGCGGCAAAACACTCCGCAGATTGCCAAATTCATCATTAACAGCGATTCTTAGCGCCTGAAAAACTCTGGTGGCCGGATTACGGCGCGAACGTGATTTAAAATAATGGGAGTAGACTTGTGAGACTAGCTGGACAAGCATTTCAGCCGTCTCAATGGCCCGACCTTCTTGGCGTTTCGCGATTATTTTCTTGGCGATTGGCCGAGACAGTGGCTCTTCTCCATAATTTTTAAATATTTGAAACAACTCTTCCTCGCTGTAACTTTTTAAAATATCTCTCGCCGTCAATCCGTTGGTCTGCTGGCTGTATCTTAAGTCAAGATGTCCCTGGCTCTGGAAACCAAATCCCCGATCCTCTCGGCCGAGCTGATTTGAAGACAGCCCCAGGTCCAGCAGTATTCCGCTAATTTTATCAATTCCAGCATCATTGATTATTTTTTTTAAATTTTTATAATTATCATTGACTAAGATTAAATTCTCATTACGGCTGGTCAGAATCGCCGAATCGTCCCAATCAATACCGATTAATCTGCCCTGCGGCTTAATCTTCTCCAAAATTTCCAAAGCGTGTCCGGCGCCGCCAAAAGTGCAGTCCACAAAATTTTTGCCGGGCTGTGGACTAAGATAAGATAAAACCTCTCTCAATAATACTGGCTGATGTAGGCTCTGGATTTCCAGCATGATTTTTCAGGATCTTAAGTCATTCAACGCGTTAGCGATGTTGTTATAATTCCTGTCGCTTTCCTTTCTATAATTATCCCATTTCTTTTCATCCCAGATTTCCAAACGATTATACAAACCGACTATGATGACATTTTTATTGATGCCGGCAAACTCCCTTAAATACTCCGGCAGAATTATTCTTCCTTGCTTATCAAACTCTGTTTCCGAAGCGCCGGCCAGAAGCGAGCGGGCGAAAGCGCGATTTTCCGGCTTATCCATGGGCAAATTAGCCACCTTGGTGGCAATTTTGTCCCACTCATTTTTGGGATATAAAAAAAGGCAGTCATCCAAACCCTTGGTAACCACTGCTTTTTTCAATTCCTGACGAAACTTGGCTGGCACCGCCACCCTGCCTTTATTATCTAAATTGTGTGAATATTGGCCGACAAACATGGTCTTTAATTGACTTTTTTATAATTTTGTATTGGATTTATCCTCTTACCAAACAGGTTTTCCCCACTTTTCCCCATATATCATTTATTATACACCACTTTATTTTACTTTTCAACACTGGCGTCAATTATTTTTAAACACAAAAAATGGCCTGATTTTAAGCCATTTTTTTCATTATTTCGACAATAAGTTAATAAATTGGGGATAAATAAGGCCAGCTAACTTATATTGGGTTCTTTGTTATAGAAGGGAGACACGATTCTTCCTGGTTTGGTTTTTACTATTTTTCTAAAAATTTTATCAACCAGCTGTTTGCTGTCGTTAAATTCTCCTAATTTTAAGCCAACGAGCGGCAACTTTAAAGCATAAGCCAGGGTATTGGCTGCTGTAACGCCTATTCTTAGCGCCGTAAAACTTCCGGGACCGCTCACCACCCCAATAGCTTTAAGCTGAGCCAGCTTTACTTTATTTTTCTTTGAAAAAGCATCCACTGTTGCCAATAATTTTTCTGATTGTTGTCGGCCATGTCCGGCTATTTTTTTGATCAAAAACTTATCCTTGGTTTTAGCCAAAATTATTTCCGAGAAATCGCTACCAGCGGTGTTAATGATTAGAATCATAAAAATCAGTTAATAATCACTTTAGTTCCCAGATCCGCCCAGTCATAAATTATTTTTGCTTCTGGTGTCTTCATATTAATGCAGCCATGGCTCATGGGGTGGCCGAAATTATTATGCCAATAGGTGCCATGAATGGTATAATGGCCGGAAAAAGACGAGACCCAGGGTACGCCGGGTAAATTATAATTCATAGGATTGTTGGGTCCGTAATACCAGCTCATCGTCACCTTGGGACGCTTGTTATAAATCACAAACTCTCCTGTCGGTGTTGGCGTTTTGGCCAAACCGGAAGAAATTAAAAAACTACCCAGCTGATAGCCGCCCTGCCAATACTTTAAGCGCTGTTGCTTTAAGTCAACTTCTATGTATTTGTATTCCGTCCTTAAATTGCCGAAAATTCTCTCCGGCAGGGTGATAATTTCCAGCCGACCGTCGCCGTCGACATCTCCCGCCGCCACCTTGACCCCGCCCCGGTAGCCCGTATCGTAAGCCCAAAACTCTTTGATTAATTCACCATTGGCTTTGAAAATTTTTATTCTCGGCTGGCCGGCAAAACTGATACTGGTGATTATCTCGTCTTGGCCGTCATTATCAATATCCCCGCCGGCCACATTAATGCCTCCCTGGTAGTTCGCTTCCGCCGCCAAAAATTTGCCTATTTCCTTAAGCCGATTATCCAAAATAAAAACTTCCGGCGGATTGCCATAGCCTGAAGCCAAAAGAATCTCATTTTTCTTGTCGCCGTTAATGTCCAGCTTGCTTAAATTTAGTCCGCTATTCGAAGAAAAATTAAATTTTTGTCCGGTGCTTAATTTGCCGCCCAGATTGTCAAAAAGCAACAACTCTGGCTGTTGATTGAAGCTGGAGCCGGCCAATATCTCTACCCGGCCGTCGCCGCCCAAATCGGCTGCTGTTACTTTTGTCCCTTGCCGATCGTCTTTATTAAAGGCAAAAAAGTTCAAAATCGGCTCCTTGTCCTTAAAAATTCTAACGTGCGGCCCGCCGCCATAGCCGGCGCCCGTGATGATCTCTTCTTTTTTGTCACCGTCAATATCGCCAGCGCCGACAAAAACCCCGCCTTTAAAATTCTTATCATAAGCCAAAAAATCATAAATTTTACTGCCCTCACCGCGCCAAACCTCCACCGCCGGCCAGTTGCCGCCGCCGGCGCCGACTATGATTTCCTTGGTGCCATCGCCACCCAAATCCACAACCGCCAAATCGGCTGTCCCCTGATAATTTTTACCGAAAACCAAAAAACTCTTTTTGAGAACGCCTTGCGCGTCAAAAATTTTAATCTCCGGTAAAATTTTTGGTGTCACGGCCAGCGACAATTGTGGCAAAAAAAATAATCCTCCCAAAAACAATCCCCCAAAAATCAGCCAACCGATTCTGTTATTCATAAACTTTTAGTTTCTAAAATCAATGCTTTTTATAAACTCTGGTTGATTGTGGCGGCAACCTGTCCATAATCACCATGTTTTTTCCTTCTAACAAATCGTATAAAAACTTATCAGTCACATCGCGACGATATTGAAAATCGGCTCTAGTCATTACGGTATAATTTATCGACTGGCCCAATTCTTTCTCAAATCCCTTGATCAAATTATGAAACTTTCTGCGATTGACTTTGCCGACTACCAATAAATCAGCCGGCGCGTCACTGCGACCTACAAAAATTCCCGACAACAAAAAGAAATGAACGCTGCCCAGTTTTTCCACCTTTTCCACCAGCGATTTTTCCAATATCAGCTGAGCCTTAATAAGCAGCACACGAAGTTCCTCGACAAAAACAAAATTATTATTGAGTTTGTAATACTTTTTGTTGTCCTTTAATTCTTTTTCCACTTCCTTCTCCAAATCCCTTTTTGTGTGGCAGGTAATGATGCCGATATTTTCCAGATTTTCCAGTTCCCTGCGGATTGAGTTGAGCTGTAATTCTAAATTTCTGGACAATTCTCGCACAAAGAAAAATTTCTCCGGGTTGTTTAAAAAAAGCCGAAGTAAACAAACTCTGGTTTTTGAACCAAAAAGTTGTTCAAGCATGCCTTGTGTCCTGTAAAGTAATATTGGACTTAACTCTGTTAAATATTGTATAATATTGTAGATTTAATGTAAAATCATTTAAGCTTCTCTGTTTCTTTATTATTTATTTAAATGACTAACTTTCCAATAAAAATTGGCCGGCTGGCCTGGGAGACCGATCCGGACGTGCTGGGCGACGCTTTCATCGCCGATACCGATAAAGAGCTTAAAAACAAACTAGGCGTGATTTTCGGTATTATAGAACTTTCCGGCCTACCCGACGAGGTGACGGAAAAATTTTCCGAAATTATTTCTGATTTACAGACAGAATATTATTTGCCGCCTTTCGAGATAGAATACGGCCTGGAAAAAAGATTCGAGGAATGCCTGCAACGAGCCAACCGCCGGCTTTACAGGATGATCCAGGAATCCATTGCCGAAATCGATCTGGGCGGCATTAATTCCTTAATCGGCCTGATCCACAAAAACAAAATCTATCTTAGCCAGATCGGCAAAAACAACGCCTTTCTCTTCCATTACAAAAAACGCTACGAACATTTAATCATTGACATTTTTAGCCAAGCGGGAGAAAAAAAATCCAAGCACAATCCGGAAAAGATGTTCTCCAATATTATCAGCGGCTCTATTACTTCCAAAGACGACCTGCTGATTTGTAACAACGCTATTCTAGAATATTTGTCGCAAAGCAACTTAATGGAGATTGCCGCTGAAAACACTTCCATGGCCACTATCAGTGAAATAGAAAAAGTGCTGAAAATGCAAGGAGCCAAGGGTAATTTTTATGCCGTTATTATCCAATCGCCAGGCCCCGAGGAAGAAGCCGCCACCAAAGAAACAAGCCAACGACTGGTAGCAGACAGAGCTCTTAGTGGACCCAATGCCCACCCCCAACACTCCATCAACCGGCTACTCGACACCCAGGAAAAAACCGAAAAGTATCTTACCCCTTCCCTGTTGCCTAATTGGAAGAAGGCGCTGATTATAATTTTTTCCGCTCTGGGTAAAGCGACAAAAAAATTATTTGGTTATCTAAAAATTGGTTTGGCAAAAATTGGCCTGGCAGTTTCTGCCGTTTTCTCTGGTTTCAAACAAAAAATTGTTGCCCGCCGGCCCCAGGTCAAGCCGACTCCAGAAGATTTTTCTTTCGCTGACGAAACCGCTCCGGAGCAGGCCTTGTCCAGCGCCGCCGAGCCGCCAAGAATCGAGGTTGCTAAAAAAAGAATGGCCGATGAATCGTTGGCCTCAAACGAGTTGGCCGAAACAAGAGAGCCAAAGATTATCCGGCCGGCCGCGGTAATAAAAAGAATCGCCGATCAGATCAACCTGGATAATTACAAAAAAATAATAACTTTTCAAAAAAGACCCAGGCCGCTCTTGGCTATTAGCGACTGGCTAAACCGGCAAATCGCCAAATTTATCAACCTTCGCCGACCCAAGCAAATACTAATAATCGCTCTCTTTGTTTTGGTTTTTTTGTTTTGCCAAAGTCTGGTCTGGCAAGGACGGGAGGCAACGGCCAACTCCCAAGTAAATATTGATGAGCTGACCAAACAAATCGAGGAGAGCATCAACTCCGCCGAAGCGCAAAATATTTTCAATGACGAAGCGGGAGCCAAGAATTCCCTGAGCCAGGCCAGCGAGCTGTTGGGAAAAATTCCCTTGACCCGCAAATACAAAAAAACCCGCGACGATTTAGGCAAAAAAGTCTCCGATCTGAATCAGCTTTTGCAAAAAGTCTCTTACTTGGAAAATCCTAAAGTAGTCGCCGATCTAAAAAATCAGAACCCTGATTCCCAGACGGTCGGTTTAGCAAAGAGTGGCGGTCTGCTGTTTACCTTCGACAACCAGAATCAAAAACTCTATAAAATAGATTTGGATAAATCGCAAACCATCCCTATCCAGCTCAACAACCCCTTAACTCAAGTGGCCAAGATCGTCGCCTTAAATAATAGCGTTTTAATTTTAAATGGCGACCGGGAATTTTTCCGCCACAATTTTTCCGGCGGTACCACCGAGAAAGTTCTCACCGCCGACACTGCTATTAGAGATTTTGCTGTTTATGGCGACAAGCTCTATACGCTCAAAACCGCCAAAAATCAAATTTTCAAACACTACCCCAGTAATGACGTCTACAACTCCGGTAGTCCCTGGATTAAAGACGGTACCAGCGTTAAGGAGGCCACCGCCTTGGCTATCGACGGCGGTGTTTTTACCGCCAAAAACAATGGGGAAATAAATTATTTGGCTGCCGGCAAAATAAAAGAATCTTTCAGTATCAAGCTCGACCCAGCCTTCAGTGATATCGCCCAAATCCAAACCGAAGCCGATTCTAACTATCTTTACCTGCTAAATCGAACCAATAAAAGAATCGTTGTCGTAGACAAAAAAGGCAACCTGAAGACCCAATTCATTTCCAAAAACTTTTCTGAAATAAAAGCCATGTCGGTGGCCGAAAAAGATAAAAAAATCTACCTGCTGGCAGATAATAAAATTTACCAAATCGACATTAATTTCTAAAAACCAAAAACACCCCGAGATCTTTCGGGGTGTTTTTATCAGCCCTTTTATTTTAGGGTGACGGTGGCGCCGGCCGCTTCCAATTCTTTCTTGATCTTTTCGGCATCCTCTTTTTTGACGCCTTCCTTAACCATCTTAGGAGCTCCGTCCACCAAATCTTTGGCTTCTTTCAGGCCCAGTTCGGTGACCACCCGCACCGCCTTGATGACGGCAATCTTGTTTTCTCCGGCGGCGGTTAACTCGATATCAAAACTGCTCTTTTCTTCGACAGCTTCGGCCGGAGCGGCGGCGGCGCCAGCAGCCATCATGGCTACCGGAGCGGCGGCGGACACGCCAAATTTTTCTTCCAACACCTTAACTAATTCCGATAAATCCAAAACGCTTAGTTTTTCGATTTGCTCTACCAGTGTTTTGAACCTTTCCGGAACAATCACTTCTCCGCCTTGGCTCGGCGAGACAGGTTTTTCTTCTGACATAGATTTTAAATTATTAATTTATTTTTTTAATTAAGCTGACTTTTTGTCTTTGATGGCGCCCAAGGCATAAATCAAACCGCGCAAATTACCCTCTAGAACATTAACCAATCCCGATAACGGAGCGGCTAAACTGCCAACTGCCCTGGCCAATAATTCTTTTTTGGAAGGCAGCTTAGCTAAGGCCACTATTTTATCAGAGCCGATCAGATTGTGTTCCAAAATACCACCAATAATTTTTAACTTGTCATTACTTTTAGCAAAGTCGTTCACCAGCTTGGCTGGCGCCACCTCATCCTCCAAACCTAAAACAGCGGCCAGCTCCCCTGAAAAATCATTATCTGCCTCAATCTTATAGCCACCCTCTTTTAACACCCTCTTTAGCAATGTTTTTTTGGTGACCGTATAAGAAATTTTTTGTTCCTTACCCTTACTTCTTAGAGCATCAATCTCTTTTACCGGTATACCAGAAAAATTAACGAAAACAACCGACTTGGCTTGAGCGATTTGCTCTTCCAAGCTTTTTAAAATCTCCTGCTTTTTAATTTTGGTTTTTGGCATAAAAATTATGATTATAAAATAAAAATCCGTGGTTTTCCACAGACTCGAAAAATGGCTCTCTAGCCTTATTTCCTCGATAGGTCTACCGCTTTGGCGGTAAATTAAGCCTTTTGGGCGCCCATTGTCTGTGGAAAATTTGATTGTTAATAACAGTATAGCAGCTACAAAAATTTTGTCAACAGCAATAAAATTTTAACTCCACCCGTTTCTCCTACAAAATCTCCCCCTCTTTAAAAACAATGGCCGAATATTTATAAAATTCTGTCTTTTGATCTTTGTAACATTCTCTTTCTAGTCCCGCTTTCTGACATAAACTGCCAAAAAATACTTCTGGCTCGGGTAAATCGTCCCAAACCTGAGGCAAATAAGTAGCGCCGGCTCTGCCTCGTTTAATCATTACGCCATCACCCTTTTTTATTTCGCTCAAAACCGTTTTTTCCAAGGGCGTCAAAATAGAAATCTCAATCTCTATTTCTTTTAATTCTTCTTCCGCCAATGGTAAAAAACGCGGATCATTAGCCGCCGCAATAGCGTTATCGCGTACCGCCATCATTATGGGCTCAACCGGCTCGATATAACCAATGCAACCACGCAACTCGCCTTTTTTGTGCAAAGTCACAAATACGCCTCGCTTCTCCCAAAGTCTCTGGTTCACTGTCTGGGGCTCAAACTTTTCATCCGTCTGTAAATATTTCTCCAGCGTAGTTCTGACGATCTTTAACAAAAATTCTTTTTCACCACGAGTGTAATGCCCTTGATCCATAAAAATTATTCTAAATATTTTCTGATGTTTGCCTGATGCTCCTCGTAGGTCTTGGCAAAGATGGCTTTGCCATTCTTGTCGGTCAAGAAGTAATAATAATCATTTTGCTGCGGATAAATTGTCGCCATTATCGAGACCAGTCCTGGATTGGAAATTGGGCCCGGTGGCAGACCACGATATTTATAAGTATTATATGGTGAATCGATTTGCAAATCCGCCAAACTTGGCCGCAGATCTCCTTTGCCCGTAATATAATTTATAGTGGCGTCCGATTGCAACCCTATTCCTTTCTCTAGTCTTTTTATAAATACATCGGCAATCATCTTTTTGTCATTATCGGACAAGCCCTCGCGCTCAATAATTGAAGCCAGTATTATCACACTGAAAACATCCCCATTTTGCCGCTTAATGTCCGCCCTCATTTTTTCCGTCAGTTTCTGATTAAAATTATCCAACATTTTTTTTATTATCTCGCTGCTGGTGGCATCGGCAAAAACACGATAAGTATCAGGAAACAGAAATCCTTCCAAATTATTAGCGGGCACCTCTTTCAAAAAATCATACTTATCGCGCCAAAGGGCGAGCCGTAAGGCTTTGAGAAACTCCTTTTTATCAACCAGGTTGGCCCGGGCCAAATAGCTAGCAATATCTTCGGCTCTCCAGCCCTCTAAAATAATAATTTTTTTCTCATTACTTATATTGTCGCTGCTGGTTAAAGCTCCGACTATTTCTCTTGTGCTCATATTGGTCCCAAGCTGATGCTGGCCAGCCGCAAATTTTTTACCCGCGCCCACAAAGCGTACATAGGCTTTGAAAGCCAGCTCGCTTTTTATTAATTTTTGCTCTTTTAAATCCTGGGCAATTTGTTCCACCGTCTCGCCGCTTTCAATGGAAAAATAAGTCACCTTACTCTCACGGCTGGCCGGCGACAAAATCAAACTCGCCAGATAAAAACCGCCGATTAGCGCCGCGATTAAAACCAAAATTATTATTAATTTTATTTTTATAACCATAACTGTTTTTTAATAGCCTGACCTAACCGCTAAGACAATATTTATGCTATAATATATGTGAGTTTTAATTAATTTTTAATTGCTAAATTTGAGTCTCCAGTCTTTCAAAAAACTAATTTTGTTTTTAACGGTAGTCTTGATTATCAGTAAAATCGCTTTAACCACGACAATTTTCTTGTATCCGCGGGTAAACCCGAATCTTAACGAGGAAACGGCCATTAAGCCGCAAGAGTTGATTGATTTAACCAATAATTACCGGCTTAGCCTGGGGCTCAATCCCCTAAAAGTCAATGCTCGTCTGACACAGGCGGCGGTTAACAAGGCCAGTGATCTTTTGACTAATCAATATTTCAGCCACACCTCACCCAGCGGCAAAAAGTTCTCTCAATGGATCAAAGAAATTAATTACAATTATTTTTACGTTGGCGAAAACCTGGCTATTGATTTTAATAACAGTCAAGACCTTTTTCGCGCCTGGATTGACAGCCCCAGTCATCGAGACAATATTGTCAAGCCGCAATACCAGGAAATCGGGCTGGCCGCTCTGAAAGGAAAGTTTGAAAATCACTCGGCCATAGTGGTGGTGCAACTTTTTGGCAGCCGAGTCCTGGGCGACACCGAAACCGATTCTGCTGCCGACTCCAGTGACCAAAAGCCGGCTGCCAATTATTTTTACCCCGAGGATTTTTGGCAAAAACTGGTCAGACTGGAAAACCTGGAAGAGCTCAACCGCTTAAACAATTATTTGCTGATGGTTTTTGTCGGCTTTTGCCTTATTCTCTATGCGCCAAAGAAAAAAATCAACCAAATCAATATCAAACAGCCAATTATCAATCGATACCAGGCAAAAATATTCAGAGAATGACGATTCAGGTATTTAAGAAAGTATTTTATCACCAAATAGCCAGAGACGGTGGCCGTCAAAAAACCAATAATCAAAATTAGCCAATTAACATTGGCCAAGCTGTCGATTTCTAATATTTTTTTGATGCCGGCGGCAAAAATTATCGGCATCGACAGCAAAAAAGAAAACCTAGCGGCCTCGATTCGCTTCATCTTTCTGCCCAGACCTGCTATAATGGTAATGCCGCTGCGTGAAACTCCGGGAATCAGAGCCAGGGCTTGAGCGCAACCAATAATCAAGGAATCCCATCTACTGGCGGTTTGCAAATCTTTCTGTTTCAAAGAATATTTTTCAAAAATCCAAAATAGTACCGCCACCACAATCAACATTATAGCCACTAAAAAAGCGGAACGCGAGTAATTAGTTATTAAATCTTCCAGAAAAAACCCCAGGATTGCCGCCGGAATCGTGCCGATAATTACCAGCCAAGCCAGGCGTTGATTAAAATTATTGGCCCAGTTCCAGTTGGTCAGGCTGGAGAAAAAACCACGAACAATTTTTTCCACATCACGGAAAAAAAAGACCAAGAGAGCCACCAGAGTTCCCAGATGCAGCACCACATCAAACAATAAATCTCCCGACAAGCTCTCGCCCGCGCCCGGACCGCCAATAAAAGAAACCTTAAAAATCTGATGAAAGATTACCAGGTGTCCGGAGCTGGAAATCGGTAAAAATTCAGTCAGCCCCTGCAGAACTCCGGCAAAAATTGCTAAAAAATATTGCATAAAAAATCAAAACTATGTTCGAGTTAATCTTGATTCCCGTTATAGTGGGTATCGCCACTCAAATTATCAAACTCTCTATTGATGGTATACCAAATAATTTGACTTGGCAACACCTGGTCAGAGATTACGGCGGCATGCCTTCTTCTCATGCGGCTTTTGTCACTTCTCTGGCTACTGTTGTCGGCCTGACCCAGAGATTTGACTCCGCCGCCTTTGCCATTGCCTTTGTCTTGTGGGTGATAGTAGTGCGGGACGCTATCGGTTTCCGCCGCGAAATCGGCGATAATGCCGCTCTCACCAATCGTCTGGCCAAAGAAATTTTCAAAAACAAAAAGACGATCACCTATCTGCCAGAACGGGTTGGCCACGGCTTAATGGAAGTAATTATCGGCACGGGCATCGGCATCGGCCTGACTATCTTGCTTTATTTGATTTTTATAATACTTTAATCTCCATCAAACCAACAAGCACCCGTTTATCAGGGTGTTTGCTTTTTTGCCGGTTAACTGATATAAAATAGCTAGTCCTTGGAAAGGAGGGTTACTTATGCCAGACGACAGCGCGCGGACAATCAGCTCAATTAATGTGGGCGTAGGGGGCGTTGGCGCTCCCGGTGACGCCCACATCAACCTGCGAGAGGGAGACACCCCGGAAACCATCATCGACAGGGTCTCAATGGTTCTTCTGGAAGACCTGATCAAAGAGCTTGAGGGCATGACAAAGCCACAACTGGCTTATATCAACCCCAGGACTTTGGCGGGCGAGATAGAAGAACTGACGACCGGCGACGCGGAGAAAATCGCTGAAGCAAAAGCCAGAGTCTCCGATGAAATGGTCGCGCAAGCCAGACAGGAAGATGAGGCGGAACATGCGGCCGATATGAGAATGTATGAAACCGCCCAGAAGCTCGCCGAGCAATGCCGGACGCATCTAGAAGCATTAAGAACTGTTAAAACACCGGCCGCCTAGCCAGCCCGAGGCGCCAAGCGAACAATCGTACACATGCTCTCTCCTTGAACCAAAGGAGAGAGTTGTCTTATTTTTGACAAGCTGGGCAAAAATGCGTGCCACGGCCGCCCAGTTTTATTTTTTTAACTCTGCCGCCGCAACGCCGGCATTTTTTTCCTTTTCGGCCATAAACTTTCAAATATTTCATCATACCGCCTTGGGTGCCGTCGGTGCGCACGTAATTGTCGGCCGAGGTACCGCCCTTGGTGATTGCTAATTTCAAAATTTTAGGAATTGCCTCAAATAATTTACTAATTTCCGCTTTTTTCAAGCTACCGCTGGTTCTGGTGGGCAAAACGCCGGCCGCAAACAACGACTCATCGGCGTAAATATTGCCAATACCAGCGATTTTTTCTTGATCCATTAATAGTTGCTTAATCTTTTTATTTTTATATCTTTTCAAGAGCGACCCAAGCCAATCAATTTTGTATTCCTTGTCAAACGGCTCAATGCCGTATTTTTGTTTGGCCAAATCCCGTCTGGCATTATCAACATATTTAACCCAGCCGAACTTACGTATATCGTTGAAATACAGAACCGAACCGTCAGTAAATTTTATAATCACGTGAGAAAATTTATTAGGCAAAATTCCAACGTTGCCAATTGGATGGCCACCCGAAACCTTTTTACCAGACTTAGACACATAAACCAGCTGACCGGTCATCTTCAGATGAATTAAAATATTGTGATCACCGCCCAAATCAATAATAATCATCTTGCCGCGGCGAGAAACGCCATGAATCTTTTTGTTCTTTAGTTTGGCTATTAGAATTTTAACGCTAGGCAAAGCTACCTTAGCAGCCCTTACCCGCACTTCCTTTATCTTTTTATTCTTTATCTTTTTTTGCAGTTCAGATACGACGGTCTGCACTTCCGGCAATTCTGGCATGTTTTTTGATTATTTAAATTCAAGGTAGATAAATTTTAACATTTTAAAAACAAAAGAAAAAGCTGCTCCAAGCCGTTGGAGCAGCTCTTGTGCCACCAGAACTTCAAGGCGAAACCTTTTCAGCCGACAACCGCTGCTGCCGCCGATGGTTCTTCCACCAGCACGGTAGAGGAAAACTCTATCCCCAGAGTATAAACCGCCTCGATCACCCGCAGTTGGAAGTTGCGGGCTGCCCTGGCAAGTTCGGCCTGCCTGCCGCTGTCCAATACTTCCCGCGCGGCGATGCCTCTGACCCACATCTTGACCTCGGCCAGAAGCTGTTCAAAGACTTCCTGGGCGAGTGCTCGGTAGTCCCCTTGTCCTTCTTCCAGGGCGCCTACTCGCTGCCAGAGATTTCCGAGCTCCTGATTGAGCTCGGCCAGTGGCCTAGCCAGCTCACGCTGAAGATTGCCCGGTAATTCGAGATAAGCCCCGCAGTCCAGTAACATGGCCAGATCCTCCTTGTTGTTGAAAGTACCACGCTCCTAAAATGACATTGTATTATGACAGCTGCTTTTTGTCAAAGCTACAAAGAGTCAACTTCTGATATCTCCATTTCCACAATTTCGTTGGTTTTTTCATCAAAAAAGAATCTACCGCGCCATTTTTTGCCAGCCAAAAAAAGCGGCATCCAGTGTATATCGTCTGGCCACATTGAGTCAAACGGCAATTGATTTGTTTCAAACCACTGGGGCAACATCTCTTCGGATTCTATTGGCTCACCCTCAAAATCACCCGCTCGAAAAACATGGACCTCTAGAATTTTTTCAAAATGCGGGGCGTCAAATTCCATAATACCCACTAATTCTAAATCCCTCACATCCAGTCCTGCTTCTTCTAGCATTTCTCTTTTAGCCGCTGCTTCGATGCTTTCTTCTTCTTGTAATTTTCCGCCGAAGCCATTCCATCTGCCAGCGCCAAATCCTCTTTTTTTCATACCTAAGAGAATTTTATTCTCCTGATGCACTAAGCATAAAGTTAGTGGCTTTTTTATTTTGCCTTCCATATAATTCTTGTTATTTTTTATTAATTTTAATCCAAATATTTTTTATAGGCTGTATGGCGAGTGTAGAAATCATAAAACCAACCGTGGGCACAATAGCATTAAGCCAGGGCCGGTCTATATCAACCGCCAACATATACAAACTGATAGCCAGATAAGTAAAAATAGCAACGCAAAGCCTCCTGGTCCAGCTGGTTTCCCAGGCTTTGTCTACCTCTACTTTGAGATTTCTCTCTTCAATCTTTTTTATTCGTTCTTCCAGGATATCCATACTAAATAAAAATTACTCTTTTATTTTGATCTTTTCTATACTTTCTACTATAATCCAGGCCGCACCGCTCCCAAATCCTTTTTTATCAATTTGAAATGGCGTGGCTAACCTTTCAGGATTTTTCAAACGAATGAGAATGCAATACTTAGCCAGCCTTCTCCATCGGGCTGGATTATTATCGACCAGGCATATTTCTTGGCCGTATTTGCTTACAATATCCCTTGCATCATCAATGCTATTAATTTCAAACTGCATCGCCTCAGAGACTATAGCCTTAGCAATAACAGGCTCACCAGAATTTTTAAAATAAACAGTCTGGCCAGCCATTATTTTTCCCCAAGGCGAGCGCTTTGTCTGATACCAACGAGATTCGATGGTTTTCTCTCCTGATAAAATTTTCGGGATCAGCTTCCACGACTTATTCATTATAGCAACGTGATCCATATATCTAATTATATAATGCGAGCTATTTCTTTTTAGTCAGCTTTTTTCTCCTAGGAAAAAAGTGACCGTCCCGATTACTTCCCATGACAATTCTTAAACTTCTTGCCACTACCACAAGGGCATGGATCGTTGCGGCCAACTTTTTGCCCGTCATAATGACTGCTGTCTTTGATAATTTTATCGGCTTTTCTTTCTTCCAGCCCCTCATCGGCTTCCATTGGCGAATGAAAAGACGATTCCTTACTGGGAGCCGAAAATTGCAAATTCTTCGGCTGCTTCTCGACTGCGATTTCACTGGGAGTGATAAAACCGACTTTGAAAATACTGTAAGCTATTTGCTTATCGATATTGGCCAATAATTCTTTAAACATTCTAAGCGCCTCCCGCTTGTACTCTACCAGCGGATCCCTTTGGCCATAACCGCGTAGTCCGATGCCGGTACGCAAATATTGCATCGTCTCCAAATGCTCCACCCAAAAAGTGTCGATTACTCTTAGCAGCATGCCCCTTTCAACCTGCCGCATGGGCAAAACTTCCGGCAAAGGGTTGGGCAACTGATTAATTTTTTCTTCCAAATTATTGTAGGTATCGATTACCAATTTTTTCAGATAGCCAAAAATTTTATCACGAGAAATCTTATCCTGCTGATCGTCCCCTGCCTCCAGCCTCAACTGTTCCAAAGACAGCCGCATTTCATTTTTGACAGGAAAAATTGTATTGACAGTCTCGTAAATCTCCTTGGTATTCCATTCTTCTTCGGCCGGATTCTGGGTATGAAAGTCGACCACCGTTTGAATTTCTTTGGTTAGAGCGTTTAAGACATTTTCTTTGGTATCAATGTTATTGAGAATCTCGCGCCGTTTGCGATAAATAGTTTCTCTTTGCTTGTTCATCACATCGTCGTACTCCACCAAGTGCTTGCGGATATCAAAATTATTACCCTCCACTTTTTTCTGCGCCTGTTCGATTAATTTGGAGATGGTTTTGTTTTCTATAGGCATATCCTCGGGCAAACCCAGTCGTTCCATGATCGATTTCATATTGGTAGAGCCGAAGATTCGCATCAAGTCGTCATCGAGAGAAATAAAAAATCGCGATTCACCCGGATCACCCTGCCGGCCGCTGCGGCCGCGCAACTGGTTGTCAATGCGGCGCGATTCGTGCCGCTCGGTGCCCAGGACACACAGGCCGCCGCTTTTCACTACCTTCTCGTATTCCTCTTGATTGAACGGATAACCGCCCAAAATAATATCCACGCCACGGCCGGCCATATTGGTTGCCACTGTGATCGCGCCGAATTTACCGGCCTGCGCGATAATATGGGCTTCTTTTTCGTGGTGTTTGGCATTAAGAATTTGGTATTCCAATCCTTCTCGCGCCAACAGCTCTGCCAATAGTTCATTTTTTTCAATAGAGATGGTGCCGATTAATACTGGCTGCCCTTGTTCATGACGCTGCTTAACCTCCTTAACCAGCGATTTAAATTTGCCAGCTTCATTCTTATAAATCCGGTCGCTTAAGTCGCGCCTGATCATGGCTTTGTTGGTGGGAATCGCTACCACCTCCAAATTATAAATCTTGGAAAATTCTTCGGCTTCAGTCGCCGCCGTTCCGGTCATACCAGAGAGCTTCTGATACAACCTGAAATAATTTTGAAAAGAAATGGTGGCCAAAGTCTGGCTCTCTCTCTGCACTTTGACGTTTTCTTTGGCCTCGATGGCCTGGTGCAAGCCTTCGCTATAACGCCGGCCAAACATCATCCGGCCGGTAAATTCGTCAATAATGATTATCTCGCCGTCCTTGACCACGTAATCCCGATCTTTCTTAAATAACGCCCGGGCCTTGAGCGCCTGTTCGACATGGTGCACTTCGCTGATACCTCTGTCGGTATAAATGTTTTCCACACCCAGTATTTTTTCTACCTTAGACAAACCGTCTTCGGTCAAAGTCGCCGCGCGCATTTTTTCATCAATATTATAATCCGTTTCCGCCTCCAGCTTGCTGACAATTTGCGCAAACTGATAATACTTGTCGGTCGACTCCATGTCCGGCGCCGAGATGATGAGCGGCGTCCGCGCTTCGTCGATCAGAATCGAGTCTACCTCGTCGACAATAGCAAAGTGAATTTCGCGCTGAACCATTTCCTCCAGCGACTGCACCATATTGTCGCGCAGATAATCAAAGCCGAATTCGTTGTTAGTGCCATACAAAACATCGCAGGCATACGCTTCCCGGCGGGTGCAAGGCACTAAATTTTGCACGTCCAAAATCGGGTCACCCTCCTGGCGCTCATACTTGGCGTCAAATTTATAGGAAGTGTTTTGCTGTTGGATGCAGCCGACGGTCAACCCCAAAAAATCATAAATTTTACCCATCCAGTCGGCGTGAATGCGCGCCAAATAGTCATTAACGGTCACCAGATGCGCTCCCTTGCCCGCCAAGGCGTTTAAATACATCGGGCCGGTGGCGACCAAAGTTTTACCTTCGCCGGTTTTCATTTCTGCGATTTGTCCGCGATGCAAAACAATGCCACCGATAAGCTGTACGTCAAAATGCCGCTGACCGATGGTGCGTTTAGCCGCTTCCCGCACCGTGGCAAAAGCCTCGGGCAAGATATCGTCCAAAGACTTGCCTTGCGTCAATTGTTCTTTCAGTTTTTGAGTTTGTCCCTTTAATTCCTCGTCAGACAGTTTTTCCAGTTGCGCTTCCAGCTTATTGATTTCCTCAATAACTGCCTGCATTTCTACAACTACTTTTTTATTGGGATCTCCGAAAATTTTAGAAAATATTGACATTTGATAAAAATAAATAATAACGCCATTATTTTAACAAAAAAGTCAAGATAAGGCAAATAAAAGCTGCCCCACCTGTCCAAACTATTAAAATATTTCTGGATTCATAAAACTACCCTAATTCTTATCAGAACTGGGGTAGTTCATTTTTTTATTTATTTTTCTCTGATTTTTTCCTTGTACTTCACTAATTCCATTTTTAATTTATCTCTCACCTCGTTCATTGATTTGGTTATATTTTCGGTCTCGGCTTCGGCGCGCAAAACTTTTCCCGGCACCTCCAAATTTACCTCTGCCCGATAAATATCGCCTTTGTTGTGATGCAGGCTGGTCAATCCCACTTCTACGTCCGCTTTGATAATACAGTCGCAGTATTTAGCCAGGCTCTCGATTTTTTCATTGATAATATCATGGGCCTGGGGCGTGAGCTGCGCCTTGGTCGCTTTGATGTTGATTTGCATGTTTTTTGGTTAATTACTAATTGTCATTGCGAGCTTAGCGAAGCAATCCCGCGAGATTGCCACCTATCTCGCTAAACCTAGGCGGACGGTCGCTTACGCTCCCTCGCGATGACAACTAAAAACCCACGTACTCCACCTCTTCCATCAACTGCAAATTAAACTTGCTTCTCACTTTTTGTTTGATGACACTAATTAACATAATGACGTTTTCCGCGGTAGCTGTTCCGGTATTTATAATTATACCGGCATGCTCCTCTGAAACTTTAGCGCCGCCAATAGCCCTGCCTTTCAAACCGCACTGATCGATCAGCCAGGCAGCTGGTATTTTTCTACTTTCCATAAACTCTTCCGGCAGTTGCGAAAATTTATTTTTAAAATCGATTATTTCCTTTTCGGCCAAAAAAATATTCTTAAAAACACTGCCGGCTGAAGCGCTACTGAATTTTTTGCCCCGCTTTTTGTTTATTAGTTTGATGTTTTCTCTGGCCTTCATTAGCTGGACAGCGCTCCCCTTTTTCAACTTCAAGACTACCGACAAAATGACATCACGCTTTTCTTGCTTTTTAAAAATACTTTCTCGATAAGCGAATTGGCATTTTTTGTTTGTCAATTCTTTTATTTTGCCGTTTCTTATGATTTTAACGCCAATAATATTGTCGCTCATCTGCCCGCCATAGGCGCCGGCGTTATTACAAACAGCGCCGCCCACCGTGCCCGGAATCCCCGTCGCCCACTCGAGTCCCAGCAAGGCGCCAGCCATCGTTTCACCCAGCAGCTTGGAAAGCAAGACCCCGGCTTCCGCTTCCACTAAATCATTCTTTATTCTGATTTTGGCGCAATTATTTTTTATGACCAAACCCTGAAAGCCCTGGTCGCTGATCAACAGATTACTGCCGCCGCCCAGAATAAGATAAGATAATTTTTTCTTTTCGGCCACTGCCACCAATTTAATCATCTCGTCCGAATTATTAACCAAATAAAAATAGCTGGCCGCGCCGCCAATATTGAAAGTGGTATAAGGCGCCAAAATTTCCCGCTCCTTTATGGAACCAGAAACCACCGCCTTTAATTTATTTAAAGTGTCCATGAGCTTGGTTTAATACCAAGTAAAACTATTTTCCTTTGGTTTGATCAACCAGCTTGACTGGCGGCCGGCGCCTCGGCTTCTGATAAAAATTATTGGCTTCCATTACTTGCTTCTGTTTGGCAAAACCAGTGCCCGTCAGTTTGTTTCCTTTCTGGTTTTCACGGCGATTCGTTTGGCCATAAGTTCTCTCCAGCTCTTCTTCCCACTCGATTTTTTGCTCTACCTCCTGGTCCCTGCCTATTAGCTCCTCCCCCTCCTCCTCTTTATGGCTGTCATCGTCGATAAGATTGTTCATAATTGCTCTTCCGACTTTTTATTTTATTGTTAACTAAACTAGTTGTTTTCTGACAGTCTCTTGGCCGCTTCGTAAATATTGCCGGCCCCCAACATCAGAACCGCGTCAAAATCGCCAGCTTTATTTCTTATCAATTCCTCTGTTTGCGCCAAGTCGCCGCCATATTCGGCGCGGCTGCCATTGGTTATTATCGCCTCAGCCAGCTTTTGTGAACTGACAGCAAAATCCTCCGGCTTCTCCCTTCCTTTGACATAGAAAATATCAGTGATAATCGCCCAGTCGGCTTGCCAAAAACTTTTACTGAAAGGCAAAAATAATTCCTTGGTGCGGCTGTATTGGTGCGGCTGAAACACAATTAATACTTTTTTGCCGGCATAATATCCTTTGGCCGCGGCGATGGTTTTTTCCACCGCGTCCGGCGTATGGGCATAATCGACAATAATCTCTGTCTTCCCTATTTTACCAATTTTTTGCCAACGCCGCCAAGTGCCGGTAAAATCGGCCAAAGCGCCCTTGATAACCGGCCAGCTCAAACCGCAAATCCTGGCCACCGCTATGGCGCCCAGGGCATTATAAATATTATATTTGGCCGGCAAATTAATGGTTATTTTCTCCGGCTCACCGCCCCTCTCTCTCACCTCAAAAGTCTGTTTGCCGCCGGCCGTTTTTATTTCCTGGGCCAAATAATTGGCAGGCCTGTCCAGGCCAAAAGAGACTATTTTGGCCTGGCAGTTTTTGGCCGCTGCCAGAGAATTATCATCATCGCCGTTTATCACCGCCAAGCCAGCTCGAGGCAGGCGGTTTAAATAATCTCCAAAGGCCGCTTTGATTTCTTCCAAATCTTTAAAATAGTCCAGATGGTCTGCGGTGATATAAGTCACCAAAGCGATTTTGGGGAAATAATTATCGAAAGCCCGCCGATATTCATCGCTTTCAAAGATAAAATATTTTCCTTGGCCCACTCGCGAGTTGCCAGCCAAAAAATCAACTTTACTGCCCACCACTACGGTCGGATCTTCGCCCGCCGCCAAAAAAATTTTGGCCAACATGGCGGTGGTGGTGGTTTTGCCATTGGTGCCGGAAACGCCGATGCCGTACTTATCCCGCATCAGCAAACCCAAAAGTTGCGGGTAAGTTATCTGGCAAAGGCCCAGTTTCTCCGCCGTTTGCCTCTCCGGATTGTCTTGAGGCACGGCCACGCTGTAGACAACCAGGTCAATATCCGAAACAATATTTTCTTTTTTCTGGCCGATGAAAATTTTTATGCCTTCCCCGATCAGTTCCTCGACGATTTCGCCGCCGCTGATATCGCTGCCCCAGACTTCTTTTCCCTCCTTTTGCAAAATCCGCGCCGCCGCCGAAACGCCGCTACCGCCAATACCAATAAAATATATTTTATTTATTGCTTCCAGCTTCGTGTCTAAAATGGACATGATAAATTTCAATTTGATTATTTGGCTATTTCCAAGAGCAATCTCGCCACTTCCTCGGCTCCTTTGGTTTTCATCATCTTGGCCATATTCCTCGACAGATTATTTTTTCGCCCCGAGTTGAAAACCAGCTCTTTTATCGTGCTGGTGAAAATTTCATTATTTAAGTTCGCTTCCGAGAGGGTGATAACGGCGTTATTTTTTTGAAAATAACTGGCGTTGTCTTCTTGATGCCCGGGCAAAGGAATCAAAATCGTTGGTTTGGCCAAAATCACCAATTCCGACAAAGTCGACATGCCCGCCCGATTAACAATAATATCGGCCGCACACTGGGCGTCGGTAAACTCGTTGGTCAAAAATTCAAATTGATGATAATCGTCGGCCTTGACGCTAATTGTTTTGCCGCGACCGGTGACATGGATAACCTGACAAAACTGCAACAGCTCCGGCAAAGATTTTTTGACTGTTTCGTTGATTTTTTGCGAGCCGGTACCACCGCCAAAAATCAACACCACCGGCAAATCTTCTTTGAGACCAAAAAACTTGCGACTCTTGGCCGGCTGACAGTCGTAAAATTCGGCTCGCACCGGATTGCCGGTCAAAACTGTTTTTTTCGGGAAAAAATCTTTAAACGAAATGTCAAAAGAAACGGTTATTTTTTGGGCCGTGTTGCCCATCAGTTTGTTGGCCAAGCCGGCAACAATATCCTGCTGGTGGATAAGCACCGGAACCCTTAGCAGCCAGGCATTGTAGGCTACCGGCACGCCCACAAAACTGCCGGCGATCATAATGGCATTGGGCCGAAACCTCAAAATCAGAAAAAAGCTCCTGATCAGTCCGGCCAGGATCCTGAAAGGATCGCTGAAATTCTGCCAGCTGAAATAGCGCCTAAGCTTGCCGGAAGAAATCGCCTGAAAGGGAATCTTGTAGCTCTCTACGGCCGCCCGCTCCGGCCCGGTTTTGGTGCCGACAAACAAGAATTCCGTCTCCGGCTGTTGCTGTTTGATTTTTTGGTAGACGGCGATAAGCGGGCTCACCGAACCCATTGTTCCGCCGCCGACTAATAAAATTTTCATTTTATGTTAATGATTAATTATTATTGTGCCTTGAAATATTAACCAAAATTCCCGAAGCGGCCAAGCAAATCATCAGCGAAGTGCCGCCATAAGAAATAAAAGGCAAAGGCACGCCGGTCAGCGGCAGAACGCCGATAATCGCTCCTATGTTCAAGAAAGCCTGAATGACAAACCAGACGATAATTCCCACCGCCAAGAGCGAGCCAAACGGATCACGGCAATTTTTGGCCATTTTCAAAACTCTCAAAGCCAGAAAAACGAAAAGCGCCACCACGGCCGCCGAGATGAAAAATCCCAGTTCTTCCGCCAAAATGGCAAAAACAGAATCGCCGGCCACCTCCGGCAAGTAAGCGAACTTTTGCCGCGAATGGCCAAACCCACGGCCCAGCCAGCCACCCGAGCCAACCGCCAAGAGCGCCTGATTAATATGATAACCGATGCCTTGCGGGTCGAGCTCGGGATGCAAAAAGGTCGTCAGCCGCGCCGCGCGGTAAGGAGAAATCTTGATAATCAAAGCCAGCCCGCCCAAACCTACCGCCGACAGCCACGACAGGTGCCAAAAACTGCCGCCCGCCACAAAATAAACGATCAGCGAAGTCAGAACAATGATCAGCATGGTGCCCGTGTCCGGTTGCAAAACCATCAGAATGGTGATTATACCCAAAACAAACAAAAACGGCAAAAAACCCTGCTGCAAGTTTTTTAAATGTCTTTCTTCCTTGGCCGCCAGCCAAGAAACCAGATAAATCAAATAAGTGAGCTTGACGATTTCTGACGGCTGGAGCGAAAAACCAAAAAAATTGATCCAGCTTTTTGAGGTGCCCCAGCTGGCGCCAATGCCAGGCACAAACACCAAAACTAATAAAATCAAAGAAATAAAAAGCATGGGCGAGGCCAGGCTTTTCAGTCGGTGATAATCCAGCCGCGAAAAAATAAAAAACAAAACCAGTCCCGGCAATAAGCCGAAAAGAATTTGGTGTTTAACGTGCCAGTAACTGTCGCCGAATTTCTGCCAGCCAACGGCCGCTCCGGCCGATGACAGCATAATCAGGCCAAAAACCGTCAAAAAGACAATCAGCCCCACCAAATACCAATCCGGCGGCTGATCTTTTTTGCCTTTTATGATTTCTCTTAATAATTCCCTGACCTTTATTTTCATGATTTGATCTTTGGCTATTTATTTTAATAATTTTCGAACAATTATTTTTGTCTAAATTTAAACAAAAAATTAATATTTTTTATTTTTTTATTTAATTAATTATTGACAAAAATTTACTAATATGCTAATATGGCCTTACATAGTTTCAATCTGGAAGAGGTTCAATGGAACAAACAAGGAGGAACACGCACTATGCACATTCAGCACCGAAAAGGCACCCATCTCGCATTGTCCATATCGAATTCGAATCTGTTTCCGAGCACAAGCGCGACGGGCGCGGCCATCGACGGGCACCGGCGACACGTCCTGCGGACGTAGACCGCGGACGCCGGGCCTTCCATAAAGGCCTCTGTGCAGTCGCGGACGCGACGCGCGGCCCCCGGTAACCGCCGTGCTTTGTGGGACGGCCCCCCAGGAGCACGATCCCATGTCCGTGGGGTCAATCGTGAACGCAGTCCGTGACCTAGAGCGCGGCGAGTGATACGCAAGTGTCCTCGCCGCCGTATTTTTTTTATTTTAATTTACCAATTATCATCCTAAACTGCGCGCCTCGGTCGAACTCATTATTGAACATGCCAAAACTGGCGCAGGCGGGCCTGCCTCGCCGAAGCCATCACTTTAACTTCCTAACTATCATCCTAAACTGCGCGCCACGATCAAGCTCATTATTAAACATGCCAAAAGAAGCGCAGGCGGGAGAAAGCAAAACAATATCTCCCCTCTTGGCAAAACTTTTAGCCAAACCAACCGCATCAGCCATAGAGCCAACAACTGAAAACTTAAAACTTAAAGCTAAAAATTCTTTAGCCAGTCTTTCACTGCCACTTCCCCTTAATAAAACTAAATTTTTTACTCTATCTCTTATCTCCCTGGCCAATTCTTTAAAATTCAACCCTTTATCCGACCCTCCACCTATCAAAATAATATTTTTTTCTTTTAAGCTTTTACTTTTTGGTTTTAAACTTAAGGCCCTTAGGGCCGCCATCGTCGCTTCTGGCGTGGTCGAGGTGGTATCATTATAATATTTTACCCCTTTTATTTCTCTCAAAAATTCCAGCCGATCGCTAATGCCTTTGAAGCTTTTTACACCTCGCCTGACAGTTTCCGGCCTGATTCCCCAGGCCATAGCGGCGGCTACCGCCGCCAAAACATTTTCCAAATTATGTTCACCGAGAATTTGAATGTCATCTTTTTTTAAGACTTTTATTTCCTCGCCAGCGAGCCGAAAATAGACATCTTTTCCTTTCAAATAAACTCCGTTTTCTGCCGCAAAATATTTTTTGGAAAACCAAAACCTTTTGCCTGGAACTTTAGCGCCCATTTTTCTGGTCCAGCTATTATCGCGGTTTAGCACCACTAAATCATCTTTGTTCTGCCACTGGAAAATATTTTCTTTGGCTGCCGCGTACTCGGCAATATTTTTGTAAGTATTTAAATGATCTGGGTAAATATTGGTAAAAATGGCCAGCTGCGGACTCATTTTGTGCGGTTCTAAGCTTTCCAGCATCCAAGAAGACAACTCCAGCACTACCATGCCTCCCTTTTTTACTTCCATCATCTGCGCCAGCGGCGACTTGGTGATATTGCCGCCCAAAACCGCGTTTTTGTCGGCCAGTTTTACTATTTCATAGATCAAACTGGTGGTGGTGCTTTTACCGCGCGTGCCGGTGATGCCAATAATTCTTTCTCGCGGCACCAGCTTAAAAAACAAAGAGATATCCGTCTCAATGGGAATCTTATTTTCTCGAGCGATTCGCAAATATTTTGAAATGTTGGGCACGCCTGGATTTTTTACAAGTAAATCAATATTTTTAAAATCCTCCTCTCGATGTTCACCTAAAACAAATTTTATTTTCCTAGCCAACGACCCCAGTCGCTTTACCTGATCAGTCAGTTGTTCCCTGGTCTTTAAATCGGTCACTGTCACCCGAGCGCCCTGCTCCACCAAAAAACGGGTAGCCGAAATTCCGCTACCATTTTCATATAAACCCAGCCCCATGACTGTCACTTTTTTATTTTTTAAGTATATATCTTTCCTTTTCTCAACCATTCTATTATTTTATTAGTTTTAGCTTCAGTGCCCGAAAGGAGTTCAGGATAACATGGCTGCAATTTGCCGTTAAGAGTCAATAATTCTTTTAAATTTGTTTTATAGTCAAAGCCTAATTTTTCACAATTTTGTAAAAATTTTCTACGATATGGTATGAGCTTTTCTTTTCTCGAGCTGGACAATATTGAAAAACCTTCCATATCAGCTACAATTCTATGGAAAACTCGTAGCAGCTCCATTGTAATACGGCAAACATGGATATCCAAACTATTTGTCACTTCTGAAAATTTAGTGATAAGTGGCATAATATGATCAGCCGCATAAACTTTGTCCGAATTATTTATCAGCATTAATAACCTTTCTACACCCACAACCTGAAAAGACCAAAAATTTTCCCATCTAGCCAGATCGGCTATGATTCCATTTTTAAACACCGGCCGCCAAAGTAAGTTTTCGATAGAAGCAATATCTAATAATTCGCTCGGGCTGTCAGTTTGATATAAAATTTCATTGCGATAACCCCAACAAACTGGTGGCTGAAAATTCAATGCTAGCAGAGTTGTTCTTGTCTGGTCGGGGATAAATTGTTCATCACAAATACCAAATTCTTTTGCAGTTTTTATAAAAGAGTCGCCTTCAACATATTTATCAAATTTATATTTTCCAGCTGTCAATACTTCAACATTTCCTCCGGTCAAATACGAAATCTTGAAACGTTCCGGCTTTAGTTTCAACTCATTAATTAAAAACTCAAATGTTTTTCTGATGGTAAAACTGGCAATATTTTTTCTTTCATCATCTGAAACATTTTTTCCACCAATAAAACCAGAAACATCTGCCATATCAAACAGTAAGAGATGTGTTGAGTCCAAGTCGTCTCTAAAATCATTTACCCTTATAACTTGCTGAATGGTGGAAAAATTATACGCTTCTGAATTGTCCAAATAATTTCCAAACTTTTCAAGGAACGGCGCTTCGCCAAAACTAATATTAAAATTACCATGAAATCCCTTGTTAACAATGAGGGAGCGAGAGATCTTTTGAGTTTTTGGATACTTGGTAAAATTTTCAATCCTATTCCTTAATTCTAAATACTTCATACAATTGTTTTTGATAGTTACCCAATGCGAGCCTATGAAAAATTTTGAAAAAAGTGAAGGCAAAATTCGTTACTAAATTTTTACTGTTTGACCCGCTCAGCGCGTCAGCGCCTGAGCGGGGAATTTAAAAATTTTGTTAGAATTTTGTCTGAAACGCAAAATTTTTCATGTTAGCTCGCGACTTTTCTTTTGCGTGCGCTTTTCTTTTCTAGAAAAGAAAAGCGACCAGACTAACGCCACGCTCCTCTATCCATTAAAAATATCACCAGTCCAATAATGGAAGTCATGGCGGAAATAACCCAAAAACGCATTACCACCTTGGCCTCGGGCCAACCCTTGGCCTCAAAATGGTGATGAATCGGGGTCGACAAAAATATCTTTTTGCCACCGCGCAGCTTCTTGGAGGCAACCTGAATAATCACCGAGGCCGATTCCACCACAAACAAAAAACCGATTACCGGCAAGAGCAAAACCGAATTGGTCAGTAGCGCCATTATCGCCAATACCACCCCCAAAGCCATTGCTCCCGTATCACCCATAAAAAACCTGGCCGGCGTAATATTAAACCACAAGAAGGCCAAAAGCGCTCCCAAAATCACGCCGCAGAAAGCCGCCAAATCATAGCGGCCTTGCGCAAAGGCAATCGCTCCAAAAGCGGAGAAAGCGGCCAAGAGCGTCCCGCCGGCCAAACCGTCCAAACCGTCAATTTCATTGACCGAAAAAGCAGTGGCCACCACCACCACGATTACCAGAGGTATGTACCACAGACCGATATTAAAAGTGGCCAAAAAAGGAATGCGCACAAAGTCCCAATCCAGTTTGAAATAAAACCACCAGGCCACCACCAAAGCAATTAGGGTGTAAACCACCAGCCGATGTCTGACCGACAGGCCTCCGCCATAGGGCCCGATCTTTCTGATATTTAAGAAGTCGTCTGCTAGCCCAACCAGGGCCGTCACCACCAGCGCTCCTAGTGGCAGCCAAGTCTGGGATCGGCTCAAAAAATCAAACTTGCCGAAAATGCCGTCAAACCAGACTGCCAAAAAATGAAAAGCAAAAGCAAAAACCAAAACCGTCACCCAAATCAACAAGCCGCCCATCACCGGCGTGCCCGATTTTTTTTGATGCATTTGCGAAAAAATCGGCGCCCGATCGGAAGTGCGGATTTGTTTGCCCAGCTTGTATTTGTATAAAAAATGAGTCAAAGCCGGCGTCCAGGCAATCGCCACTATAAACGACAAAAAGGCCAAAAAGAAAATTTTGATTACAAAAAAATCGATCAGCATAAGAAATGGTTGTATTAATTATAAATTAATATAAATTAAAAGAGCCCCCGCTACCAATAAAATCAAATTACAAACCAAAGCGGCGGCGGCCAGATAATAACTCAATAATTTTTCTTTAAGATAAAAATAAAAGCTCAATAAAAAATTAACAACAATTATTATCAAGCCGATTAGCGGCATCAAAAAAACCTTGTACCAAGCACCCAGGCTGCTGATACCGAAATAAATATTAAAACGCAAAATTATGAATTCTTTGGCCCACCAAAAATTAAAAATCAGCGCCGCTATCAAGGCCAGGTTAATCAGTAGGGCTAAAGACAAATTAATCAGGATTACCTTGTCGCGCTTGGCCGGATTAACCCAAATTAATTCGTGAAGTTTAAAAAAAATCATATTTTTATTGGCAACGCCGGATATAAATATTATAATCGCTTATGGCTTTATTGTCTAATAGCGTTGGGCCATCGAACAGGGCTATGTTTGACATTTTATAAAAAATATGATAATCTATGATGTTAATAAACAATTATAAAAAATAGCCAAATTTAAACAAATATGAGTTCAACTTATCTTTTTAACGCCAAAAACATCAGAACCATTATTACTATTGGCCTTTTGGTAATGATCGCCAGTTTGGCAGTGAGCTTGCTGCAAACTCCCAAATACAAGTCTTCGGTCAAGCTCTTGGTAGTGGTCAATCAGGAAAACGTCGACCCCTACACTGCCAGTCGCACTGCCGATTATATCGCCAACGTTTTAACCGAAGTGGTTTATACCAACTCTTTTATAGACAACACTTTTAAAAGCAACTTTAATCTCAAAGACGAGCTGGGCATTGGCGCGGAAACTCGCTTGAAAAACTGGAAGAAAGCCGTTCAGGTCAAGACCGAGGAAAACAAAGGCATTATTTTTATCAATGTTTTAAACCGCGATCGCGACCAAGCAAACCAATTTGCTCAAGCCATCAGCTATACCGTCATGACCAAACATCAGCTTTATCACGGGCTGGGCGATCGAATTCTGATAAAAATGATTGACGCGCCGGTGGCCTCTGATAAGCCCGATCAGCCGCGAACCGCCACTAATACGGTTTTGGGTCTGGTGGCCGGCATCGTCTTAGGTTTCACTCTGATTATTATTTTTCCGGAGCAACAGCTTTTTGAATCGATTTTCAAGCCGAAAATCGGCCGCCTCAAAGATGAAACTCTGGAGCTGATAGAAAAAAACGACCAAACCGATAAGCCTTCTCTGATGCAGCTGAATTTAAACAATGAAGCTCTGTCTTTTATGACGGCGGCAACCGAAAATGACATCGACCCGGAAGTAATGGACGACGGGCAAGGCACCACTCCTCGCTATTATGACTGGTAAAAATAAAAACCTAACCGCTAAGAAGAGTCCACCGCGCCGGACGCCTAATTGGACTCTGCTTTACAACATAGTGGCCTATATCTATCTGGCCGCTTTTGTTATCGGCATAATCTATTTCAGTTTTTCGCCTTTGATTTTTATCCTCTTTGTCGTTGTCGCCGCTATTTTTATTTTGCCCCTCAACTCTCTCGGGCTGGGAATAATTGTTTGTCTGACCATGATCTTTGAGCGCTTTTTCACTCTGCAGTCACTGGTCATAGAACAAGCCGCCTACAAAATTTATCCGCTCGACCTTGTTATTTTGATTACCGGTCTGGCACTATTAATTAATATTTTTTACAGAAAAAGTCGTCCCAAATTATTTTTGGAAGCCCCGGAAAAAATCCTCTTGCTTTTCATGGCCCTGACCGGCCTCTACTTTTTGCGCGGTCTGATAGATATTAACGCCGATCCGGCCGTAGTTTTCAGCAGTTTCAAAAATTACGCTTTTTATCCGATTCTCTACTTCTTGGTTATATATATTATTCAAGACAGTAAAAAATTTAAGAACCTCATTCATATTATGATTTTAAGCGGCTTGGCGCTGATTGTTTTTATTGCTATCGGTTTTTTCAGAGGCCAGGGATTGTGGACTGAATTTACTCCCCTCTCCACCGGCGGCGTCCGCCTCTTGGCCGGAACTCATGCCTTCTATCTGGTTCTAACTTTTTTAATAATTTTGAGTTTACTGGCTGCCAAACGTTTCTATAACAATAGCTTGCCCAGCCTGGTTTTGTGGCTTTGGGGCCTGGGGATTGCCGTCTCCTTGATGCGACACCTCTGGCTGGCTTTGGTTGTTGGCGCCTTAGTGCTTCTTTTTATCGCCCCCAAAACCAACCGAAAAAAGCTAATCGGCTATGGCCTTAAAAATCTTATGGTTTTGGCCAGCATTGTTGTCCTGGTTGTTCTGGTAGTCAACCTTCTGCCGCTACAGGGCTTGCCAGAAGGAATCAACAACTACGGCGGCGACCTGAAAGAACGCGTCGTTTCTATCTTAAATACCGCCGGCGACACCAGCGCCAGCTGGCGGATCAGTTTGTGGCAGACGGCTCAAAGAGTCTGGCTGCTTAATCCTTTTTTGGGGGTAGGCTTCGGTCTTAAAATCCCCCTGGAACTGCCAGATTGGCACACCTTCGAAGAGGTCCGCAATATCCACAACTCGCTACTAGCTATTTTAGTGCAAATGGGAATTATTGGTCTCTTGCTTTTTTTATTAGTCATCGCCACGGTCTTGGCCAAGAGTTGGAAAAAAATTTTTTTAAACGAGGACTTAAATCCTTACTACCTGGGTCTAGTCGCTTGTCTTACTGCCCTGATTTTTGCCAGCCTGTTCCAGCCTTATCTGGAAACTAATCTAACCGGCGTCTTCTTTTGGCTGATTCTGGGTCTGATTCGCACCGGAAAAATAATTAACAACCAAAAACTGCCTGCGGAAACAAACGGCTAACGCTATTTTATGAAAATCCTCCAAGTCAATAAATTTCTCTATCCTCGCGGCGGCGCCGAAGCCTACCTGTTCAATTTAAGCCGCCTCTTGACTGGTCATGGCCACGAGATAATTTACTTCTCCCAAAAAAATCCCAAAAATATCAACAGCGGACAAGAAAAATATTTTCTTACCGATTGGGAGCTGGGCCGATTCAGTCTAAGAAGCGCTATGAAAATCCCCAGGATGTTTTGGTCACTCTCGGCTCGCAGAAAAATCAGCCGGCTGATTAAGGCCGACCGGCCGCAAATCGTCCATTTGCACAACATTTATCATCAGCTTTCTCCCTCTATTTTGCCGGTTCTCAAACAAGCCGGCCTGCCAATAGTAATGACCGTGCATGATTTCAAGCTGGTTAAACCGGATTATACTTTGCGTGCCGACAACAAACCAACCAAACACAAGAATTCTTCTCTTATCGCCTGGATTTTGAAGCTGGAGTTCAATTTTCATAAACTGCTAAAAATTTATCAGAATAATATCGATCTTTTTATCGCCCCCTCGCAATTTGTCAAAGATCAACTACTGAAAGCCAACTTCAAAAAAGAAAAAATTCAAATCCTGCCGCATTTTATTGATCTGAAATCTTATCCGGCCCAGCCACTGCCAGCGGAAGATTACTTGCTGTTTTTCGGCCGCCTCGACGAAAGCAAGGGCGTGGATTTATTAATCAGGGCTCTAAAAGAAATCCCGGACATCAAATTAAAAATTGCCGGCGGCGGGCCGCAAGAAGATGAACTAAAAGCCTTGGCTGCCGAGTCTGGCTTAGCCGGCCGGATACAGTTTGTCGGCCGCAAAACCGGTACTGAACTAACCAAACTTATCGCCAGAAGTTTGTTTACTGTTTTCCCGTCACGCGTCCATGAGACTTTTGGTTTGAGTATTTTGGAAAGTTACGGCTGTTTCAAGCCAGTAGTGGCCGCTCGTGTCGGAGCAGTGCCGGAAATTGTCAGCGAGGATACTGGTTTGCTTTTTGAGCCGGACAACCCGACTGCCCTAAAAAATGCTATTATGGAATTAGCGGGCGATCGTGAAAAGATAAAAAAGCTCGGCCTAAAGGCCAGAGAGCTGGCGGCAACAAAATACAATCCACAACAGCATTACCAGGCATTGTCAGCTATTTATAGCCAATTACTAAACCTAAATAATTAAAGATGTTTGTTTTGTTTCCCAAAACCAACTTGCAAATAAAGCTTTGGCAAAAAATTCTGGCCGGCAGTTTGATTTTAGCGGCTTTTTTCAGCGCCATTCTTCTGCCGCTTAAGTCGCTTTTAGCTGTCGATTTGCTTAGTTATAACTTTCCTCGTACCGTCAATTTATATTGGAAAACTCCAATCACTCAAGAAGAGGCTGTTAAGCTGGCTGCTTATGATCTGTTGGCTCTGGATATGCAGGCTCAAAGCACTAGTCAGCAAGAAATCAAACTAATCAGGAAACTAAACCCCAGGATTGTTATTTTGGCCTATACTTCCGCCAACGAAATCCCGCTCGAAAGGCTATCAGTGGTTGAGCCGCAAGGCGCTGGCCTGTGGCACACCTTGGCCAAGGAGAGCGACCCCCGCTGGCAATTGAAAACCGTGGCTGGAGAAAATATCTCTTTCTGGCCGGGCAATATTTCCATGAATCTTTATGTCAAAAACCGGCTCGGAAAGTCTTATGCCGATTATTTAGCCGACTTCTATCAGAATAAAGTGCTGGCCACCGGCCTTTGGGACGGCTTGCTGCTCGACAATGTCTGGCAAAACGTCTCCTGGGTTAATTCGCGCATCGATATTGACGCTGACGGTTATCTGGATTCCGCCGAAAAAATCGATCGTCTTTGGCAAGAAGGTTATAAAAATCTGTTTAAAAATCTAAGAAACAAATTTGGCGATAAATATCTGATTGTCGGCAATGGCGACGGCCCATACTTGGATCTTAATGGCCGGATGTTTGAAGGTTTTCCCGAATATTGGGAAGGTGGCTGGGATGGCTCGATGAAACGCTACCGCGATACCAATAATTCTGGCTATCTGCCGCGTCTAAATATTATCAACGTTGACACCGATAATACCGGCAATCGTACCAATTACCAGTTGATGCGCTTTGGACTGGCCAGTGCTCTGCTCTATAATGGCTATTATGGTTTTAATTTTGGAACCCAGCTAAGAGAGCACTTTTGGTGGTACGACGAATATGACGTCAACTTAGGTCCGGCCAAATCCTCTCCTAAAAACCTCCTGACTTCGAACAATAATCTCCAGCCCGGCTTGTGGCAAAGAGATTTTGCCAACGGCGTGGCTATTGTAAATTCAACCGACAAAAAACAAACCGTCAGCTTTGACTCGGAATACGAGAAAATACACGGCATCCAAGACCCAGAAATAAACAATGGCTCGCGTCTTGATAAACTATCGCTGGAAGCCGGCGATGGCGTCATTCTTTTGAGACCGCTAGCGGAAATCGAAGATGGCGTTTTTGCTAATGGTTCTTTTGCCAGACCTTTTAATGCTTATGGACACACCGTGAGAAATGGCTTCTTTGCTTATGTTTCACTGTTTCTGGGAGGCAATAAAATCAGCAAAACCGATTTGAATAATGACGGTCAAAAAGAATTTTTGGTAGCCGCCAAAAATAAAATAACAATTTATAACAGCGCTCAAGAGAATATTGCCGAATTTTATCCTTATGGCTCTAAGTTTGCCGGCGGCCTATCTCTGGCCGTCGCCGATTTGGATAATGATGGCTGGCAAGAGATTATCACTGGCCCGGAAACCGGCGGCGCTAATTTGGTCAAAATTTTCAACTGGCAAGGGAAAACAAAACCAACCAGCTTTTATGCCTATAATAAAGCTTGGACTAAAATGGGAGTTAATGTAGCTGCTGGCGATGTTAACGGCGACGGCCAGAGCGAAATTGTTGTTGGCGCCTCCAGTCCTGGCGGGCCTCATGTGAAAATCTTTGATAATCGTGGTAAACTATTGTCAATGGGTTTCTTCGCTTACGATAAAAAATTTGCCGGCGGCGTCAATGTCGCTTGCGGCGATGTTAACGGCGACGGCCAAGACGAGATCATCACCGGTCCTGGATTCGGCGGTAGCCCGGAGATAAAAATTTTCAATCAGCAAGGCAGGTTGTTAAATTCTTGGCTGGCCTACAATCCGCAAAAACGCGAAGGCGTCAAGCCGCTGGCGAGCGACATTGACAGTGATGGCCAGGCCGAAATACTGGCGCTAACCACCAATGTTTTTACCACCAGCTTTATCGAAAAAAATAATAATTTTGAATATGCCGCGAATTAATAATCAAGAAAAAAAATGCCGGATCAAACTTCCCTGATAGAACTTCCCGATGAAACAAAAGCCGAGATCATCGAGGCCAAACCCAGAGAATCGGACGATCAGACGGCCGTCACTATTTATCCCGATCAGTTAAAAGTCAAAAAAAGCGGCAACGTCATTATTGGCACGCTTAATGTTTTTATCTCTCCCGCCAGAAAGCGCTGGCACAAGCACTACAGTCCGCAAAAGAACAAATATGGCTACTGGCACCTGATTGTGGATTTGCTGCTGGCTATAACTATTATCTTTCTTATTGTTTTCAATCTTTTACTCTTACTGTCCTCACCGAAAACAAGAAATGATTTTTCTAACAGCTTTATTTCTCATGGCAATTATCAAGAAGCGTCTACCACTGAAACAGTCCCGGCGGCCAAAACCAACTTAATCCTAAGCCTGGTTTCATCCGAAAAAAATATCGACCTGGGGCAATTTTATTCCTATGTGCTTAAATATGAAAATCGAGAAAATTTTATTTTGAAAGACCTGCGACTAAAAGCCATCTTTGACGAAAGAATGATTGACGGCGAAAGCGTCATTACCTGGAATAAAGAACAGCTGCCGCAACTGGCCTCGGTGGATCCGGGACAAACTGGCGAAATTAAATTCTCCATCAAAACCAAAAAGTCACTGCCGCAGAGCTCTGCTCACGATAAGAATTTCGTTCTTAGCAGTCATGTCGAAGCATTTTATCGAAATAATGAAAGAAATTCGTCCCCTATTTTTAGCACCGGTCAACCATTGAACCAGAGGATAAGCACCGAAAGTAAAGTAGTCGCTTTTGCCCGCTATTATACCGAGGAGAGTGATCAGCTTGGTTTTGGCCCACTGCCACCGCAAGTTGGCCAGCCAACCAGGTATTGGATTTTTCTGAACCTAGAAAATAAATACAACGACTTGAATAACCTTACTATCAGCGCCCAACTGCCAACTAACGTCTCCTGGACTAATCGCTTCAGTGCTGCCAACGGTTCGGCTATCATTTATGACCCAGCGAATAAAAAGATTAACTGGAATATAGACAAGGTCTATGCGCCATCGAATTTTTTACCCAGCGTCGGGGCCGCTTTTGAAATAGAAATTATTCCCACTGAAGAACAAATCGGCCAGCCGGCTTCCCTTTTAGAAAACATTTCTTTGGCAGCTTCTGATGATTTTACCAGCGAGCTGATTGATATTGTCACTCCTTACTCAATTACCACCGCTTTATCCAGAGATGAATTCGAAAAAAGTGACGGTAAAGTTCAGGCTAAATAATTTATCTAAATTTAAACAAAAAATTCTGATAATCAGAATTTTTTGTTTTTATTTTTAAAAAATTTTTTAGATCTTGACAAAAAAATATAATCTTGCTAAAATAATATATTAAACTTGGTCGGTCTTTCTTTTGACTTAGGCCAGTTTAAGCGACCATGGAACTCGTGGTCGGCAGTCCTTTGAAACAAAGAAGGAAAACGAACAACCGCGTTGTTCGTTTGCAAGTAAGAGTGTTGTAATGGAGTGTCACATAGTGAAGACGGTTGCCCCGAGGGCGACCAACACAGACAGCCCTCAAGGGCAAAGGAGGCAACATGAAGACGAGAGTGAGTATGTGCGTGGCAGTTACGTTGGCCATGGGGCTTCTGTTCGTAGGATGCCCCGAAAAAAGAGAGATGTCGATCCTGGTGACGACCTTCGGCGAGACCGGACAGCAAATCGGAATTGTCGAGGTTGCCAACCCTGGAGTGGTTATTTCACACGGGGCCAAGATCAAGATCGACGGCGCCCACTTCGACTGCGCCAGGGGCGGGACGGTTTCGTATGAGATTTCCCTGCCCGAAATGCAAGGCCAGTGGGTCGACTTCCCGCTTGACTGCGGCAAAGCCAGTGGCATCACCGATGGACTCTATCTCAATGAGGTGGGTAAACCATTTGGTGTTCCCAGTGACCCGCCCCACATCGAAGGAGACGGCACGCAGTGGGAGGTAACGGTACCACCAAGCCCGGCGGCGAAGTCGATCAGAGTCGACCTATCCGTTAAACTAAACGGACACGACTCTGTGATCACGATCTTCATCCGGCGGCAAGCTCCGGAACTGGACGATACCGACGGCGACGGCATGCCCAATTTCTGGGAGTCACTAAACTCGCTGGATCCGCACGATCCGGCGGGCGAAAACGGGTCCCTAGGCGATCCGGACAGCGATGGCGTACCCAACTGGCAGGAATGCTTCTATGGTACCCTGCCGTATGGTCAGTACGGATCCGACACGGATGGAGACGGCTACACGGACCGCGAAGAAATCAATGCCGGTACCGACCCACTGAATCCGGACGACCATCCCAACCATCACGCCGGAGAAGGAGAAGGCGAAGGCGAAGGAGAGGGCGAAATCCCCTGGCAAGACGACAGCGCGATTGTCACCTTGAACGTCGTCAACACCAGCGACGAACTCTCGGTGTACTGCGATGTACACCACTGGGATCTGAGGAACTGCTTCATCGGATGGCCCGATGACCAGTCTCCGAGCGGACTCTGCGCGATGGTTTGCGCGTACCCGAACGATACTGGCGGCATCATCCTGCCAGTACCACCACCCGACTGGGAGTATGGTACGCCGGCCGTGATCAATCTCAAAGGTGTCTGGCAACAGAACATGGCCGGCGCCGAACAGATCGAGCTACGACTCGCAGCCAAACACCCGAACTCCGACCATTTCTACTGGGTCAAACTCTGGCGGGTCGATGCCGCCGAGAACGGCACAGTGCAAGGCATCGGCGTGAGTGGCGGAACCGAACTCCACGAGGAGACCGGCTCCAGCGGGCAAGGACTCGGCTACTACAAAATCGACGTGGCCATGGCCGCAGGAGAAGCCATCAGCCCGGCGATCACCAAACAGCCGGATTCACTGACGGTAAACGTCGGCGAACAGGCGATCTTCAGTGTCACGGCCACCGGCACAGCGCCACTGTCATACCAATGGCAAGACAACGGAGTGGACATTCCCGAGAACAGCGCGTCTACGGGAATAAAGAGTCCGACTCTTACAATCTTGTCAGTTGGCACAGTGAATGCTGGCGCCTACCGCTGTATCGTGAAGAACGCCGCTGGAACAGCAACGTCGAACGTGGCAACGCTGACGCTAGCGTCGACAGCCGTCGCCCCGACGATCACCAAACAGCCAGACTCGCTTACTGTGGACCTGGGTGCGTCGGCCACCTTCAGTGTCACGGCTACGGGCACAGCGCCGCTGTCATACCAATGGCAGATGAACGGCGTTGACATCGCAGAGAACAGCGCTTCGATAGGTGTGAAGAGCTCCGCGCTCACTATTCTGTCGGCAGGTGCGATCAACGAAGGCGCCTATCGCTGTGTCGTGAAAAACGCCGCTGGAACAGCAACGTCCAATGTGGCTACACTGACAATCGAATCGACAGCGGTCGCCCCGACGATCACCACGCAACCGGTATCACAGACGGCCAGTATTGGATCGCTGGTTACGTTCACGGTTGTGGCCTCGGGCACGACGCCGCTCTCGTATCAGTGGAAGAAGGACGGCGTGGCAATAAGCGGAGCCACCAACTCCAGCTTCACGCTCGGTGTGACGAACACTGACACGGCTCGTTACGCTTGCACCGTCTCCAACGCTGTCGGCAGTGTGACCTCCACCGAGGCCATACTGATAGTCGGAGCATCGACGACCCTTGTCGCTGAATTCACTTACAGCGGCGGGTCAACGGTCAACCTCCGCATCCTGCCTGACAGCCTGACGCTGGCCGAGATCATCTCGCCGTACAGCAATCTGCCGTCCGGCAAGACCTACGCCGACGTTTGCGAGGTCGGGATCTTATGGCTGTGGACGAGCCAACCGTCGCGGCACGAGAGTAAGTCGGCGACGATGACTGTGTCAGGGTCATCGTCGGTGACGTTGGACGTTTCGGACAAGCCGCGAAGAGCCGTCCCGTTCGTCAAACTCTCCGGCGACCCAGCCAGGTACTTCGTCAATACTGGCAAGGTTCCCGGAACCTGGAATGGCAGCGTCATGAGCCGGGCGGACGGCGACAACTACGACATGCCCGCGCTCTAAGCGGGCTCTGTACCTTGGACGGGGAATAGCCATCTCTCACGAGAGAGTCATGGCTGTTCCCCTTCTTTTTTTATCTTAAATACTAATTGACAAGTTATAAAAAATAACATACAATAACCAACTAAACCCTGGCAGTTCCCGGGTTTGGAGCACCTTGAGAAGTTGTGATTTCTAGGGCCGTGGACAGCGCCCCATGCTTACAGCTGTTGTCCACAGGCGTGGACAATAACTTTTGCAAATCTTGTCCACGCTTTCTACCCCCGACCTCTGGTTGGGCTTGGCAGAAAGGATCAAGACATGAAAAACTTGATTGCCCCAACACTACTCCTGGCAGTAGCATTAGTTCCCTTAAGCGGTTGTCCGCCAGCGGCCGTAACTCCAGGCGACACTCAGAAGAATTGGCCCATGGCTAACACCGGTCTGGTGCCCAGTCTATGGGTTCACTTCAATGAAGATGAATGCCATTTCCTGACTGATCTCTTCATTGATCTACCCGACGCTAATATCGAGAATGTCGGCGTGATGATGTGGTGCGGTAATTATAGCACCATGAAATTCACCACTTCCGGATTCTCGCCTAACTGCCCAGAACGGTTAGCTGTCACCCACGAATTCCCGCCGGATGTCGGCTCGGTAGCGGTCACGCTGGTTGCCAGGCATGCAACCACGCCCAACCCCGCCACAACCGACGGCTTATACTGGGCCTACCTGCCAAATCTCACCTGCACGGTTGATGGCGAGCCGCAAGAGGAAGCCGAAGATGCCAATGGCCCGCTGGGATACTGGTTGATACCGGTAAACCAACCAGGTCAAAGAAGTCTGCTCTTGGCCTTCATGACCAGGTTCACTTCCTACATCATGGTTGGTGACGAATTCGTCGACCCGGGCGCGACTGCCGTTGATAACATCGACGGCGACATAACCAGTCACATCATCGCCTCCGGATCGATCGATTCTCGACAACCTGGCTTCTACTATTTGTCGTATGATGTGGCGGACTCTACTGGAAACTGGGCTTTAACTGTCATCCGCGACGTAGTCATAGAACCATCCCCACTTCGAGCCACTCTCTGGCTCACCTACGACAGCGTCTGGCCCAAAGCTAAGATCGAGGCTCGCCTCTACCAAGGACTGGAGCACGTCTCTCTGGCTTTCCCGGGCGTGACAGACTGGTCGCAGATCAGACGGGTTGATGTCATTCGCTATTATGACACCGTTTCCACTCCGCCCTGGAGTGCGATTGAAGGAAAAGACCTGGCCGGAGCCACTCGGCCCTTGCGGTTTTTCCTCAGTCCCGGCCGGACACCGTCCTTGAGGTTCAACCTGGTAGCTCGCCGACAAGACGGCAGCACGGTCTGGGCTAACCCGGACTACATCAACCTCTTCTTCAACGGAGAGCTGACCGCCAAAGATCTCCGAAGCACCTGGACATGCCAACTCTAGGGTCTCGGGATTGCTCGTTTGTACATCATACTATCAGCAGCTGGTGCGCGCATCAGCTGTTTTCTTTTTTTATAAAGACTTGACAAATTACGAAAGATAATATAAAATACAACGTTCTGAATCTGGTGGTAATTTATCCAGAATCGGAAAGCACATTGTCAACGGTTGATTGTTGTCCATAAGTGGGCGACGATCAATCTTTGCCCACACAAACCGACGAAAGGAGTCGTGTCATGAAGAAACTACTCGTACTACTATTGTTTGTCTACCCCGCCTGGGTGCAAGCCGCGGAAGTCTACTATCTCCACCAGCCTGGTGAAGACCAGTTGTACGTGGTCTTCCTGGCCGACGGCAGCACCTTCAAGCAAGTGGCCGCCGGCCAGCCCGATTACCTGTGGTCGGATGTCGCGGCTTGCGGGACCGCGTTGTACGGAAGTGTCCCTCCCTGGATGGCTCATTGCGAGACTAGCGCCGTCGGAACGAACGGCGACGCGATCGGAGAGACCGCTGGGGTCGGCTACAACGGCATTTCCAGCTTCTCTGGCGCCACGGTCGACTTCGACTTTAGTACCAATCCGGTGCTATGGACCACACCCTACTTTGTGGTCGCGCCCGGCGGCGTCCAACAACGGATATTTGCCAATACCGATCCATCGCTTGGAATCGGCATCGCCCACGCCTGGCTCAACGGCGTGGCGCTTACCGTTCGACCCGATGCCAGTTACAACCTCGACCTATCCACACCAGCACCAGCCGCACCAGTGATTAACACGCAGCCGGCGTCACAAACAGTGGCCGTCGATGCGCAGGCCACGTTCACGGTAGCAGCCGATTCCAGCTTCAATCTGCCGCTCTTCACCTATCAATGGAAGAAGGACGGCACGGCGATAAGTGGGGCCACCAACTCTGCTTTCATCATCACCGCCGCGCAAGTCTCGGACAACGGCAGCTACACCTGCGTCGTGAGAAACGTCATCGTGGAGACAATGTCCAATGTCGCCGCGCTGACAGTAGCCGCCAACACGCCGCATCCGGGCCTGGTCTTCGCCTATGCCGCTGACGGCCGCAAGCTGACAGCCACGATCGACGCCGACGGAGCAGCAATTGGCAACCTGTTTACTGGTAGCCCGCCAGACATCATGCTGGTACGCTTCACTTGTTGGACCAGCGACTCGGCGACGGTTTATCGCCAACAGATCTTCTCGATCAGCCAGGCGGTCATTATGGAGTTGCCAGGCAACACCCTGATGACCCAATTGGACGGGATTGACTCCAACGGCGACACCTGGGAAGCGGCGCTCTGGAACTGGTCTGTGCCAACGGCCACGACTGATGGCCGGGCAATAACCCTGCGAGGTGGCTCGCTGGTGTTCGAAGACCGGCCTCCGGAAATGGCGGCGCTGAGCGTCCCCTTTTTCCGATGATTGAAGGTGCATCACCTGGTGGGACCAAGCGACGGCAAATCGCTTGGCCCCACCTTATTATTTTACTTAAATTTAACAAAAATGATTTATCCTCTTAAAAACAAAAAATAGCCCTTGACAAGATTTTATTTATTTGCTACGATTAACCCTTAAAAAGAATCTATGAAAATAGCATTAATCGGGCAAAAAGGCATACCAACCAAACAAGGCGGCATTGAAAAACATGTCGAAGAGCTCTCTACCAGGCTAGCCCGGGCAGGCTTTGATGTCACGGTTTATAGTCGTGCCTACTACACCGGTAATTACAAAAATTCTTATACCTATCAGGGAGTAAAAATTATTAATTTGCCTTCAATTAAGACTAAAAATTTGGATGCGATTACTCATACTCTTTTTGCTTCCATTGATTCATTGTTTAAGGATTATGACATTATTCATTATCACGGCGTTGGGCCTTCTCTGTTATCGTGGATTCCGCGGCTTTTCAAGCCAAAGGCCAAAGTAATCGCCACCTTTCACTGCATTGATCGCTACCATCAAAAATGGGGTGGCTTTGCCAGGTTTATGTTAGGACTAGGCGAATGGGCTGCCTGCCGCTTTCCTCACCAAACCATTACCGTTTCTGAAACCTTAAAAAAGTATTGCAAGTATCGTTTTGATCGCGAAACCAGCTATATCCCCAACGGCGTCCAGTTGATCGAAAATAAAAATTCTAACGACATCTTAAAGAAATATAATCTGGAAAAAAACGGCTACCTGATTGCCGTTTCCAGACTGATCCAACATAAAGGCATTCATACCTTAATCAAAGCTTACCAACAGCTAAAAACCGAAAAAAAACTGGTGCTGGTGGGCACTGGCGCCAATACCGACAACTATGTTAACTATCTCAAAAACTTGTCGGCCAATAATGACAAAATAATTTTTACCGGCCAAAAATCAGGCGGTGATTTAGAAACTTTATTTAAGAACTCTTATCTCTTTATCCAGCCCTCCGAAGCCGAAGGATTATCTATCGCCTTATTGGAAGCCATGGCCTATAATATTCCGGTGCTGATTAGTGATATCGAGGAAAACCGGGAGGCGGTCAAGGGCTTTGCTCTGGAATTTAAAAACAAAGACATTGAGGATTTGGCCAGAAAATTAAATTTTGCCTGTGACAATCCTAAGATTATCAAAGATAAAGCCCAGTTGGCCAAAACCCGCGTTGACAAAGAATACGGTTGGGACAATATCGTCAAACAAACCATTAGCCTCTATCAAGAAATTATGCCGGAAAAGAGAAGGCTGGCTCTAAAAAAAGCTTAAAAAAATTTTACCTCCGCCTAAAAGCGGAGGTGTTTTTTTGTTTTGCTTTCATTGGTTGTTTTATGTTATAATAGAAACGATATCCATTTGGACTGGTGACAAATTATGATAAACCAAAAAGACCTGGAGGAGATCTTAAAAAGGAATAAGATCTTAGACGAAATTCAGCTTAAAACTTTTTCCGAACAAGCCAGAAAAGACAACAAAACTCTGGAAAATTTTTTAATTTCCCAGAAAATTATCTCTTCCGAGTTGCTTTATGAAACCGCTGCCAAGTATTATGGTCTGCCTTTCGTTGATTTGAAAAACCAAACTATTCGCAAAGATATTCTGCAAATCATACCCGAAGTCACGGCGCAAGCGCACCAGACCATTGCTTTTGATAAAAATAATGGCGATCTGAAAGTCGCCACCTTGGATATTTCCAATATTGAACTGTTTGATTTTTTGGCCAAAAAAACTCAACTAAACATCAAGCTTCACCTCACCAGTCCCGATAACATCCGTGAAATTTTGAAGCAATACCGCAAAGGCTTAAATGCCGAACTTAAAGAGATGGAAACCGAGGGACAAAAAACAGAAACCGATGGCGATCCGGACAAATTAAAAGACCTAGCTCAAGACTTGCCCATCGTCAGGATTGTCGATACTATGCTGGAATACGCTATTTTGGAAAAAGCTTCCGACATTCATATCGAACCGGCGGAAAAAGAAGTGAATGTCCGCTATCGTATTGATGGCGTCTTAAAAAATGTCATGACCCTGCCCAAAAACACGCATCCGGGCGTTATCGCTAGAATCAAAATCCTCTCTAATCTTAAGCTTGATGAGCACCGCCTGCCGCAAGACGGCCGCTTTAAGATTAAAACTCAAGACTACCAAGTGTCTTTCCGTGTTTCCATTTTGCCGACTTTCGACGGTGAAAAAGTGGTCTTGCGTTTGTTGCCCGATCAGACCCAACAACTTTCCTTGGAGCAGCTGGGTTTCCAGCCAAATTCACTGGAGGTGATAAAAAAAAATATCGCCAAGCCGCATGGCATGATTTTGGTCACCGGTCCGACCGGGAGTGGCAAAACCACCACCCTTTACACCATTTTAGGCGTTTTAAACAAGCCAGAAGTCAATATCTCTACCGTCGAGGATCCAATTGAATACCGTGTTCAAGGTATTAACCAAAGCCAGGTCCAACCCAAGATTGGCTTTACCTTTGCCGCCGGCCTGCGCGCCCTGTTGCGTCAGGACCCCAATATTATTATGGTCGGAGAAATCCGAGACATAGAAACGGCTGAAATCAGCATCAACGCCGCCATGACCGGGCACTTGGTGCTTTCCACTCTGCACACCAACGACGCCGTCACCGCTATCCCTCGCCTTATCGATATGAAAGTGCCGACTTTCTTAATCGCCTCGACTCTAAATCTGGTTGTTGCCCAAAGACTGGTCAGAAAAATCTGTAAAAACTGCATTGAAAGCTATAAGTTAGATAAAAAAACCATCGAAGAACTGGAAAAACAATTCAATCTGGAAAAATTAGAAAAAAATCTAATCCAACAGGGTTATTTAAACGCCAAACAAAGCATTAAATCCGTTCTTTTTTATCGCGGGAAAGGCTGCCAGCAATGCGGCAGTACCGGCTACAAGGGCCGCATCGGCATTTATGAGACCCTGGAGATTAACGAGAAGATCGGTCAGCTGATTATCAGCAAAGCTTCCCGTGATGAATTAGAGCGCGCCGCTTTGGAAAACGGCATGACCACTCTGCTGCAAGACGGCTTCATTAAAGCCAAAAGCGGCACTACCACTATTGAGGAAGTCTTAAGAGTAACCCAGGAATAATTTATGGCCAAAATAAAAAATTTTTTCACCAGCTGGCAAAGAATCTCAACGCCCAATAAAATTTTTATGGTGCAGAATCTTTCTATTATGATAAAAACCGGCGTGCCTCTAGCCGAGGCTCTCGACGTCTTGGCCCAACAAGTCAAAAACAACAAGCTCAAAAATATTTTGGCCAACATCCGCGATCAAATAAAAAAAGGTTGCAGTTTTGGTGAAAGTCTGGAAACTTATCAAAGAGATTTCGGCGAACTGTTCATTAATATGATAAAAGCCGGCGAGGCTTCCGGCCGTCTAGAAGAGGTTTTGCATGAGCTTTACCTGCAAAGCAAAAAGGATCATGATCTGCTGCTTAAAGTCAGAAATGCCCTGACTTACCCGGCTATAATTTTGGTCGCCATGGTCGGTATTGGCATCTTTATTATCACCTTTGTTTTGCCCAACATCACCAAGCTCTTCAAGGACTTGGATGTCGAGCTGCCTCTGGCCACTAGAATAATAATTTCTATTAACGACCTGGCTCAATCCTATGGCTTGATAATTTTAACTGTTATTATTATCGTCGTGGCCATTTTGGTTAAAGCTCTAAAAACCAAAACCGGCAAAAGAGGACTTGACCTCTTATTATTAAAGACGCCTATCGTCGCCTCGGTAATCAAAAAAATAAATTTAGCCCGGCTGTCACGCAGTTTGAGCGCTTTAATAAAAGCGGACATACCCATCATTGACACTCTGAACATCACTTCCCGGGTTGTCGGCAATCATTTTTATCGCGAAGCCCTAAACCAAATTGCCGAACAAGTCAGAAAAGGAGAAAAAATGGGCAATGCTTTTAGAAACTATCCCCATATCTTCCCGGCAATTATCGACCAGATGGTGGCCGTGGGCGAAGAAACCGGCTCTCTCGATGAAGTTCTGGAAAAATTGGCCGACTTCTACGAGGAGGAAGTCTACCAGACCATGAATAACCTGCCCACCATTATTGAACCACTGCTAATGCTTGTTATCGGTTTGGGTGTGGCCGGCATCGCTCTGGGCATTTTAATGCCTATGTATTCCTTGAGTGAAAAATTTTAAAAGCCTCAATGAAAAATTCAATCCTAAACGCGACCAACCGAACGGATGGTTTTTTAAAAAATTTTGGCTTTACTTTGCTTGATTTGATCGCCGTTTTGGCTGTTATTGGCATCCTGGCCGCCATCAGCTTCCCTATTTACAAACAACTGCGCCCCAACCTGGCCCTAAACTCAACCAGTCGGCAAATAGCTTCTGATCTACGCTACGCTCAACAACTAGCCGTAACCGAACAGGTCGTCTATTCCGTCAGTTTTAATCAATTGCAAAACAGCTACAGTATTATAAAAACAAATCCAGAGACTACTCTTAAAACCGTGGTCATCAATCCCCAAATCACTATTCAGTCTATTAATAATCTGACCGCCGACACGGCTAGTTTTAACGCGACTGGCGCCGCCGGCGAAAGCGGCAGCCTAGTGCTGGTTAACAGTGCCAATCGCACTATAACTATTGAGATTAAACCATCCGGTTATGTCAAACTTCAAAACTAACACTTACGGCTTCACCCTTATAGAAACAGTGGTCACTCTGGCCGTTTTATTGATTGGTATTTTGGCAATCGTCGGAATTTTTCCTTTGGCTCTAAAAATTAACAAGTCGGCGGAACAAACCACCATCGCCACCAATCTGGCCCAAGCCAAAATTGAGGAAATGTTTTATTTGAATTATGAAAATATCGATTTAGGGACCATCGAAGCCAAGCATCGCCTCTCCAGCGACCAGGCCAACCCTTTTTATTATTACCAACGCCAAACGGTCACTGAATATGTCGATGGTGATTTGGAATATTCGGTGGCGGAGACGGGGATAAAAAAAATAACCGTCACTGTTTTTTGGCATAGTCCTCTATTATCCCTGGAAAAAAACACCAGCCTGATGCTATTGATAAGCAAAAAATAGTTATGCCTGATTATTTTTTTATAACCAAAATGAAAAAAGGCTTTACTCTGATCGAAGTTATTATCTCGATCGCTATTGCTGCTCTCTTATTTACCATGGTCACCTCTATTTATAGCCTTAGCCAGGAAACCTACAATCACAATGATACCAAGGCCGAGATCACCCAAAATGGCCGGGTAATCCTCGATCGCCTGATAAGAGAAATCCGTCAGACACCAGAGATTGTGACTGAAATCCCCGAAACCAACGGTGACCCCGACAGTTTGCCTGAGGAAATCATGTTCCAAGACGGTCATGACACTTCCAACATCAGCTACATTCGATATTATCTAGAAAACTCCGACATCAAAAGACAATCCATTGTTTACTCTTTTCCAGAAGATCCTGATATCTATGTCTATTGGCATGCAACCAGTCAGAGCGGACAAGCGCCAGAAATGAACATTTTGGAAGACAAAATTATTGGCGAGTACGTTTCTGATATTGAATTCTGGGGCGACAAGCTGATTAATGTCAATTTATATCTTAGCAAAGATAATCAGTCGGAGATTATTTTTACTTCCGTTTATGGCCGCAATTTATAAAAAAATCTTTACCAAAAACCCCAAGGGTTTTGTGCTAATGACCTCCATTCTAATCATGTCACTGATGCTGTTGTTGGCTGTTTATCTTGTCAATTTTACCCTGACTGAACTAAAAATTTCCTCCAGCCAATCAGCCGCCGCCAAAACCTACTATCTGGCCGAGAGCGCCATCGCCGAAGCCGTCTGGAGAATAAAAAACGACCCGACCTGGAAAGACAGCTTTGAAAATAATCCCAGCTGGTCTTTCACTTACACCAGGGATTCGGCGCTCTTGGCTAACGGTTCTTATCAAATCCACATCAGCAACACCGGTCTGGCCAGAGGAGAAATCACCGCTACCGGTTTTTTAGATTTAAATGGCAGCACCGCCCAACGTGTGGTTAAAACCACCATCTACAAAGCTTTGGGAGAAAGTATAGTCGGTGACAACGGAGAATATGCCGACGGCAATATCGACACTTCCGGCAGTCTGATAAACGTTTACAATGGCAGCTTGTTTTCCAATAATAATATTATTGTCAATTTTTGGAGCACCCTAAATGTCGATAATGCCGTACGGGCCACCGGCAATATAAACAGGAACTGGACTTCCACCATCAATGCTTCCAGTCTGGAAGCGGCTAATTATCCCCCCGCCCCCGATCCCATACCGATGCCGGCTATTTCTTTTAACGATCCGGCCGACCCTGACTCTTACAAAAATCGTGCCAATGCCATCTACAGCGAGAGTCAGTTTGAAGACCTGATGTGGGACAACCAAGAGCTGACTTTGCCTGGCCCGATTACCTATGTCACCGGCGATATCGATATTAAAGGCGGACAAAAATTGACTGTTAACGGCGTTCTGGCGGCGGAGGGCGACATTGCCGTCGGCCAAAACACTTTGCTTTGCTGTTGGTGGTTAAGATGCGGGCGCTCTGATGTGGATATCAGTCGCGTCGGCACCACCACTCCTTCCGGACTGCTGGCCATGGGCCGTATCGATTTCGAGCTGTGTCTCGACGACTTCGACGCTCAAGCGTTAATTTATGCCAACGACAAAATTAATATTTTAAGCCTGCCCGGAGCCTTTGATGTCACTGGCGGCTTAATCTCGCGAAAACTGACTTTGACTAGTCTCTGGCAGGGCATTAACATCACCTTTGATAACGAAATCATCAGTTACACCCTGGGCGACCCCCAATTTTCTCCGGTTGTCACCGTAGAGCACTGGGAAGAAGAGTATTAAAACCTAGAAAAATAATCAATAATGCTCTATAATTAAATAAATCAGGCTAAACCTTTAATAATTTATCGATGTCTTTTTTTACCACCAAGGAAATCGCTTTTGGGTTAGATATCTCCGACCACTGTTTGCGGCTAGTTCAGCTTCATAAAAGAGGCAAAAAAATACGCCTCCAACTTTATAATGAGATCAGTCTGCCTTCGGGCTGCCTGGAGGGGGGAGAGATCAAGCAGAGCAAACCTTTTTTGGAAGCATTGGTCAAGTTGATCAAAACCAGACACGGCCACGGAAAACTTAGCGACGAAGTTATCGCTGTTTTGCCGGAAAGCAAAACTTTTCTCAAAGTCATCGATATTCCCCTGGTTGAAAAAGAAAAGATAAATGACGAGATAAAACTGGTTCTACCGCAACACGTACCCCTTAATATCGAGGAAGTTTATTTTGACTGGCAGATCATTAAAACGGAGGCCGAGAAACAAACCTTGATTGTTGGGATTTCGCCGCAAAACATCATTGATTCCTACGTGGCCATTTTGACTCAAGCCGGCCTGATCCCCACCGCTCTAGAAATCGAGGCGGCCGCCATTGCCCGCGCCATTGTTCCCGATCAAGATCAAGAACCAAAGGTTGTCATTGATATCGGCGCCAACCGCACTGGTCTTTTTCTGATTGAGGAAGGCTTTGTAAAATTTACGATCAGTCTGCCGATTTCCGGCAATCGCCTCACCCAGCTGATTGCCGAAGCCCTCGAGCTTGACCGAGAACAGGCCGAGCAGGCCAAAATTGTCTGCGGCCTGGACAAAAATAAATGCCATGGCGCGCTACTGGAAATACTTTCTGATACCATTGATGAGCTCTGCCGCAATATTCTGGAAGCAACTAATTTTTATCGCGACAACTTCAAAAACGCCAAAGAACTAAAACAAATCATGCTCTGCGGCGGTGGCGCTTGCTTTTCCGAAATGGCCGCAAATATCCAAAATAAAATCAAATTAGCGGCCGTGGTGGCCAATCCCTGGCAAAACATCATTAATCCTCAAAACAATTATTTTTCTTCGGGCAAATCCCAGTCTTTTATCACCGCCCTGGGCTTAGCCCGCCGCGGCCTTAGTCCGGAAACTTTTTTATGATTACCTTAAATCTTCTTTCACCCAAACAAAAAAAAGAATTAAAGACCAAAAGGATCTACCTGGCTTTAAAAGAACTTTTGATGTTGTTTTTGCTTTTTACCGCCCTAATCGCTATCTTGCTTATAGTTTCCCGCTACTTCTTAGAACAACAACTGGCCAGCCTGATCACCCGTAATATTAATGCCATTCAAATCAGCCAAAAAACCAACGAAGAAGTTGTTTTAATCAATAAAAAAATAAATAACGTTTATAAAATCCAAAAAAATTTCCAGAAATGGTCTGATTTCCTAACCAACTTATCAAAACTTACGCCAGCTGGCGTTTCCTACAATCTGGTAAAAATTTACCAACAAAACTCACAATTAGAAATTCAGGGGATAGCAAAAACCAGAAATGACTTGTTGGAACTCAAAAAAAATCTGGAAGCCGACGAACGATTTTATGATATCGACCTGCCCCTAAATAACTTACTGGTCAAAGAAAATAACAGCTTTACCATTGGAGCCAAAATTAAATCAGCTGTAAGTCAACCAGAAAATGGATTACCGAAAAAATAAAAACTTTATAACTATCGGCTCGGTTGTCATTGTCCTTTTGGCAGTGGCGGCCTTTATTATTTATCCCAACTTCATCGAAATCAGCAAAATCAACCAGGAGATAACTTCCGAGAGACTGAAATTGGAACAAAAATTAAATTCAGGAATGAACCTGCGTAAAATTAAAACTGATTTGACAGAAATCAAAGAAACGATCAATCAGCTAGAATCGGTTTTTGTCAAAAAAAATCATGAATTGGAATTCTTTACCCAGTTAGAAAATCTGGCTAGTCAAAATGGACTGCTTATCAACCTTAATCCCGACCTTGATGGCAAAGATTTGGGTGATGGCATCAAACAGATTCCTTTGCAAATTAATTTGGTTGGCGAGTATCCCCAATTACTGGGTTTTCTGCGGTCTGTTGAAAACTTGCCATACTACTACAATCTGGACCTGCTGCTAGCTTCGACCAATAGTAAAAACGCCAATCAAAATATTACCCTCCAATTAATCGGTTCTGTTTATCTAAAATAAAAATCATGTCCAATAATAAAAAATTGCCTTTCCGGCCGAGCATCTTTCCCCTAATTAAATACCTTTATCCCGCTATAATTGTAATTATTATTATTATCTTAGGGCTAGTTTTTTCGTTTCTTTACAAAAATGTTTATCGAGCAATCGCCCAAGCCGAAATCCTCACTCAACTAAAACAACAGGTTCTGGAAGAAAACCTGGAGAAAGAAAGGTTTCAACAAACCATCAAAAATTTAGCAGAAAAAACCAAGCCGACCACCAATTTAGTCAATCCTCGTGATCCATTTAGCTTTTCTCTCGCTTCCACGAAAGCCACTTCCACTTTTGCCACCTCTACCAAACCTTAGGCCGCCAGTAAACAATTTAACAGCTCAACTAAAAAGAAAGCCAGTCAAGCTGGCTTTCTTTTAAAAAATTTTATTTAAACGGTGAAATTTTTCTTAGTCTGGCGACTGCCGACGGTAACTCCTTTAAAAATTTTCTGATATCTTTTTGGCTGGTAAATCTTCCCAAAGTCACTCGCAAACTGCCGTGGGCTAATTCTGGCTTTATTCCCAGCGCTTTAAGGACATGGCTGGGCTCCAGCGACCCAGAAGAACAGGCCGAGCCAGTGGAAACGGCTATGCCTTTTTCCGAAAGCAGCAAAACCACGCTCTCCCCTTCCACGCCCTTGAAAATAAAGCTGGCATTACTAGGAACTCTTTTTGCCAAATCACCATTAATCAAAATTCCACTCACCTTGGCCCTAACCCCTTTAATCAAGGAGTCTCTTAATTTTTTTATTCTCTCGTTTTCCGTTTTTAATTTTCTTTCATCCAGCAAAAGTTCCACCGCCCGACCCAGCCCGACTATGGACGGCACATTATAGGTGCCGGAACGCACTCCTTCTTGCTGGTGCCCGCCAAACAACAGCGGCTTAAGCGGCGTGCCCCGTCTAATATAAATCGCTCCCACTCCTTTGGGGCCATAAATTTTATGCCCCGACAAAGACAATAAGTCAACGCCTAATTTTTCCACCTGACAATCGCAATAGCTTAAGGCTTGCACCGCGTCGGTGTGAAAATAAATTTTATTCTTACCAGCTCCTCTTTTTTTATTTAGCCGACCGATTAACTGGCCGATCTCTTTTATTGGTTGAATCGTGCCCAGCTCGTTGTTGACATACATTATAGAAACCAGGACTGTGTTTACTTTAACGGCTCGCCTTAACTGCTCCACCTCTACCAGTCCTTTTTTATTGACCGGCAAAAAGGTGACCTCAACGCCTTCCTTGGCTAATTGTTTGGCCGGCTCGAGAATGGCATCATGTTCTATTTTTGAAACGATTAAATGCGATTTTTTCTGCGCCTGGCCGTCTAGAGCTCTTATAAGGCCCAAAATTGCCATATTATCGCTTTCCGTAGCGCCGGAGGTAAAATATACCTCCTCTTTCTGGCAGCCCAAAAAACTGGCAATTTTGGCTTGAGCCCTGTCTACTGCCACTCTGGCGTCCAGGCCCGGCTGATGCAAAGAAGAGGCATTACCATATTGCTCACTAAAATACGGCCGCATTGCCTCCAGCACACGCCGGTCCACTTTAGTGGTGGCCGCATTATCTAAATAAATATTTTTTTTATCTTCCATATAATATTTTTAAACCGCCTCCACCTCTTTTACCTCTTTTATTGCCTCTTTAATAGTCCGCCTAATGCCTTCACCTAGAGTCACCTGCGACATCGGGCAATGCGCGCAAGCGCCCATCATTCTAATTCTTAGCAAACCAGTCGCTTCATCAAAAGAAACAAACTCGACATCACCGCCATCCATTTGCAGATACGGACGGATTTTTTCTAACTCCTCTTTTATTTTTTTTTCCATATTATTTTTTATTTCTATAATTTTTAACTGCTTCAGCCAAGCCTTCATGCGCCAAAACCGAACAATGCAGTTTAGCCTCCGGCAAGCCTCCCAATTCTTTGGCAATATCCAGCTTGCCGATTTTCAGCGACTCACTGATTGTTTTGCCTTTGACCATATCCGTCAGCATCGAGGAAGTGGCGATGGCTGCACCGCAACCCAGGGTCTCAAATTTAATATCTTCGATTATTTCCTCTCCCCGCTTGTTCTTACCCACCTTGATATAAATTTTCATGATGTCGCCGCAAACCGGATTGCCCACCTGCCCTACGCCATCGGCCCCCTTGATCATTCCTTGGTTGTGGGGATTTTTAAAATGTTGTAAAACTTTTTCGTTATACATAAAGTGTTAATTTTTATTTTTAAATTAAATCTGCCAAGCTAAATCTTCTTAAGGTTTTGATAATATTGCGCTGAAGCTCGCTCCAAATTTTTTTAGTCAGGCAGTCTTTGATCGAGCAAACCGCTTTTTTTTGTTCGCCGGACATGCAATAAAAAACCGCCAGCGGCCCCTCCAGCGCCTCCACGATTTCAAAAACATTGATTTTACTGGCTGGCCGATAAAGCACATAACCACCTTCCACCCCCTTGGAGCTTTTTACCAAATCATTGGCTTTTAATTTGGCAAATAACTGCTCCAGGTAAGCTTGGGAAATGTGGTTGCTTTTGGCTATCTGCGCCAAAGACAACGGCTTCTTGCCTTTATTTTTGGCCAGAGAGACCATAGCACGAAGCCCATACTCGGTTTTGGTGGTAAACATCATATAACTCCTACTAAATTACTAGGTTTTATTAATTTATCAATAAAAAAAATGGGTGTCAACCCACCTGTTGTGGATAAGTCAAAAATTATTTTCTAACGATAACCATCACTCTTTCTCCCTGAGCCATCTCCTGATTGGTCAAGCCGTCTTTGGCCAAATCATGATTCCAATCATGAACGGAATCCAACAGCTGACTATATTTGTATTTCCAGCCGTTGCCCTTTCTGGTGCCCGGGTCGTTAGTAATGAATTCCTGGTCATTATAACCTTTAATAACCAACATATGATAAATCGGTCCTGGCTGCTTGAAATTAGGATTATTAAGCTCTCGTCCGGCAGCCGGCACAATTATTAAATTGCCTTGAGACAACTCATATTTGATTTGATCAACCGTCACTTCCTGACTGACTTCAGTTTTTAATCCAAAAAGTGTTTGCAAAATTTCAACTGTTTCCTGCGCCGTCAAGTCGACTTCGTATCCTCGCTCTTTTTCCCATTTTACCAGCTTTTGTATTTCCTGTTCCATGATTGTCTCATTCAGCGGCTGGTGTAAAAAATATTTGGCGACAATAATCATCGCTGCCTCTTCGCAAGCCTCTTCGTGCAGGGCGTCCCAATTGGCAAAAGGCGCTTGCTGGGCGAATAATACCGGCAGCTCCAGTTTGGATAAAACTTGTTTTAGGTTGGTAGCGGGGACGATTGGCGCCTTAATCTTTTCTGCTGTTTTGGCTTCCGGCGAGCTGGTCGCTTCAATCTTTTTTACAGTTGCGGTAGCGACCTCGGCTTCACTATCAATATTAATATTTATCAGCTTGGCTCCGCCCTGGCAGCCAGCCAAAACCAAAATAAGAATCCCGCCCAACAACAAAAATGGTGGCCTATGTTTAATTGAAAATTTTCCTAACATGGGTTCTGTTTGCTGTCTTGTTTAGTAATTGTGTCACTAATGGTCTGTCCGACGATTGTCACCTCCCCTTCATAAGCTTTCAAAATACAGCACTGGCCATCGGTAAAGTCAAACTGATATTTGCCGCCGGCCAATTTTTCCAGCTGAATGCCGTTAAGCTGCTTGATTTTATTATAAACATCCAAATCGGCAGTCAGATTGTATTTTGACCTTACCAGTTCTGCCAACTCCGGATTGCGGCCAATCATGCCAGCGATTGCTTCGGCAGGTACCGGCCCGGGCAGGCCATAACAAGTGCCGGGATTATATTTGTCAACTAAATAAAACTTGACCTGCAGCTCTTGGGTGATAATAAAATTCTTTTTTGACTGGTTTTGTGAATCTTGATTGGTTGTCTGTCCGCTCTTGGCCAAACCGGCATCGGGGTAAAATTTTTTTACTGTTGTGTTGGTATTAATATTGGTATTAATATTAATATTGCTTGGAGCGTCGATTTCCCGGTTAAGCTGCTGATTGCTATTTTTTGTTTTGTTGTCCGGGGTATCCACCAGCCGATTCTCCTTTGAGAGATTATTCAAACAACCGGCCAAAGGCAAAGTTAATAGCAATAAAAATAAAAGCTGACCGATTTTTTTCATAAAAATAAAATTATTAATTCTGTATTTATTATAACAAAACCGCCAGCACTTGACTAATGCTTAAAAAATATTTATGATATTGACATCCGAGCCCAGATCGGAAATCTGACAAGAAAGGAGGTGATCGGTCATGCCGCAGACGGCAGAAGAGTTTGTCAGAAATATCTGGCGGGGCCGGAGGGGGCTGCCTCCCTCAGAGAAGGTCAGGATTGTCCTGCGAAGCAACTTCAACCCCGATGCAGTGGTCCAAGCGCTTCAAGCCATGCGAGTGCCGCGAGATGCCATATTGGACGGCTTTGCGTTGGCCAGAATGAAACCTGACATCTGCCTGAAGGAGAACTGACCCATGTCGCACCTTACGCCCAGACCGGGACCAACCCAACGCTACACAGCGCTAGGACGGCCCCGGTCAAACCATTTTTATTGACAAAAAAATAATAATATATTACAATCCTAATTACTAAACTTTAAGTATTAATAATCTCAAAATATGGCTCATAAGAAAGCTGGCGGCAGTACTCGTCTCGGCCGCGACTCCAATGCCCAGCGGCTGGGCATCAAGCTTTACGGCGGCGAGCAGGCCAAGGCCGGCTCCATTATTGTCCGTCAGCGGGGCACCCGCTATCGCGCCGGAAAAAATACCAAAATCGGCAAAGACGACACTGTTTTTGCCACCGCCGTCGGCCTGGTCAAATTTACCAAAAAGAAAATTAAAAAATATGACGGCCGGCTGCAATATGCGCAAATGGTCAGCGTCGAATAAATTAGTTTTATTAAAACATCCCCCATCAAGGGGGATGTTTTTTATCTAAAAATCTTTGTTAAAAAAAATCGAGGCCCACCTTAACGTCAGGGCTGTGTTTCGTCACGGTCTCCGGCTTCACCGCCGCTGATCCTTCCAAAATCTCTTGCAGAATGTTCACCGTTGTTCTCCTCTTTGTTGTTGACTATTGTACGCCTACGCCATTGTAGGACTTATTATCTTAATAAATTATTTATCTCTTGTCAAGACCTATTTTAATTAACCACGGAAACAGCAGGTGCGACATTAATAGTCCCGATTCTTAACTCTTTTACTAAAAATTCAGCCACCTTCTCTAATTTTTGAAAAGCTGGATTACCTTTTTCTAACTCATTGGGATAATGAAAAATTTTATTCTTATACGAACCTGAAGCCTTTTTTATTGTTTCTAAATCAATGGGTTTTAATAAACTACCATTCCGAACTTTCAGCCAATCTGCAGATAAAGTCGAGGCAAGAGAGTAGATATCGTGACCAAAATCATTTTTAAGATAATTAATTTCATAGCCCAAACAACAAAGTAAACCTTTCAAAGAAAATTCTATTGAGTCACAGACTAACCGATAGCATACCGTATTTTTTGAGAGCGAATGGGCTATCCTAGAAACCTCCAGACTTTCGTGAGAATAAAAAGCAAAAGCATTAATCCAGTTTTCTCTCTTAAATGATTTATACTCTTTCATAATAATGATAAATTTACGATAATTATTTTTTACTAAACACAATATCAACTAAACCTAAAAAATAAATGAAGGGGCATCGGCCCCTATTTCTTATCCTTAAAAAACAAAGGTTTATTCCTTCACTATAATTGTTATCTCGACTTCCAAACCATGATCCAGGTTGATCAAGGCCCGATGTTCTCCCAGCTCTTTAATCGGCTCCGGCATCGTTACCTGATTTTTTTTGATCTCCAGCCCCAGCTCTTTTAATTTTTTGGCAATGGCAGAGGGCGAGACCGCCGCGTATAGTTTGCCAACTTCATTGGCTTTTTCCTCTATTTCTACCACCGTGCCATTTAATCTATCAGCCAGCTGTTCGGTCAGCAGCAGGTCCTTCTCGGCCAGCTTGGCTTTGTGCTTGTTATTTTCTTCTAATTTTTTCAGATTTTCTTCGGTTGCCAGCTCCGCCAAACGCCTGGAAAACAAAAAATTGCGCGCATAACCATCAGCCACCTCTTTAACCTCGCCGGCTTCTCCCAAAGTAGGCACTTTTTTGGTTAAAATCACTCTCATTCCCCTATTTCTTATTAATTTTTTAATCTAAAACTGAAAATTCCTTAAAATCATCATTAGCCGCCCGCCAATTGGCTGTCACGGCTTCCACTTGTGAATTTTCACTTCCATTATAACACCAGTCCAAAAGCTCTTTCAAATTTTCGTCAACCCCTTCGGCGACTATTTCCACGCTGCCATTGAAATCGTTTTTCACCCAGCCTTTCAGCCCCAGCTCCCGCGCCTTCCTAAGAGCCGCAAACCGGAAACCCACACCCTGCACTCTGCCTTCTATTTTTAGCTCCAATCTTTTCTCCATAAAACTACCTTAGCATCTCCAGGGCCTTATCTAGTTGTGGGTCACGATTATTGTTGTAGTCTTCATCGGACAGTTCTATCTTGATATCCGGCTCAATACCCGCTTCTTCTATGGAGCGGCCGCTGGGCGTAAACCATTTGGCAATAGTCAGCTTGATGGAAGAGCCGTCGCTCAAATTAGTCAGGTCTTGCACCGAGCCCTTGCCAAAACTTTTTTCTCCGACAATCGTCGCTTTTTTCAAGTCTTGCAAAGCGCCGGCCACTATTTCCGAGCCGGAGGCGCTGCCGCCATTAACCAAAACGACGGTTTGGTATTTGGTCAATCTGGCCTGACGGCTGGAACGATGTTTGATCTCGCTGCCGTCGCGCATTTTTTCCAAGACCACCACTTCGCCATTAGTCCATTCGCCAGCCATATCAATGGCCGACTGCAAATAACCGCCGGGATCATTTCGTAAGTCCAAAATAACTCCCTTTACATTTTTCTTTTTATAAATTTCTACTATCGCTTGGTCAAAAAGCGGTATCGTGTCATCGTTGAACTGCCGCACTTTGATATAAGCCACGTCATCTTTCCATTCCAGAGCTATGCTCTTTACGGTTATCGCCTCTCTGACAATTTTTATTTCCTTTGGCTCCTTAAAATTATGCCTGGTGATGGTCAGGGCTACTTCTGTTCCTCTCTTGCCGCGAATCAAGCTAACCGCTTTATCCAAGCTGATACTGGCGGCATCAAGCTTGTCGATTTTTAGAATAACGTCTCCTGCCCTTAGTCCGGCTCTCGAGGCCGGGGTATCGGGCAAAGGCGCCATTACTGTCAAAAGATTATTTCTAACGCCTATCTCTATGCCAATGCCTTCAAAATTACCTTTTAATTCTTCCGTGAATTGGTCGGTATCCTGGGCGGTCATAAATACCGAATAAGGATCCTTTAAAGAAGCCACTATCCCCGCCAAAGCGCCATAAAACATCTGGGTTTCCGGAATATTTTTGTCGTAATATTTGTCTTTTACCAAATTCCAAACCTCCCAAAACAATTTAAAATCAACGTCTTTGGTAAGATATTCCGGCAGATTGCCCTCGGCATTTTTGAGCTGGCCGGGAGTCGAGCTGGCTTGCTCTGGACTAATACCTTTAATTACTTTTTGGCTGGCTGGCGAAAAAACATCGCTGGCGCTCAAAAAGCCGAAGCCAAAGGCAACCAAAATAAAAATTGCCACCAGCCACCAGGGAAACTGCCAACGATTTCCTGTTTTGAGCTGGGAATCAAAATCCTTTTCCATAAAATCAATACGATTTACAACTTAATAATAATTAATAACATTTTAACAGAAAAAAGGCTTTTAGCAAAATCGTTTTGGCAAAAGTCCGGGGACTTATCAAAGCCGGTTTAAATTGCTATAATGAAAAAGTCAAAAATTTCAATTTATATGGAAAAATATCTAATCCAAGGCGGTCGGCCGCTGGGCGGCAAAATTGCCGTTTCCGGAGCAAAAAATGCCGCTTTAAAAATTTTAGCTGCTTCTTTATTGTCTGAAGAGCCCTGCACCATCACCAATCTCCCCAATATCGAAGATATAAACCGTTTGGTGGAAATCATGGCTAATTTAGGAGCCAAGATCGAGCGCCAAGACCACCGACTGACCATTGAACCAAAAAACTTAAGTAAAACTTCAGCCGATCCGGAACTGGCCAAAAAATTACGTTCTTCGATTATGGTAGCCGGGCCGCTCCTGGCTCGTTTTGGCGAAGTCACGCTCACTCACCCGGGCGGCTGCATTATCGGCAAACGCCCGATAGGTATGTTTCTCGACGGCTTTAAGGCTTTGGGCGCTACTATCTATGAAAATCGAGACAATGGCTTCTATACCCTTAAGGCCAAGGATTTGCGCGGCGCCAAAATCGTTCTGCCCTGGATTTCCGTCACCGTCACCGAAAGCATGATGATGACCGCTTGCCTGGCCAAAGGCACCACTAAAATTATTAATGCCGCCATGGAACCGGAGATCCCGGCCCTGGCCGATTATCTTAACTCCTGCGGCGCCAAAATTTCTGGCGCCGGCACTCCGGAAATTACCATTGAAGGCGTTGAAAAAATCGGCGGCGGTGAGCATCAATTGCTACCCGATCGTATCGAGGCCGGCTCGCTGGTAATTATGGGGCTGCTCACCAACAGTAAAATTTCTGTCACCAACTGTCGCCCCGACCACTTAGAAACCGTGCTTCTGACCCTGAAAAAAGCCGGCGCTAATTTGGAAATCGGCTCCGATTATATTGCCACCAACACCAGTAAATTCTGCGGCACGGAATTGCGCACTCACGAATATCCCGGCTTCCCCACCGATCTCCAAGCACCGTTTACCGTACTTATGACCCAGGCCAGCGGCCAAAGCTTGATTCATGAAATGATTTATGACGGCCGGCTATTTTATACCGATAAACTGGTGCAAATGGGAGCCAATATTATTATGTGCGATCCGCATCGCGTAATTGTCAGCGGCCCCACCCAGCTTTATGGCAAAAAACTGGAAAGTCCGGACTTGCGCGCCGGCATGGCCCTGCTGCTGGCCGGCTTGGCTGCCGAGGGACAGACCGTCATCGAAAACGTCTACCAAATCGAGCGGGGTTACGAAAATATCGTTGAACGCCTAAAAAATCTTGGCGCCAGAATAGAAAAAATTAACGATTAATTATGACTCTTTTCCATCGTCGTCTGATTTATGTTTTTTTTATAGTCGTTTTTTTGTTGGCCGCGCCAGCGGTAATTCTTTATACCCAAGGTTACCGCTACAACCTCAAAAAAAGCCGCGTCCAAAAAACTGGTATTTTTATTATTAGCTCTCTGCCTCGCCGCGCCAATATTTATCTAAATGGCGAACCGTTCCCAAACACTACCCCCGCCAGATTGGAAAATATTCTACCCGGCGATTACGAAGTCAAGCTAACCAAAGACGGCTATCACGACTGGCAAAAAAAATTGACTGTTTTGGAAAATTCTACCACTTTCGCAGAAAAAATAATTCTTTGGAAAAATAGTCAGCCAGTGAGTTTAAGCTCGGTCTCTCCCAGCGACTGGCTGACAGCTCCCGATCAAAAAAAAGCCGCCATTATCAACAAAAACCAATTACTGTTTTTAGATTTTAGTGATGGTAAACTGTTACCGCTGGCGGATTTAAGCCAATATTCCACAGTTTCTCTTGAAGGCTGGTCTAATACCAGCAAAAAAATATTAGTCAAAACGTCACCAGACCAGACTGGCGACTACCTGGTTTACACTATTGAGCAAAAAATCAATAAGACTCCATTTAAGATTTCTGGCCAGAAATACCGGTTGATGAAATGGGATCTAGAAAATGACAACCTGCTTTATGGCCTTAACGAGCAAGGCGCTTGGCAGATTGATCTCTTCAGCGGCCAAGAAAAATTGTTATATGCCGACACCGGCATCAGAGATTTTCTTTTTCTTGATGGGCAGTATTATTCCTTCAAGGACCAAAAACTCAATAAAGTCCAACCCAACGGCCAAAATCCCGAATTCCTGGAAGAGGTCAGGTGCGATGATTGTCTTTTTGCCAATCGTTATTTTCCTAAGGTAATTTTACTCGATAAAAAAGCGCAAAAAACCTTCATTGCCGACCCCGACCAGATTGATCCCCTAATCAAACTTGACAGCGGACAAATTGATTGGTTAAAAGACGGTTCTCTCTTACTTAGCAATCAATGGGAACTTTGGATTTATGAAAACAAAAAAAACGAACCGGAACTAATTACTCGCTTAGGACAGCCGATTAAACAGGCGCTCTGGCATCCTCTTGGCCGCCATTTGATTTTTACTGAAAATAATAAAATCAGAATCATCGAGCTAGACAACCGCGAACTCAGAAATATTACCGATCTTATTGATCTAGAACGGCTTGACTATCTGGCCAGCGACAGCAGCGGTAGCAACCTTTATCTCGCCGGCACTTTTAACGACCAGGCTGGCATTTTCAAAATCAACATAAAATAGTTATTTGAAAAACAACCCTCGCTTAATCGGGGGTTGTTTTCGTTCAACTGACAGCTCCTCTATAAATTTTCTTTTATTCTTTTCAGTACCGCCTCCGCCTGGCCCGGCTCGTATTGTCTGCCGGCAAAAAGCTTGTGCCCGTCCCCCTCAAATCGCGGCATAATATGCCAATGCACGTGGGCTATCGCCTGGCCGGCCAGAGCGCCGTTATTTAAGCCAAAATTAAAATCCTTTGCATCAACGCCGGCCAGAATCGCTGGCGTAATTTTTTTGATTACCATCATTATTTTGGAAATCAGCTCGTTTTGCAATTCCAAAAAACCAGCACCATGAACTTTGGGCAGCACCAGGGTGTGTCCAGGGTTTACCGGAAAAATATCCAAAAAAGCCACCACTTCCTCGTCCTCATAAACTTTGCTGGCCGGTATCTCTCCTCTGATAATTTTACAAAAAAGACAATCGTCCATAAATCATATAAATTATTAATTAGTTAATTTATAGAGCGTCTCGCTGGCATTAATTTTTTTTACCAATTCCAGCTTCAGCTGTGAATTGCTCTTAATATAATTCTCATCGGCCGGGCCATTAATGCTATACAAATACACCGGCGCCTCCTTCATGAACAAACTTATGCTTGCCAAAAACTGCGGCTCTTGCCAATAGTAAATTACTTTGCGCTGGGGAAAAAATACTTTGTCGTTATAGCTAGAAACAATAATGGCGTTATTCTCGGTCAGTCTTCTCACTTCTTTGTTTATCTGCTGATAGCTCTTTACCGTTTTAATAACACTGCCCAGACTCTCCTCGCCACTAGTCCACACCACGCGAACCGAAAAAAATATCATTATCACCGCTATTAACAAAAAAATGATTTTTTTTAAATAAATAATTTTTATAAATTGTAAGACCTTATCAAAGCCATAAACGGCTAGCGGTAACGATAAAATATAAATTGGCAACAAATAGCGAGTCTGCGATGAGCCAATCAGCGCCTTGCCCATTAAATTATTAAAGAAAAACCACGAACCGTAATACAACAAGATAAATAGTGAAACCAAAACAAATAAAACAAAATACCTCTTTTTCTCTAACGTTAACCTGCCTTTCAGCCACTGGTAGATCAGAGTTAGTCCGCCCAAAAGGCCAGGCCAGAAATACCACCAGAACATCTTGATAAAATAAAAATAAAAATTATAAAAAATATTTTTTAAACTGAAGCCGAAGGGCAAAAGAAATTTTTGGGCAGTATGAAGTAGCCAAAAGCTACCGACGGCTTGAGCTTTCAGGCTATAACCAGTTGCCAACGCCCCGCCATAGAGCTGAAGCTGATAAAACAATATCGGCAGAAATGGCACGAAAATCAAGACGATTAAAAGCAACCAATAGGGCCAGCCGATCTCTCGCCGCCGAAACCAGCAAAATAAAATCAACAACAGGCCCACCCAAGCCAGATCGGCAGTCCTCATTGTCAGGGCCGAGCCAATCAGTAAGCCGGCCACCACCAAGTTAACAACATTTTTTTTATTTGAAAACCTGACTAGCAGATAAAAACCGATGATCAAAAAATCCAAAAATAGAACGTTATTAAACAACGACCGTGAGCTGTAATACCAAAAAGCCGGCAAGATCATCAGCAGCAAAGCCGACCAAAAAGCGATCTTTTCTTCGAAAAAACTTTTTAGTATCAGATAAAAACAAATGATGGCCAGTAAAGAAAAAAATGGGATAATAAAAGGCACCGAGGCCAAACCAAAAATTTTGGCCAGCCACCCCAAGATTAAAATGAAACCCAAAAAATTTCCCGGGACCAAATTGCCGCTAGCCACTTGCATACTGCGCGGATGCACGATATTCAAACTGCCGACAAGGTTATTCAGGGGTTCGCTGACTTTTAACTCACTGTTATTATTAAAATTGGCGATAAAAAAATAATTAGCCATTTCGTCCGGCGTATTAAAAATCCACATCTCGCCTGTATCGGTCTGCGGCCGCAGCTCAAAATAGGGGCAGGCATAAACGAAAAACAAAACTACCGCTAAGATAATTATAATTAATATTTTTTTATTCTTGAACATCTCGGCAGTTTAGATATTAAATAATTCCTGGGCATTTTTTGCCGTAACACTTATCACTTCTTCCAAATCTAATTCTCTGAGTTCGGCGATCTTTCGGGCCACATCTTCCACATAAACCGGCTCATTACGCTCGCCCCGATGCGGTTCGGGAGCCAAATAGGGAGAGTCGGTTTCAATTAAAATATTTTTTAAGGGTACCCGCCGGGCTACCTCTTGCAACTCTTCCGCCTTTTTTTTGAAAGTGACAATGCCCGTAAAACCCACCAGTATTCCCCGAGCCACAAACTCGCTGGCCGTTTCCCAATCGGCTCCAAAGCAATGAAGCACGCCCCTTGGCTCTCTGCCTTTGATAATCTCCAAAACCTCTTTATAGGCGTCTCTGGGGCTATCCTCGCTGCCACGACAATGCAAGATTACCGGCAGTTTGTTTTCCTTGGCCAGTTCAAGGTGTTTGATAAAATACTCCCTTTGCAATTCTTTGGTTTTTTCCTTATCACCAGCCAGCCGGAAATAATCCAGGCCAGTCTCGCCGACAGCTATCACCTTTTTTTCCTTGACCAACTCTCTTATTTTGGCAAACTCTTCTCCGGCGCTGGCCGTTTCTTGCTGCTGCGCTTCCTCTAATTGGTCTTGACTATGTTCTCCTAAATGGATCGGATGAATGCCAACGGCTGCAAAAAAACCATCATAATCCTTAGCGATCTTAATGGCTTTCAGGGAGGTAATAAATTGTGAGCCCACATTGACGACCTTCATCTCTCGATTGCGGCAACGGCCGACTACCTCTTCCAAATCATCATCAAAGGCCTTAAAATTTAAATGGGCGTGAGAATCTACCAGCATCAGGGCATTAAATTAGTGAGAAATTGCGTGGCCCAAACCAGCAAGTGGGCGACTCTTGAACCATTGAAGCCGGCCAATAGCGCCGACTGATCCGGCAAAAACTTTACGATAACATAAACCATCAGTCCGGTCGCCAAAACGCCTTCACCCAAACCCAAAATGAAACCGCCTATTTTATTAATCGACTTTAAGAAAGGAATTATCGAGAGTAGTTTCAAAAAACGACTTAACAGCCAAAAAATCAATCCCACTAATCTGTTGACGATAATAAAAATCACCAAAAAAGCAATGATTTTAGCCGCGCCAGAGTGGCCTAGCAGAATCGGCGTCAGCCAATCGGCGACATTCAAAAAATAATTACTGGCCAGCCAAGCGCCAGCGATCACTCCTATTAAAGCACCTATCGCCTCTATCAGTCCCATCATCAGCCCGATCACGGCAAAAACCACCACTACCACCACCAAAATCACGTCGATCAAGGTAAAAATCATCCCTTGTTAATTTATTATTAAATCAATTATTTCTCCAATCGTGGGAAAAGCGGTTCGCCTTTATTCACTTTGGTTCCCGGCGCCAGCATCCGGCTCGCCCTTAACTCACTAAAAGCGAGTTTTTTCCAATCACCCAGGCCTAAGCCAGAAAAAATCTTTTCGGCGGTATTGGGCATTAATGGATAAATCATCACTGCCAACTGCCTAATAGTCTCTAGTAAAGAATAAATGATTGTCTCCAGCTTTTCCGAATCAGTCTTGGCCAAAGACCAAGGCTGATTTTTTTCGATATAACCATCAGCCAGGGAATTAAGTTTTTTAATAGTTTCCACCGCCTTATCAAGGCCAAAATTTTCCATGGCCGCTTCGTATTCTTGCCAAATTATGTCTGTCTTTTCAGCCAGCTCGTTTTCCTGGGTCTTGGGAACCAGGCCAAAAAAATATTTTTCTGTCATTGCCAGCACCCGGCTGACCAAATTGCCAACGCCGTTAGCCAAATCGGCGTTGTATTGAATGGCAAAATTGCCAGCCTTGACGTCGCCATCAATCCCGAAAGGAAATTGTGACAGCAGTAAATAGCGCACCGCATCACTTCCAAATTCATCAATCAAAGCGTCCGGGTCGATGGTATTGCCCAGTGTTTTGCTCATTTTTTGTCCATCGACTGTGAAAAACCCATGGGCAAAAATCACTTTGGGCGGCTGTTCACCGGCCGCCAACAAGAGCGCCGGCCAATACAAGGCATGGAATTTAATAATATCTTTAGCCATTAGATGGACATCCGCCGGCCAAAACTTCTTAAAATCGTCGCCAGCTTCTCCATAACCCAAGGCGGTAATATAGTTTAAAAGCGCTTCCACCCAGACATAAACCACCTGCCCCTTGGCAAAAGGCAAATCTATCCCCCACTTAACGCTTTCGCGAGAAATAGAAAAATCTTCCAACCCCTGCTTAATCAGCCCCAATACTTCCTTGTGCCGGCTTTGGGGCAAAATTTTAAGTTCTCCTTTGTCGATTAATTTTTCCACTTCAGGCAAATATTCCTTTAATTTGAAAAAATAATTTTTTTCCTTTAATATTTCCGGCTCGATGTTGTGGTCGGGACATTTGCCGTTAACCAATTCTTTTTCGGTGATGAATTTTTCGCAGCCGGTGCAATAGAGTCCGGCGTACTCGCCTTCGTAAAGAGCGCCCTTGTCTTTTAATTTCTCCAAAAATTTCTTTACTCTGGTTTGATGTTCCTGGCTGGTGGTGCGAATAAAAAAATCATTGGTAATATCCAGACGATCCCAGAGAAGTTGAAATTTGGCCGCATTCAGGTCGCAAAACTCCTGCGGTGTCATCTCGGCCGCTCTGGCTGATTGGGCCACTTTCGAGCCATGCTCATCGGTACCGGTCAAAAAGAAAACCTCCTCGCCTTTCAGACGGTGATAACGCGCCAAAACATCAGCCGAAATCGTGGTGTAAGCATGACCGATATGCGGCTTGTCGTTTACGTAGTAGATGGGTGTTGTGATGTAAAATTTTGACATATCAATATTAATTCTCAAACGATAATCAGTTTTTTGATTTTAAAACCGCTTCCCGCCGACCACCACGACAAATTCTCCTTTGGTGACATCGGCTTTCAATTTTTCCAAAACCTGATTGATACTGCCGCGATAAACGGTTTCAAATTTTTTGGTCAGCTCGCGGCAGACGATTACCTTTCTTTTTTTGTCCAAATATTCCGCTAATTTTTCTAAAGTTTTGATAATTCTATGTGTTGATTCGTAGAAAACCACTGTTTCTTCGCTCTCGGCAATTCTCTTTAGGGTCGTCTCCTTGCCTTTTTTGTGCGGCAGAAAACCCAGAAATAAAAATTTGTCTGTCGGCAAGCCGGAGATCGATAAGGCGGCCGTTAGGGCCGAAGCTCCGGGAATCGAAATAATTTCCCAATCGTTTACTTCACTCGCGATCAACCTGGCTATCAGTTGATTGCCTGGATCGGAAATGCCCGGCGTGCCGGCATCGGTGATTAAAGCCGCTTCACCTTTTTCTTCCAGTAAACTAATTATCTGCCCTACCTTGGCCGGACCGCTGTGCTGATGGTAGGAAATCAGTCTTGATTTTATTTGAAAATGTTCCAAAAGCTTTTGCGAAACACGTGTGTCTTCGCATAAAATCAGTGGTACCGACTTTAAAATTTCCAGCGCTCTTAAAGTAATGTCTCCCAAATTGCCAAGGGGCGTGGCTACGATATATAATTTCATAACGCCTGAATTATACTATTTTAGGGAGAAAAACGCAACTTGAAAATAGTTTTTATTTTATGGTGGAGAACCGGCAAAAGACATCCCTTTTCGAAATGCCTGCCCTGGTAAAACCCTGCACTTGGTTTGCAAAATCATACCCTCTTTGGTAACATAACAAGATTAACTTTAATTAACCCTAATTTAAAACAAATGAAGCACAAAATTCTATTAGTCATCGCCGCTAGCATACTGTTAAGTGGCTGTACCTTGTCGGGACAACCCAATCAAACAAATACCAATTCAAACCTACCCGTCAATAACGGGTCGCCATTATCGGGAAAAAACAAGCTGGATTTGAGCAATCAACAACTGACAAAGGTTCCCGATTACGTCTTTAGCCAGACAAATTTAGAAGAATTAAACTTATCTAACAACCAGCTTACTGGAGCAATTCAGGCCGAGATTAGACATCTGTCAAATCTCAAGGTGCTCAACGTCAGTAATAATCTTATGACTGGTGTTCCCGCAGAAATCGGCCAATTGCAAAATTTACAAATATTAGATTTATCAAACAACCAGCTGACGGGCCTTCCTTATGAGTTGGGAAATTTAAAAAATCTCAAAACGCTTAATCTTTCTGGCAATAAATATTCTGCGCTTGATTTAAATATCATTATAGAAAAACTGCCTAAAGATGTGACCATTCTTAAATAATGGTGATTTTCAATATTTGCTTAAACCACAAAAAAATTCATCCCGATTAGCAGGATGAATTTTTTATAGTAATTTCTATTGACTAACTGGAGTCGCTGTCTGATCGGTCGTTGCCGATTGCGGCTTGACTTCCACCACCTTGCCTTTGGTCAAATCCTTATAAGTCCCCATCTCGTCCATTTTGGTAAAAATATAAGTGCCATCTTCGGCCACCGTGCCAACAGTCGGCCAGACCTGACTCAAATTCTGGTATTCACTTAGCTCACCCTGCAGGAGAATTGTGGGAACAGCCTTAATTCCATATTCTTTGACCAGCGCCTTCCCCTCATCACTGGCAACATCTATTGTTTTGGTCTCGGACGGTTTCATGCCCAAATTGGTCAAGGCCGTATTGTGCAGATTGATATCGTAACACTTATCACAACTCTTATCGGTTAGAAAAATGACGGAAAATTTACCCCTGACTTGTCCCGTGGCAACTTCTATATAAGGAGGGATGATTTCCCTAAAGACAAAAACGCCATCGATAATCTCTCCCAGTTGCGGCCAGGCGCTTTTTAGATTGGGGTTTTTATCTAGCTCGCCGGCGATTAAAACTGTCGGGATTTTGGTGATTTTATATTTGTCGAGCAGGGTCTTAGTGGCGTTGTCCTCGATATACAAAGTTTCCGTGCCTTTTTCTTCTATGTTGTTCTGCCGCAAAGCCTGGAGTAATAAATTAATATCAAAACATTCTTGGCAATTTTTAGAGGTAACGATGGTGATCCTTAATTTAGCCTTTTCCGCTGCGCTGGCCGCCTGATTGGTGTTGGTCAAACCATCTCCAGTTTTTTTGCCAAGTTTGCCTTTTTGGGCTACCACAAAAACTAAAGCGCCGATAATCGCCAAAATGATCACGGCTACCACCACGCCCACCGCTATGCCCACGGCGAAATTACTCTCCGTTTTTTTCTTGTGGCCTTCTTCCTCTTTGGACGAATTTTTTTTCTTTTTCAAGGAGTTAAACATAAATTTGGGTTATTTTTATCTTAATTAATTCATTATTAATTTTACTACAAAAAAAATCAAAAAACAATCAAGTTACTTTTCCAGCCGGCCAAATTAGCCAAAATTCAACAGCTCCGGCCTAAACAACATGGCCAGGCCCAGCAGTAATAAAATTATACCGCTGACCAGTTTAATCGCTTTGAAATATTTATCCGACAAGCTGACAACTCTTAGCGTCACCACCGCCGCCAAAAAAATGACAAATTCGATCAACATGTAAAAGAAAATGTAGATAAAAAGATAAAAATAATAGGCTGCCGTGGCCAGGTGATGGCCGGCTAAGATCTTAGTGTAAGCCATGGGAAAACCCAGGGAACACATCAGCTCGATAGTATTAACGCCAATGGCCACCAAAGCCACTCCTAACAGCGTTAAAATCAAAGGCATTTCGGCGGCCGAAAGCTTGATCATCTGCGTGAACAGCCTTTTTTGCGCCTTAACAAAAAAACTTTCTTTTTCTTCCTTGACATCGCAAAGCTTGCAAATGATATTGGCGAAATATTCCTTTAGCAGCAGGGCGGCAAAAATTATAATCAACACCGCTACGCCGACAGTAATTATCTTAATGTAGCCCAAGAATAAAAATAAATTCAGCCAAGCCGAGATAAACAAAAAATAAATTAAGCCGGAAACCAGAATAAAAACACCTCCCACCAAAATCACTTTTCGCCGGCGGCCGGTTGAGGCCATGGCCGTCAATAAAAAAATCAGGGCCATCATAGAGCAAACATTAAAACCATCCAGAAACCCCACTACGATACTTAGGGTTAGGGGCGAGAATTTGGAAACGTCAATTTGTTTGCCAAACGGCAGGGACAACCAACGGGTAAAGCTGTCGCCGGTTGCACCGCCGGCGCTGATATCGACCTGGCACAGATCGGTCAGACAGTTCTCGATTTCTTTGGCCGTGCTGTCGCTAAAACCCAAGAAAAACTTATCGGCGATAAAAGTCACCGGCACCAACCCCCAGGAATCTTCTGGCACTTTATATTTGCCGTAAAACTCCTTCAACTTATCAACACTGCCCGCCTCGGTGACATTAAAGCGGTTCACCTTTATCTGCGGGTATTTGTTTTCTATCACATCCAAAAAAGCCCTTTCCTTGGTGCAGTGCGGACAGGTCGGACTATAGAAAAGGTTGACTTCCGCGGCTTCGGCTCTGGCCGGCTGGCTGGCGACTCCCAGGCAAAAACCAGCCACCAAAACCGATAAAATCACCAGCAAAACCGGTCTAATTATTTTTTTTATAGTCATAACCTATTTATTTTGATTTTCTTTAATAAGTTGAATTAACTCCTTTGTTTCCAATAAACCATGCCTTCTTAATAATTCCTGCCCCTGCTGATCAAAAAAAATAAAAGTCGAGGCTTTATCAATCTGATATTTTTGCTTTAGCTCCTGCTGCTTATCAAAATCAACCTCCTCAATGGCTAATTGCGGAAATTCTTTTTTTATTTCTTGCCAACGAAATCCCATAATAGCGCATTCCGGGCACCAGCTGGCGGTAATTCTTAGAATTTTCATAACTATATTGCTGATTAAATGACTACTCCAGTAGAAACTTAATGGCGAACATAAAAATCAAGGCCAATAAAAAAAATAAAAAAGAAACCAGGGAGTTGAAAAATTTTCTTTCTTTGTGGAGTTCGGGAATGAGATCGGAAGCGGCAATATAAATAAACCCGCCGGCGGCCAGCGGCAAAAGCAAATCGTTGATCGACTGATCAAGGCCAACCAAAAAATAAGCTATAAAAACTCCTAAGACACTTGCTAAAGCCGAAAGTAAATTGTAGGCCAGCGCTCTCAAGCGGCTGAAACCGGAATAAACCAAAACTCCAAAATCGCTGAACTCCTGCGGCACTTCGTGCAAAATTATGGAAACCATTACCGGTACGCCCAGTTGCGGCCCCAGTGTAAAAGCGGAAAAAACTATCAGGCCATCAATCAGATTGTGGACACCGTCACCGATCAGGTTCATCCAACCCAAATGATGGTGTTTGGCGCAGTCGCTGTCATGGCAGTGGCGCCAGCGTAGAAATTTTTCCAAAATAAAAAATAAAGAGAAACCGACCAGCACATAAACAAAAATTTCTAGCGGCCGAACGCCCTCGTCCAGAACTTCCGGCAGCAGGTGGAAAAAGGCCCCGCCCATCAAGCTGCCGGCGGAAAAAGAAATGAAAAAAAGCAGAATTCTGTTTAAAACTCTCTCTTTGAAAAAGAAAGCCGCGACTCCCACCAAAGAGACCAGACTAATAAGTAAAACGCTGATTATTGAATAAAATAAGACCGTCATGCCAGAAGCTTTAATAAAATAAATGGTCTTTTTATTTTACTAAAAAAACCATCCTTTGACAAATTCGATTATTTATTATAGCTTAAATCCAGCACACAAAAACGAACCTTCAACAGGAGAACTCTAATGAACGAGAAGAGTGGCATTACACTGCTCGAACTGCTGGTGGTGGTGATGTTCCTGGCTGTAATTGCTTGGTTGGCCGCGAGCACTTTCCTTGTCGATCAAACCAAGCCCATAAGGGAGAAGATGGTCAAGGGCGAGGCTCTGACCGACGAGGAGTGCGGCAAACTGGGTCCCAACTACGCTCCCTCCGCAAGAGAGACAAAACTGGCTCTGAAATCCGTTGCCGGCGCCGTCCAGGCGAAGACCTGGCTGACAATCTGGACCGCGTTGCCGCCAGAAGATCCCCAGCCTCAACGCCTGGAGATAATCGTCAGAGGCGCCGGCGATTACCAAGTCGACGAGGAAACGCGAACACTGACCGTGAAATTAGGTTATGTCGGTCCCGACTTCTTGCCCGGCTTCTGGTTGACCGACAGCATCATCCACTATAGCCACCTGGACATCAGTCCTCCTCCGGAGGCCGCCTCTCCTCCCGATGCGGCCAAGTAGCTCGCCTGCCAGACCCGCGCTTGCACCATGGTCCCCTCTTTAATCCCTGCCTTCGGGCATGGGATTATTTTTTTCTTTCCAATCCACCAATAATCCCGCTTTTATCTCAATCGGGTCGGCTTTCTTCAGGTTTCTGATTTGTTTTCTGTTGATTATAGGAAAGTGTTTGACGTCAGCCAGATACTCAATAATATAATCGACCTCCTCCTTGGTTGTCATCCAGCCACGACGGTCGAATCTTTTGAGGTTGACCGGCCTGGAAAAACTCCTTAAATTTTTCCGGCCTTGATCGTCGAAATATTCGTGAAAATAACTCATGACCAATTCCCGAATCGAACCGTAAACCGGTTCCCGATACCTCAAAACCGCGTGATTGGTTTTTGATATCGCTCCCCACTTCCCGTCTTTTTTAAAAACAGCCACCACGTGATCAAAATCGTTTTTATTGGCGGTGAGGTCGAGCACCAGCGGCGGGTAGCCATTGACGCGCAAAGCCAACGCCGCCAAAATCGCTCCCTCGGCGCAATGGCAAACGCCCCTTTCCAGCACCGACATGGGCGATAGAGAGGTATCCCCGTCCTCTTCAAAATTAATTTTTATGGTATTTAAAAAATCTTGGATCTTAGCTGGAGTTTTTAACCTTTTTAAAATCCTAAACTCTCTTGGAGGTAAATTATTTTTCATAAATTTATTGAAACTTCTATAAAACCAGCGGCCATAAATACACCAGCCGGCCAACTTCCCTTACGGTTATTAATCACGCCAGACAAAAGCCGAGAGATTGAATCCGCTCTTTAAAAGCTTGATGGCTTTGCGCAGTTCATACTGGCTGATTCCCTTGTTCCATTCTCCGCGAATTCCACGATCAGGCAACGGCTCTCGTGTGTCATATCTTTCCAGAAATGGCAGCGCTTTTTTATCGCCCAGCTGTCCCAACGCCCAAATGGCACTGTTTTTCCCATATAGACTGGAGCTGTCGGCAACCTGGCTCATTAAAGCCTCGACGCACTCGCCTCCATATCTGCTTTGAGCCAGCTCGCAGCGCTTTTTTACGTCATGGCCGATTTGCGTGCAAGTGATAAAAAAAATAAAAAGAAAAAGAAGAATTCCAACACCAATAATATAGCCAATCAAATTTTTATCAATTTTTTTAAGAATGCCCATGATTTTAATTTAAATTTTTATTTTTGATACTGAAAAACATTTTCTATTGTCTCATTAAAAACTCTGGTAATCCTGAAAGCCAGCTCCAAGGACGGCACATATTTATTTTTTTCAATCGCGATAATAGTCTGGCGAGTGACGCCAACCTCCTCGGCCAGCTCTTCCTGCGTCATATTGCGCATCGCCCGATAAACCTTGATTTTATTCGTCGTCAGTTTCTCCATATTTTTTGCTGAAATATTTGTAAGAGAGCGAATACAGAGCCAGACTAAATAAAGTTATGTAGCTTAAGATAATACCTAGCGTTTCGTAATTCGCTTCGCCCATTCGTCTGCCACTCAGAATAAAAACTAAAGAAAGAAAAGCGACAGTAATGGTTAGAATCACATAAGTAAGGCGAGAAGCGCGACCGCCGATATTTTGAATTCTTTCATCAACCAAAACCGCCTTGGTTTTTCTTCTGACCAAAAAAAGAAAAAGTAATCCGATCAATACTCCGGCTAAAGCCAAAATAATATTATTAAATACCACCGCTATCGCCACCATAGCCGAAATAAAAGAAGCGATTAACACCTTTATTCTCTTGAATTGTTTGTAGTTCATATAGATAAAGTTAAGCTTATATTACTTATTGTAATGTATACTTTACATAGAGTCAAGACCTGGTTATCCACAAATAAAAAAACAAAAAATATATAAAACATTATGAAAGAATCCTACTAGTAACAATGATGTCTTCTATATTGACAAAAACCCAATTTTTATTATAAAATAAAAAGTTATCCGTAAAGGTAACATCGCACATAATAAGATGTCTTAATCGCGTTCAATTTTGCAAAAGGAGAAGACTAATGATAGCGCAAATCGGAGCGATTTTCGTGCTCGCCGGGATCGCCGGGCTAGTATTCAAGGCCTTGAGGCAGCCCATGATTCCCGCTTATGTACTGGTGGGAGTTGTCCTGGGGCCTCTCGGGATCAACCTGATCAACCATCCCGAAGCCATCGCAGAACTCTCCGAGGTGGCGATCGTGGTGATGTTGTTCATTATCGGTATCGAGATGGACCTGGAACGGCTCAAGAAAGTGGGTGCGGTGGCGATGTTGGGCGGAGCTCTGCAGGTAGCCACAACCCTTGCCTTGGGCTTTGGCGCCGGCAAGCTCTTCGGGCTTAGCAATGTCACGGCCGTCTATTTCGGGCTGATCTCGGCCTTTTCCTCCACCATGCTGGTCGTCAAGGTCTTGGGAGAGAAGTATGACCTGGACTCCCTCTACGGCAAGATCGTCATTGGCATTCTGGTCATGCAGGACGTGATGGCGATTTTTGCCCTCTCCATCCTGACCACCATCAATGACTTCTCGCCGGACATCCTGCTCTCGACGCTGACGCTGGCCGCCGGTCTGATACTGATAATCGTCTTCGTCTGCGGGCGGTTTGTCTTCCCAAAGGTCTTCAAGTATGTGGCCAAGGAAAGAGAAGTGCTGTTTGTGGTGACCATGGGCATCCTGTTTATCACGGCGTTCTACGCCCAGCATCAGAAGTTGTCCATGGGCATCGGCTCTTTTCTGGCGGGGCTGGCTATCGCGCGTCTCTGTTATCGCTATGAGATCATCGGCGACCTGGAGGCACTGAAAAGCTTCTTCACGGTGCTGTTCTTTGCCTCTTTGGGACTGCAGTTGGCTCCGGAGTCGCTGTTTACTGAAACGGTCGACCAGTTGAAGGTCCTGACATTCTACAGCACCCTCTCGCAGTACTGGCTGCTAATTGTTGTCTTCTCGGTGATCGCCATGGTGATCAAGCCGATAATGACGATGGTTATTGTGGGGCTGTTTGGCTATCGCCGGTCTACCTCTTTCAGTGTAGGCCTGGCAGTCGGCCAATTGTCCGAGTTCAGTCTCATCCTGATAGCTCAAGGCATTGCCCTGGGCCACCTCAGCCCGTCGCTGCTGTCGCCGATCATTATCATCACGGTCGTGTCTATTGCCCTATCGTCGTACTCCATGAAATACAGCCAGTCGCTCTATCGGCTGCTGGGCGACAGACTGAAATGGCTGGATCGTCTGACCTCCAGGAAGCAGCTGCAAGATGGCACGGAGATAGCGACACGAGACGGGTTCGAAGTGGTTCTGGTGGGACACGACCGGCTGGGCCGAATCCTGGAACGAGCGTTACGTAAGCTCGGGAAGAAATATGTGGTTATAGATCACAACCCCGACGTCATTGCTCAACTGGAACGAGACAAGGTGCCCTGCATCTTTGGGGACACCTCGAGTCATGAGGTGCTGGCTCTTATAGACTGGTCCAAAATCCAAACCGTGTTCTCATCCATTCCCGACATGAGAGACACGGAGTTGCTTCTAAGACACGTCAAGGAGCAGAACCCCGAGGTCAACTTTATCGGGATTGTGGACTCCAGGAAGAAAGCTATGGAGCTGTATGAGATGGGTGCTCACTACGTGCTCGTCACCTACATGCTGGCGGCCAGCCAGTTGCTCTGCGGTCAGGGAGAAGAGGGGGCAAACCTGACCATCCTACTGGAGGGAACGGGTGGAGAGCTGCGTAAGAAGGGGGTAGCCCATCACGGCGCGCTGAAGGCAGAGGTCTAGAACGCGACCGAGTCGTTTTATAGGGCGGGGAACTTGTTTTCTCCGCCCTCGTTTTTTTAATCAGAATTTATAATGAACAGTTTGCAGGATTTGCTAGTTAAAAAAATAACCCCTGAAATAGGGGTTACTCTTGCTAACTCCGCCTCATTAATAAAATCAGGACATGCGTTAACTTAAATCATTGCTCTATTTGGTGAATGAAATTTTTTTCTTGCGCTTTATCAATCCTATAATTCCGATAATAATTACTATTACCCCTATAAGTTGTCCCCCGGGACTATCGTCAAATCCGCCATATACAAACATAAAAATACCGAGCAGTATGGCAAGAATAAAATATAATATTCTAATTCCATTTTTATTCATGTTTAATAGCTCCGCCTTTTAATTAAAATACGAATTTTTTAAAAAACCCTGATGCCGAATTTCGTGCCAATATTGACTAGCGTGCCGTCTATCTATTCAAATAAGTAATGGTTAATTGTAAAACAGTCGCGAACGAAACCCAGAGCAAGTGCGGGATTTGGATGTATGCGATCCAACGAGCATACGGATAAATGGCCGCCATTGCCCAAACGAGTGTGCCAAGAACGAGCAAAATGTCTATTGCCGCCAAAAGATTATTTTTAAGTCCAAATTGAATTGGCGTAAAAATAAAATTGAAAACTAGATTGAGCACAAACGGTAAAGCGACAATCCAAGTAATTTTGCCTGTAAGCATTTTATAAAACACCGTGCCGAAAGAAACGACTATAATCGCGTATAACACCGTCCACACCGGTCCAAAAAGCCAGCTTGGCGGTGACCATAATGGTTTGATGAGTTGTGAATACCAGTTGTAGGTGTTCATCTTATCTAGATTATAACAAAAAAATAAATCAAAAACAAAACACCACCCATAAGGGTGGCGAACATACAATTTGGCTCCCGAATTAAAACCTTCGCAAACTTTTGAAATTATTTTGCCAAATCTGATACACAAATCCAAAAAGCGAAACCTGAAATGATACGCCCCGCCACTATTTTTCTGGGGCAAAGGAGGCGGGGCGACGGACTCGCCCGCGCAGAGGAGGGGTCTGGGGAGGAATCCGCGCGGGCTTCGGCTTTCCTTTTTGAAAAAATCGGCGGCTATCTAATAAATCCTCCGTGTATTAGACAGCGATAAACAACTTTTCCGTCAAATAAAATTTCCTCTGTGCCAGAGAAATTGGCAAGGTCGCCATTCACAACAAAACGATATTCTTTGTCGTCAACGGAAAAGTTGCTTGGTCCTCGTACTGGAATCACATCATTATATTCCTGCATGAGCGCACGGCGCAGAAAATCGTATACATCTTTCTCGCTAATACTTTTATCAAGCACGAAACCAAAATAATTTGCGCCCCATGCTGGTTTCTCATTTTCGTATACGATTTCCTCGCCGATAAAGTCGCGCCCACCAAAATAAGTATCGTGATAAATTAGTCCGTCTTTTTCAAATTGGTAATCCTCTGACTTTAAACGAGAGGGTGCGACTTTTGGCGCAGTTTTATTGGCGTAGGTCGCTTTGTTTGCTTCGTTTAGAAATTTTGCGAGTTTGTCGGTGTTCATAATGATTTTTCCCACTCGCGGACGATCGTCAACGATTCGTTCTCCAGTTCGGCGAAATGGACTAATTCAATCGGACGAGTTAGTTCTGCGTTGATAGCAGACGGCTTGTAATGTCCGCCGTAGTATTCAGTCGATACTTTCTCTTTGGGGCATGCAAAAACGATTTTCGGTATCGCGCTCCACATAGACGCACCGAGGCACATTAGGCAAGGTTGCATGGACGCATAGAGTATCGAGTTTGATAAATCGGAAGTATTGAGGTTTTTGCATGCCGCCCGAATTGAGGCCATTTCGCCGTGGCTAGTCGGGTCGTTCAGTTTATTGCCGACAGAAACTCCTTCGCCGATAATTTCTCCATTTTTAACGACTATCGCACCAGCAGGAAAACCACCCTGTGCCACAGACTCTCTCGCTTTTTCTATTGCTTTTTGGAGAAATTGTTTGTCGGTCATATATTTTCTAGCGGATAAATATCAAAAGCGACTTCCTCATATGGATGAACACTTTTTACTTTTTCGATGACTTCTCTCAAAATATCTCGTGGCACTATCACCTCAATCCGTTCTTCCTCAACTGCTTCATATTTTCCGGCTTCGCCAATAGTAGGATTTGTATTTTCATTACCGCGAAAGCGACCGGTGCCACGAGAAGAAAAAGAGCAGAAGTCATAATTTCCTATTTTTCCCGCTCCAGCTTCACCAAGAGCTTGGCGCACAGCGCCAGCGTGAGAGAGTGGAACAAAAACAACAAATTTTACATTTTTAGTTTCCATATTTCAATTTTCTTAAACTTTCAATTGACCCCTCCAATTCTTCGGGAGTGAATTTTGCATTAAGTGTATTTTCGGGATGATGGATTGAATGTCGAATATAAGTTGCCAATGAGACATCTGTCTCTACACCATTATTTTTCTTATTCTTCCACTTTTTCGTTTTATCTAATCCATCTAATTTTGTTTTGTCTACATCTTCTAAATATCCATATAGCTCGTTGTGGTAGTCAGAAGATACGATATTAAAAACTTCATAGTTTACCTCCGCATATGATTTCTGACCTGCTTGAAATTTTTCCAATTTTGTCCTTCGGTTTGATTGTTTGGAAACTCTAAAACATCGTTCAATATGTTCCTTATCAATCATGTAGTTTGAGTGCGTGGCAAAAAAGACGATGTTGTTTTCGTCATTTCTCGTTATCTTAATCAATTCGTCTTTCAAATACTCTTGTGCTTGGGGATGCAAATGGGTTTCCGGCTCATCAAGTAATAGCAAAGAATTAGAGAGCTGATTTGTCGCGCTTTCTGCCGAAATTGTTAGGAGGAATGAAATAAACTGCCGAAAGCCATCACTTCTCTGCTCGGTTGTCTTTGATTTGTATTTTACTTTATCATCCTCAACGAGAAGTGTTAGCAATGAATTATTTATCTTAAATTTTATTTTGATTGGATGATTAGACCAAACTTTCTTGATATGGGCAGTTACTTTGTCTCCAAGCTTTTCTTCAAGATTATCTATCTCAGCATCGTCAGTTTTTAGTTTAGCAACTTGCGAGACAATTTGATCTTGTGCCACACCAGCCAACTCAAAGCAATTTATCAATGGGATTGATGTTTCTTCAGGGTTAGCAGCAAATGTATCAAGGTTTATTTGTTCATTGATAAGGTGCTTACTATCAGATTTCCAAAAAACAATCCTGTGAGCAATTTTCCAAAAATATTTCGGCAAATGCACTTCAAAATACTTCTCAATGTCAAAATCCTCCTGTGTTTGTTGTGGGTCTTTTTTAGTAGGTTTGTCGCCAAGTAAGGTGTAGTCGTCAAAAACTTTTTGCTGAAATGTAATCTGATCAAAAACTTTCTTTGGTGCATTTGCCACCGGTTCAAAAGTCGCACAAACAGAAACCTGTTCGACCTTTATTTTTGATAAAATGTCTTTCTCAAATCCCTTTTCTGTAAGAGCACTTTTTAGGTCTTTTTCTTCTTGTGTTTCAAGCTCGTAATTCAAAACAATGCTAATTGATTCTGTTTCCTCAAAATAATCTTTAGGGAAAATAACTTTTTCATCATCATTATCAACCAACGAAACTGCTTTCAAAAAACTACTTTTCCCGGATTCGTTAATGCCTATGAGCGTAAAAGTATAGGTGTTATCAACTTCTGTAATATCAAAAGTTTCCTCTTCAATACTTCGAAAATTTTTTATTGTAAGCGAGGTTAATTTCATATCATTTCAAAAGTTCATCTACTGAAATGCCCAACCCTGTGGCAATCTTAACAACTGTTTGGATTGACGGCTTGGTTATGACATTTGATTCAATTTTTGTCAGTGTTGTGTAGGGAATATCACATTTTCGAGCAAGGGCATCCTGCGTCAATCCTTGTTTTGTGCGGACGGCTTTAATTTTATCCCCAATTTGTTTTTTATTACTTTCCATAGTATGATAGTATAAGTATGAGCGTTGAACTTAACCCTCACAACTATACTAACATGAATTTTATTTTTCTTCAATTTTTAGCCGCCGATTTTTTCAAAAAGGAAAGCCGAAGCCCGCGCGGATTCCTCCCCAGACCCCTCCTCTGCGCGGGCGAGTCCGTCGCCCCGCCTCCTTTGCCCCAGAAAAATAGTGGCGGGGCGTATCATTTCAGGTTTCGCTTTTTGGATTTGTGTATCAGATTTGGCAAAATAATTTCAAAAGTTTGCGAAGGTTTTAATTCGGGAGCCAAGAAACTAGATACGAACTCATTTTTTGAAGATGAGAGTGTTCGCTCGCCCAGCCCCGCCAATGGCGGGGCTGGCCTTCGCTCCGCGACGGCTTCGCCGTCGTTTTGGCGGGAAATGAAGCGGATTTTAATGCTTTCGGGGGAATTCAATTTTTTCTTTTTAAAAACTAATAATATAAATTTATGAATATGAAAAATTGCGCCATTTATACAAGAGTTTCAACTGATAACCAAGCGGAAAAAGAATTTTCATCTTGCGAAGCGCAAGAGCAGAAAATCCGGTCGTTTATCGAAAGTCAAAATGATTGGCAGGTTTTTAAAGTTTATAACGACGCTGGATTTTCTGGCGCAATTTTACAACGTCCCGCCTTGCAGGAATTACTTGCTGATTTGAAAAAAGAAAAAATTGATGTGGTTTTGGTCTACAAAATCGATCGGCTCACTCGTTCTCCAAAAGATTTTTACCAACTGATAGAATTTTTTGAGCAAGCAAAAATTGATTTTATTTCCATTACGGAAAGGTTTGATACTTCAACGCCCGCCGGAAGATTGCTTCGCAATATTATGCTCACTTTTTCTCAATTTGAGCGAGAGCTAACCAGCGAGAGAACAAAAGACAAAATGTTGGAGCGCGCGAAAAAGGGGCTCGCAAACGGCGGGCTAACTCCTTATGGCTACAAGCGAGAAGATAAGAAACTTATCCCGCACCAAAAAGAAGCGGAAGAAATAAAATCAATTTTTGAAACTTATATTGAAACCGGCTCAACGGCGAAAACTTACCAAATGCTGAAAGATAGAGGTATCAAAAATAAGTTAGGCAAAAATTTCTCTAAAACAAATATCAGCCACATTTTGCGAAATGTTATCTACATAGGTAAGGTTTTACACAATGGCGAAATTTATCAAGGTATTCACAAGCCGATAATTTCAGAAGAAATTTTTGCCCTTGCTCAAAAAATTCATAAGGAAAAGCGGAAAAATTTTAGAGTGTACAAAAACTTCCTGTTCGGCGGACTTATAAAATGTGAAGAGTGTGGTTCAAATATGACTTCTTGTTTTACCAACAAATATATCGCTGGAAAATTGAACCGCTATTATTACTATCGTTGCACCGCCACGATGAAACAGGACTGGCAAGCGTGTTCAGTAAAACAAGTGTCCGCCGAACGATTAGAAGATTTTTGTTTGGAAAATTTAGAGCGCATTTCGGTTGATAAAAATTATGTTGAAAATCTTGTTTTTCGCTTAAACAACGACGAACAAGCGGGACACCGCGCTGGATACGAACTAACGGATGGATGCTCTAAATTTTCCACCGAAAGCATTTCGGACACTCTAAAATTTTTCATTACCGGACTCAAAACTACCAAAGGAATTGAAAGAAATCTTTTTGCTAAAAAGTTTCTTTCAAACATTTTCTATTCCCCCGAAAGCATTAAAATTCGCTTCATTTCCCGCCAAAACGACGGCGAAGCCGTCGCGGAGCGAAGGCCAGCCCCGCCATTGGCGGGGCTGGGCGAGCGAACACTCTCATCTTCAAAAAATGAGTTCGTATCTAGTTTCTTGGCTCCGCGAGCTGGATTCGAACCAGCAACCTACCGGTTAACAGCCGGTTGCTCTACCATTGAGCTATCGCGGATCATTTGTTTTTAGTTTGTTACTTTTGCCATATACTAAACGCCGGTTGCTCTTCCGGGGCAGCGCTGAATGCTCCCTAAGGTCGCATTCATCGACTCTCGCTTTGCTCGCTTCTGCCCGTCTCGGCCTATGGCCTCGACCCATTTCGCTATCGCGGATCATTTGTTTTTTTAAAAGAGCCATCAGACATGACTCTAAAAAAATATTAACAAAAAACCCAGCCGCTGTCAATAATTTAGAAATCTTTCAATTTTTCAATGCCCTTTATTTTTTCAATCTTTTCCAACGCCTTGGCCTCTATTTGCCGAATACGCTCACGCGTAACATCAAACTCCTGACCCACTTCTTCCAATGTATGTGCTACGCCGTCTTTTAACCCAAAACGCATCTCGAGCACCTTTTGTTCGCGCGGCGTGAGCTCGGAAATCACTTGTCGCACATAATCGCCCAGAATCTGCAAAGCGGCTGCCTTATCCGGACTAATGGTCTTCTGATCTTCGATAAAATCTTCCAGAATACTGTCATCACTATCATCGCCTACCGGCGTGCCCAGAGAAATCGTCTCTTGGGAAATTTTTATAATATGATTTATCTTGACCAACTCCTCGCCCATCTCGGCGGCAATTTCTTCCGGCAACGGCTCGCGGCCCAGATCCTGCACCAGACGCCGCTCTACTTGCTGAAATTTATTAATGTTTTCCACCATATGCACCGGAATGCGAATAGTGCGCGACTGATCGGCCAGAGAGCGGGTGATGGCCTGCCTGATCCACCAAGTGGCATAAGTGGAAAATTTATAACCCTTGCGATAATCGAATTTATCTACCGCCCGAAACAGCCCGATATTTCCCTCTTGAATCAAATCCAAAAGAGACAGGCTTTTGCCTTGAAACTTTTTGGCCACCGAAACCACCAGGCGCAGATTAGCCCTGATCAATTTTTGCCGCGCCTCGATTTCGCCTTCTTCTATTTTTTTGGCCAGATAAACTTCTTCCTCGGAAGACAACAACGGCACTCGGCCGATTTCTCTCAAATACATCTGGATCGAATCGGTGGAAATATCCCCCAAGCTAATATCGCTCTCGGTAATCGCTTTGGCTTTGGGCTTTCTCTTTTTTTCAGGCTTTTTCTCTTCGGTTTTAGCCTGGGCCGAAGAAAAGAAACCGCCCGACTCCATGATATTAATTCCCAACCGATCTAGTTCTTCCAGCAAATCTTCGTAGCGAATAATATATTCTTCCAGCTCCGGCAAAATTATCTGCAATTCTTGTTCAGTAATAAAACCACGCGATCTACCCTTTCGAATCAAGGTTTGGATCGCTTCTTCGTCTGGTTTGACTATGGCCTTAGGAAGTTTGCGAAGCTTGGCTCTCTTTTTTTTAATAGCCGCCTTTAAATTTTTTTTGTGTTTGGCGGACTGAGATTTTTTATTTTTGGAACCTGCCGTCTTCCTAATTTTGGCTGTTCGCCTGCCGGCGGTTTTGGTTTTGGCCGGCTTTTTATTTCTATTCTTCTTGCCTCTATTTTTTTTCGAGGACATTAAATTAGAACCTTTGATAATTGCCCCGCTGATTTTAACGAGGCGTATTAATTAATATTTTTTTGTTTGATTAATTCGTTAAGTTTCAAATAAATCTGCGCCAGCTCTTCTGCCGGCCGGCCGGCCAGTTCCGCTTTTTCCAGAGTCTGTTTTAATCTGTCTATCTCGCCGGTCAAATAATTGTTTTTAAGCAACTTTAAAAAATTATCCAGCTCTTCTTTGGCCGCTTTTTCCTCAATCACACCGCGCTCGGCCTGAGCCAATAAAAAAACTTCTTCCAATAATTTTGATTCTGCGGCGCTAAAATCCGGCTTATCCCGCTTTAGCCACTCGTCGAATATTTTCCAAATTTCTGTTCCCAGCTTATCCACAGACAACTTTTCCAATGAACCGGTATTTCTAGTATAAAATAATACAATCTTTTTGTAAAGACTAAGATTTAAATCATTATTCCAAAAATCCAGGGAGACGCTCTCGACGATTCTGAAAAAATATTGAGGAAAATTAAAAGCCAAGACCAGAAGCCTTTTCAAAAGTATCAGTTCCTGATCTTCTGACGGCCTGTTTTGCGCGGCTTCCGTTTTTTTGACGCCGACTCTTTTGCCAAATCCCCTCTCCAGCTTGACCAGCAGCTCTCTTAGAACCGCTTCTGATGCCGCTAGAGTGGCGGCCAATTTTTTCAGCCAATAATCCTGCTCCACCCTGTCCCCCAGCTTACTGATTTTCTCCAGCAAAAATTTAGCGGCTTTTTTCTTTTGTTCCGGCTGACTGATGTCGTATTTGGACAGGGCCGAGCCAAAGAAATAATCCATCACCGCCTGCGCCTTTACTATCGAGTCCGGCCAATCTTGAGGATTATTCTTAATGCACTCCCCCGGATCTTTACCAAAAGGCAGGCTGATTATTTTGACGTTCATTTCTTCGGCCAAGGCCAGATCAATGCTACGCAAAGCCGCCTGCTGACCGGCCGCATCCATATCCAGAGCCAGGGCCAGATTGTTTGAGTATCTTTTTAAAATTTTTATTTGCTCCCCGGTCAAGGCGGTGCCAGAAATCGCCGCCACATTTTTTACCCCCGCCTGATAAGAAGGCAAAACGTCCATGTAGCCTTCAACCAAAATGCACAAGTCATTTTTTTTGATTGTCTCCTTGGCCCGGTAGAAGCCATAGAGAACCGAACTTTTATTATAAACGCTGGTCTGCGGCGTATTGATGTATTTGGCGGCTTCTTCTTTTTTTAGAGTCCGGCCGCCAAAGCCCACTGCCCGCCCGTGCAAATCAAGAATGGGAAACATTATTCTGGCTCGGAAACGATCATAAAAACCGGTTCCCCGCTCTTTTTTTACCGACAAACCGGCTGAAAAAATTTCTGCTTCAGTGAAACCCTTCTTAATCAGAAAGTTATTCAAATCATCCCAGGCTTCGATGGCATAACCCAGGCGAAAATCTTCGATCGTCTCCCAGCTTAGGCCCCGCTGGCTTAAATAATCCCTGGCTTCCTTGGCCGCCGAAGAATCCAAAAGCACCTTGTGCCAATAACGCGCAGCCAAATCCAAAAGACCATAAAGACGATTTTTTTCGCTGTTAAGCGCCGGGTCCTGGGTTCTTAGGGCCACGCCCGCCCTTTGCGCCAAAACCTTCAGTGCTTCGGCAAATTCCAACCCTTCTATTTTCATCAAAAAATTAAAAACATCTCCGCCCTCGCCGCAACCGAAACATTTCCAAATTTGCCTCTGGCGATTGACCATTAGAGACGGGGTCTTTTCGTTATGAAAAGGGCAAAGAGCCTTAAAATTACCGCCCGCCGGCAACAGTTTGACGTATTCGCTCATAAAATCCACCAAATCCAGCTTGGCTTTTATCTCTTCAACTTCCCGGCTCATAATTGAGTTTTTTAATAATTTTACTGAAAACGAATCTGACCGCCAGTAGCAGGGCCAAGCCGACCAAAATCAAATAACGCCAATAGTGATTGAACCGATCAAGATAATCCCAGGCCAGGCCCATCAGACAGCCCACGATTATTACCGCAAACAGCCAGATAATATTGCCGATAAAATTATAATATAAGAATTTTTTATAATTTATTTTTTGATGGCCGGCGGCCAAAAGCGTCAAAATCCTCGCTCCATAAACGAATTTCCCCAAAATCAAAAACTCCCGATAGTGTTTATTAAAACCGTTTTTGAAAGCGGCAATTCTTTTTTCGTATCTAACTGGTGAGAAGAAACGCCTGAAGCGGCTGATGGGCTGGGAAAATTTCAGCCCGATGAAATACCAAAGGCTGTCTGAAAGAAGCACTGCCAACAAACTGACCAAAATCACCCACTGCAAATTAAAATATTTCCAAGAAGCCAAAAATGCCGCCGCCAGGATAAAGGTTTCGCCGGCAAAAAAAGCGCCAAAGAATAAAATAAAATAGCCGTAATGGCGCAGCCCCTCCATGATTAGAGGGATATAATACTGCATAAATTAAATTAATACTCTTCGCACTTCACCTGATAAAATGCTTGAGCGTGATTGCAAGACGGGCACTCCTGGGGCGCTTCTTTGCCAAAATGCTGATAACCGCATTCGCGACAGACCCACCAAACTTCCTTGTCTTTTTTAAAGACGGTGTCCGCTACTACTTCTTTTAATAATTTTTTATACCTTTCTTCGTGATGCTCTTCGGCTGTGGCGATGTGGCGCAATCTAAAAGCAACGCTTTTTAGGCCTTCGCTATCGGCGACGTCGGCAAACTCCGGGTACATCTTGGTGTGTTCGTAATTCTCGCCGGCAATGGCCGCCTTCAGGTTTTCGGCCGTGGTGCCATAAGCGGTCGGCGCTTCGGCCTCCACCCTGATCGCGGCCAATTCTTCGGGATTGTCTTTTTTGAGTTCCTGAATTTCTTTAAATACTTTATTGGCATGTTCCCGCTCTTGATCGGCGGTGAGCAAAAAAATTTCGGCTATCTGCTCAAAGCCCTCTTTTTTGGCTACACTGGCATACATGGTATAGCGGTTTCTGGCCTGCGATTCGCCGATAAAAGCTTTGGTCAGATTCTTTAAAGTTTCCTGCATGGGTTTTATGATTATTTTTTATGGGCTTATTTTAGCATGCCCCCCCCAAAGAGGGCAACTTATTTTTAATCACCCCCTCTTTCTTCAGTAATTCCAATTTTTTTCTCTTGCCCCGGTTATAGCCGCCGGCCAGCCCGTCCGAACGGATCACTCGATGGCAGGGTATTTGGGGGTCATGGTTTTGGCTCAAAATATTGCCAACCGCCCGGTAAGCCAGCGGCCGGCCGGCTCTACTTGCCACCTGGGCATAAGTCAAAACCCGGCCCGGCGGTATCCGGGCCACGACCTTAAAAATATTTTTAGAAAAATCCGTGTTCATTTGTTCAGGTGATAATCGCCAAAACAACCACCGCCACTACGGCCAGAATCAGTCCCAGCCATTGATGCTTTTTTAGCTTTTCTCTGTTGAAAAATAAACCCAAGGCCGAGGCCAAGGCGATATAGCTTTCGCTAATGCTGGTGGTGATGGCTATGGGAATATAAAGAGTGCTGCAAGTAAAAGAGATCCATGCCAAATTATCAATCAAACCAGTTCCCACAATCAACAATTTCTCTCTTTTCCAGCCGCTGAATATCTCTTTGGCCCGCGCCCGGCCAACCAAATAAATTAAAGCGACCAAGGCCATTACCAGGCTGGTGAACCAGTTAACCAGTAGCGGGCCGGTCTCTCTGGCGCCGAAGCCAAACAAAAAATTAGCCAGGCCCATGCCCACGGTAGCGACCACGGCCAGCAAAACGCCCCGCTCCAGCCTGAACCGTTTTAATTTATTTAAAGATTTAACGGAAACCAAAAAAATACCAACCAAAAGCACGACCACCAAAAACAACTGCGGGCCGCTTAAATATTCCCCTATTATCAGGGAAGCCAATAAAATAGTGACCGGAATCTCTAGAGCGTAAACCGGCTCCACCACCGAAATCTTTCCAACTCTTAGAGCCTCGAAGTCCAATAAGGCGGCCAACAAAATGACCACCGAGACCAACAATAAAAACCAAAATTCCTTGCCAAAAGAAAAAACCTCCCCCAGCCGGGAGTAAACGAAAGGCAAAAGGATGATTGAGCCAAAAGCCGTAATATAAAAAAGCGTCAACCAGTTGCCAAATTTTCTCGCGCTTTTTTGAATTAAAAAATCTCCTCCACCCCAAAACAACAAAGCCAAAAAAGCGAAAAATATTCCCATAAATTTTAGTTTACCTTATTTTATCATAAAAACGGCCAAACAAAAAAAACAACTTCCGCTTTTGGCGGAAGCTGTTTTTTTATAGATGATCCTTAGAATGATCGTCTGCGATCGCGGCCATAACCGCCTCTATCGCTGCTGTTGCGATCAAAAGATCGGCGCGGCCTGTCGGACATTGGTCTGGCTTCGTTGACAGTGATGGCCATGCCATCGACGTCTTTGCCATTGAACATCTCAATCGCTTTTGCCGCCTCGTCATCATTGGACATTTCCACGAAACCAAAGCCTCGGGAACGTCCAGACATCTTGTCGATGATAACCGTGGCGGATTCGACGGCACCGGCTTCAGAGAAAACTTCTCTTAAGCGGTCGTCGGTAATGCTATAGGCTAAAGAGCCTACGTATAACTTTTTTGCCATTTTCTTATATGTTCTTGATTTTTTAAGTTGTAAGACGACCTCTCTTCTCCTTTGTCACTTATATATAATGGCTCGGCCACTAAACATATAAGAAAAGCTAACTCGCTTGAGAGAAATACTTACTCCCCTATTATAACCGATTAAATAGATTATGTCAAATGTTTAATTTATCTGGGCAAAAAGTACCACATAATTCTTCCCGTAGGCCTTGGCGCATTTGGGACAAGTAGTATAAGAAAAATACAACTTTTTTATTTCCTTACCCTTGCTTTTTACGTATTCTTTCATCTCCAGCGCCCATTTGCCGGCGTTTTGGTAGGGCCCTTCAAAGACCTTTGTCAGGAAGATGCCGGAAAGTTTGGCCATTTGCGCTCCCGCCACCTCCTTGGCAACATCAATGTAAATATCCGCGCCCCAAAGAGATTTCTCATCGGTGAGCATCAGTTGATGAGGCGCCTTGGCTCCTGCCTTTTCAATCAGCTTCATGTTTTTGACCACTATCTTTCCAAAATTAAGCGGGATGTGAAGAAAGCTCGTCACCTGGTCTTTGACAAAAATTTTGTCTTGCCAGTTAATCTCTTTTTCTTGCCAGGGCTCCGGGTTGAACGGTTCGCAACAGCCGGTTGATTTTATTGTTTGTTCGGTCATATTATTTTTGGTTATGTTGTTTATTATCCCTATTGAATTGGCGGAGAGTGAGGGATTCGAACCCTCGAGGGTTTTGACACCCTACACGCTTTCCAAGCGTGCGCACTAGACCAACTATGCGAACTCTCCATTTTTGCTTTCCATTTTTGAAACTAATAACAAGTTTAGCCAAAAAAATCGGTTTTGTCCAATTTAAAAGCCAGCCCTACACCTTTATAAAAGTGTAGGGCTGGATTGGAAAAAATCGCTTATTGTTTGATTAAACTATCAATTATCAGCCTGAATTCGGCTTCTTCTTTGGCCAAGTCGTCTTCTCTCTCATAACCATTGCCCACTCGGAAATATTTGCAACCAAAAACGAAAGTGGGAATTGACCCCTGCGGATTAAATTCCTGATAAGCCTTCATGGCCGCCTCCGGCACCTGGTTCTCTTTTTCCGAAGTCAGAGTGTCGTCGTTGGTATCGACTTCCCAGTGATAGGCCTTGATCTTGCCGGCATCGATATATTCCTTGGCCACCTTGTCAAAGGCCGCTTTTACCCACTCGCAATGCGGGCACCAGGTGGTGGAAAACAGATAGACCACCGGCTTGCCGTCTTCTTTGCAAAGATTTGCGTCTTTCTTTTGCGAGAAAGTCATAGCCCCTTTAATGTCAATGGGCGTAGTGGCCGGCTCATTGGCGGTGGGCGTTGGCGAGTTGTTTTGATTGCCCTGGTTGTTATTGACGCTGGGATTATTGTTATTTTTCGACATGGAAATAAAAGCCACACCCAAAATTATCAAGCCAATCACAGCCACCACGGCGATACCGCCAAAAAGCCCGGTTAAAAATTGTTGCTTATTCTGCTTTTGTTCCTCACTCATAGTTTTAAATTTATTTTTTAAATTTTTGGTTTTTGTTTATGCCAATCGGTCGCCAGCTGGTATTGATGACCGGCTCTTAGAATAATTTTTTCGGCAAATCTCCCGCCCAGTAATTGTACACCAACCGGCAAGCCGGCGGCAAATCCCGCTGGCACCGACAGGCCGCAAATTCCCGCCAGCGAAGCCGGCACCGTAAAGACATCGGCCAAATACATTTGTAGAGGATTATCGATATTTTCGCCGATCTTGAAGGCCGGCGTGGGCGCCACCGGTGTCAGAATAATATCCACTTTTTCCAGCGCCTTATCAAAATCATTTTTGACCAGAGTTCTCACTTTCATCGCTTTTTTATAATAAGCGTCGTAATAACCGGCCGACAACACATAGCTGCCGATCATAATCCTTCTTTTGGCTTCCGGCCCAAAACCCTGGCTCCTGCTGTTTAAATAAACATTCAACAGGTCGCTGTCCGCTCGCTTGGAAAAACCATATCTGATGCCATCATAACGAGCCAGATTAGAAGAAACCTCGGCCGGCTGAATAATGTAATAGGCGGCTAGGGCCGGGTCGGTCAGCGGCAAAGAAATATCAATAATCTCCGCGCCTAATTCTTCGAATTTTTTTACTGCCTTCAAAATCACTTCTCTGGTGTCTTGATCAATGCCTTCGACAAAATATTCCTTGGGCAAACCAATTTTGAGTCCCTTTATCTCCTTGGCTATCTCTTCGCTATAATCCTCCACCGCCACTTCTGGAGTGGTGGAATCCTTGTCGTCCCGGCCGGCAATATATTGCAAAACTACGGCGATGTCGGCCACGTTTTTGCCTATTGGGCCAATGGTATCCAGGGACGAGGCATCAGCCACCACCCCATAGCGTGAAACGCGCCCATAGGTCACTTTTAGGCCTGTGACGCCGCAAAAAGAGGCTGGTTGCCTGATTGAACCGCCAGTATCCGTGCCAATCGAATAAATGCTTTGGTCGGCGGCGATAGAAGCCGTGGAGCCGCCCGAAGTGCCTCCCGGCACCCTCGACACATCCCATGGATTTTTGGTAGTGCCAAAAGCCGAATTTTCTGTCGAGGAGCCCATGGCGAACTCGTCCAAATTGGTCTTGCCCACAATTACCGCTTCGTTGGCCTTCAGTCTTTCCACTACCGTGGCGTCAAAAGGCGGAACATAATTTTCTAAAATTTTGGAAGCGGCTGTCGTTTTGATTCCTTGAGTGCACAGCAAGTCCTTGATCGAGACGGGTATGCCGGCCAGAGGCGAGAGTTCTTCGTTCTGGCTGATCTTCTTGTCCACTTCTTTGGCTTTGGCCATAGCCTCTTCCTCGCTAATAGTAATAAAAGAATTCAGCTTGCCGTTAGTCTCTTTTATTCTTTTCAGGCAATCGGCTGTCAATTCCTGGCTGGAAAATTCTTTTTCTCTTAGGCCCCTGAAGGCCTCCAGTAGTGTTAGTTCGTTTAGGCCCATATTATTTGTCGGTAAAAATTTTGGGAATCTTAATCATTTCGCTGTCGTTTTCCGGAGAGCAGCCAAGCAGACCGGCGGCTATCCCCGATTCTTTTATCTCGTCTTCTCTCATGATATTGGCCAGTCCGGTGACTTGCGAAGTCGGCTCGATGTTGTCGGTAGCCACTTCTTGCAATTTTTCCATATAATCCAAAATGGCCGACAATTGCTCGCCGTATTTTTCCTTTTCCTCTTGGCTTAGCTTCAGACGGGCCAACGAGGCAATGTGTTCGACTTCTTGTTGAGAGAGTTTCATATTTTGACGGTTAAAACTAGAAAAATTTTAGCACCTTTGAATTAATTTGACAAGCATTAAGAAAAATAAAAAGCGGCCGAGTCGGGTCGTTCTCAAATTGCCACTCTTTTAGCTTAGCAGTTTTAAAAATTCTTTTTCACTGATTATTTTTACTTTTAGCTTTTCCGCTTTGGTGTATTTTGAGCCGGGATTGGCTCCGGCCACCACATAATCGGTCTTTAGACTGACCGAGGCGGAGACGTCGCCTCCTGATTTTCTGATTTTTTCCTTGGCTTCATCCCGAGTCAGACTGTCCAGCTCGCCGGTTAAGACAAAGGTGGTGTTTTTTAATTTTGCCGAAACCTTGGACGCCGAATTGACTATTCTGACTCCCCTTTTTAAAAGTTGCTCCGCCAAAATATTGTTCTTTTTGCTGGTCAGCCATTCTCTTATGCTGGCTGCTACTTTAGGGCCAGTGCCTTCGACTTTTTCCAGTTCTTCGGCTTCGGCCGAGCTTAGCTTTTCCCAAGAACCGAAATAGTCGGCCAACAGGATGGCTGTCTCCTCACCCACGTGGCGGATACCCAAAGCATAAATGAATTTTGCCAAGCTGATTTTTTTGCTGTCGTTTAAAGACCTGACCAAATTATCCGCTGATTTTTCGGCAAACCTTTCCAACGGCTTTAGGTCGTCTTCTCTAAGCAAAAAAAGGTCGGCGGCGGTTTTGACTAGATCCGCCCGTTGCAACTGTTCCAAAATTTTTGGCCCCAAGCCGTCGATATTAAAAGCCGTTTTGGAAACAAAATGATTCAAGCGTTCTTGCTGCTGGGCAAAGCAATCTTTATTGGTGCAATAATAAGCCACCTCCCCGGCTTTTCTGATTACTTTAGAACCGCAAATCGGGCAGCTGGCGGGCATAACAAACTTCTTCTCTTTGCCGGTACGCAGTTTGGGCAAAACCTTGACCACTTCGGGAATAATGTCGCCGGCTTTCTGCAAAACCACCGTGTCGCCAATCTTGATGTCCAAACGCTGAATCTCGTCTTGATTGTGCAAAGTGGCCCGCTTGACCAGACTGCCGGCCAAACTCACCGGCCGCAAATGAGCCACCGGCGTCAGAGCGCCAGTGCGGCCGACTTGAATCTTAATGTCTTTTACCACTGTAGTCACTTGGTCGGCCGGAAATTTATAAGCCGCTGCCCAGCGCACCTGTTTGGCCGTCCGTCCCAAACGCTCCTGCCAACCCAAATCATTAACCTTTATCACAATGCCGTCAATTTCAAAAGGCAGGCTTTCCCTGTATTTTTCCCAATGCTTGAAATAAGCCAGGGTGCCTTTGATGTTTTTAACCTTCTTCCAATGACCATTTACCTTAAGCCCCAACCCAGCCATCTTTTTCATAATCTCTTCGTGCTTTTTCAGGCCAAAATATTGCGGTTCATAAATCGTCCACATAAAACTGTCCAGGTCTCTCTGCGCCGCCACTTTGGGGTCTAGCTGCCTGACACTGCCGGCGGCCGCGTTTCTAGGATTGGCAAAGAGAGGGAGTTTGTTTTTTTTGTTTTGCTGATTTAATTTGTCAAAGCTTTTTTTTGGCATGTACACCTCTCCCCCCACCTCGATATTCAGCGCTTCGGTCAGCTTCAGAGGCACGCTGCCAATGGTCCTGACGGTGTGGGTCACCACTTCTCCGGTGACGCCATCGCCGCGGGTTACCGCCCTGACCAACAATCCCTTTTCATAAATGAACGACATGTTTAGACCGTCAATTTTGAGCTCACAAATATATTCCACCTCTTGTCCCGACGGCAAACCCAAAAACCTTTTTATCCTTTGGTCAAACTCCTCTACCTCCTCAAAAGAAAACACGTCGTCAAAAGAATACTTGGGTACGCGGTGGCGATATTTTTCGAATTTCCCCAAGGCCTTGCCACCAATCCTCTGTGTCGGCGAGTCTGGCGTAATCAGCCCGGGAAACTCTTTTTCTAACTCTTCCAGTTCGTCTTTGAGCGAATCCCTGACGGCATCGGAAACTATCGGCTTATCCAAAACATAGTAAGCGCGGTCGATTTCCCCCAGCTGTTCCTTTAGTTTTTTGATCCTCTTCTCGGCAGCTAACTTGTTCATAATTTGACTAATAACTTTTGGTAATATCTTCCTCGGAAAACAAGACAAAGCCCAACAGGCCCGAAAGCGGGTCGCGAGGCGGCAAATAAGCCACTATTTCCTGCTGGGACCCACGATAAGTGCCAATAGACTTAAGCGTGATATTGGTGATACCGTCTAGAACCACCTGATCGTCTTTATTATAAGCCACCACCCTTAAGCTATCAATGTAATCACCGCTGGTCTCTAGGTTATCACGGTCAAAAGACAACGCTCTAATCTCCATCACGTAATCGTGCGGCGTTTGATTGCAGCTGCTGCCTTGGCAATAAGGCACTATCTCGTCTTTAAGAGGGTATTCGATCTTTTCCATCACGCTGGAATCGCTAAAAAGCGGCTGGGGGCTCTGATCGGTGTAATAGACCACTACCGGACTATCGTCAACTTCGGGATCATATTTAAGCTGGGGATCGAGCTGGGTAAAAATTACCTGCAGCCGGACATCCGAGACTGTGCCGTCGGCTTTTTTGCCTTTGTACCACTCCAGCCGCACCTTGTCGGTTTTATTTTCTCGTGCCTCTGACGTCCTTTTTAAAAAATAAACTTTTACGCTTTGGCCATTGGCCAGACGCTGGCGATAAAAATTTTCTTCATAATCTTTGGAGCCGGCCAGATTCCACCTGGCATCATTTTTTAGGACAAAATCGTCCCGGCCTAAAATTTTTAGCAGTGTTCCGGGCTGGGGATCGTTTGGCTGGCCCACCCAAGTCACACCGTTTTTTCTTAACATAAACAAACTGCGTTCCAGGCCGGCATCGGCCGCATAATAAGCCAACACGGAGTTGTCAACCGACCTGGCTTGCCGAATGTCAGAAAAAATGAAAATGGCAAAACCCAAAGCCGTCGACAACAAAACCGACATGATAATCAGGGACATTATCAAAATCACTCCTTGTTCTTTTTGAAACGCAGTTAATAATTTTTTTTCTTTGGTCATGTCATCTTTTATAAATTTTGCTGGAGATTGTGGTTTGTAGCGTCAGTTCCTTTTGATCTTTGCTGTTGCCTGAATTGTTTTTTATTTTCAGAAGAACGGTCGCCCGAGTCTGGATGTTAGAAAGCGGCTTCTCGCCCCAGCGATCTTCCAAGACCGGCAGAATAAAAAAACTGGCCTCGGTCACGCTGACGTCATGAGCATTAAGCGGCTGTCCCTTGGTTCGGCAGTTGTTCAAATTCTCTTCGTTATCCAAAGAATTATCGGCGTCAAGATAATATTTTAACCAGTCGTCCACCCAGCAAATTCTCAAATAATTGCCTTTTTCGTCTTTTTTGAAAAAAAGGTGGTCTTGAGGATTTTCCAGTGGATAGCTTATTTCTCTCGATCTCACTTCGCGCGCCAATTTTTCCAACATATAACGGCCTTCGTTCTGCAATCGCTGATAGCTGGCTGTATTGCGCTGCAAGCCATTGACGTTCAAAAAAATCGAAGACACCACCACCGACAAAATACTAAAAATACTCACTGCCACCAGCACCTCCACCAGAGTAAAGCCTTGTTTTGAATTGTTGCCCGAAGTTATTCTAAAAAATTTCATTGAGGTTTAAATTATTTCCAATTAAACAAATGGTCTTCCGCCACCACTTCCCTGCTTTTACCGTTAAGCAGCCACTGCACCCTGGAGCTGACCTCCAGGCCGACTTTCAACGAGCCGGTCGTCTCCGAACAAGCCTTAAACGCATTGTCGTCGCAATCACCGTCTCCGTTAATATCAGAGCAGCAAATATCATCAAGAGTTATCAGCCGACGATAAATCGTCGGCTGGCCGGTCTGGGCGCTACCACTGGGGTGCTGGATAAAAAAACCCTTGGCCAGAGATTGATCGATAAAAATCTTTGTTGAATTGTCGTTTAAACTATCGGGACCAAAATCCAATCTGGCTTCACCGCTGGTTTCAAACAGATCCACTAAAATAGCGGTGTCATCGCCGCCAGGGCCGACCAGGCCATAATCCCAACTGCAAAGATTTTGGCCACAGCGCTTATTGTCTTCCAGCCTAAGCCAATTAGAATCTCTGATATTTTTTACCGCTTCCACTCCTTCTCTGGCCAGATTGACTCCAACGATTCTGGCCTTGGCTTCTTGTTCGCCTGAAAAGTTAGACAGAAAGAGCGCCCAGACCGCAAACAAACCAACATTAATAATGGCCATGGCCACAATCAGTTCCAAAAGACTCTGGCCGGTTTGGTTGCTAAAAAATTTTTTTATTTTTGAAATCATAAAACTACATGGAACAGGGACTCGAATCAATTCTGCCCGACATGCCGCTTACTGTCACGCAGATAGGCAAAAGTTTGCCTTTTTTGTGGCGCAACTCAACCGGCAGATAGTTGGTAATTTCTCCATTGACCAAAATTACCGATTCGGCCCGCGGCGGGAAAAAAATAATCCGCGAATTTTTGGCTTTTAGCTCTACTTCCTCGCTTAAATTTACTTTTTCAATTGTTTTAAAATCACTTTGGTTGCTAAAGTCTTTTTTATCGCCGCCATAAGAGGCGATTTCGTAAGAGCAGGAGCCAAAAGAGCAATCGTCCAATAACACCGCGTAACCGACCGGCGCCCGACCCTCTACCAGCTGGCTGGCCAAAGCCATGGTTTGGGCCTTTTTAAAACCGTCCATCACCAGCAGAGAGTCGTTCTTAAATTTACGGCTGTCTTCGTTAACTCGAAAATTGATTATTAAAAAAGAAGAGAGCGCGCCCATGATGGCTATAACTACCAAAATTTCTATCAAAGTGAAACCGGCGGTCATTTTTTGTTTTGGCATAAATTTGTTCAAACGAGACTTAAGTACCATTTGATTATTTCTTCGCCCCAAAAAATAGCTACCAACGTGCCCAGCGACAAGAAGGTGCCAAACGGAACCTGTGATTTCAGACCGCGCTTCCCCCAAGCCATTAGAATCAAAGCGATCAGGGCGCCGATTATATAAGCGAAAAACAGAGCCACTAGAATCTTGGGCCAGCCCAGCATCAACCCCATTACCACCGCCAGCCTTAAGTCGCCGCCGCCGATCCACCGGCCCCGGGAAACCAAAAATTGGATTAGAAAAAATCCCAGGCCGACAACAACCCCCAGCAGCAGACTCTTCCAGCTAATTCCCAAAAACAAATTGAAAGCCAAGGCCAGAATCCCTGCCGGCAAAGTTATCTTGTCTAAAATAAGCAACCACTTCAAATCATAAACAAAAATTACCACCAGAAAAGAGATAAAAACCAAACTTTTTAACCAATTAAAAAAAATATCCGAATTGTAAAATAACATGCCCGCTCCCAAGTTACCGATAATATTAAAAGTTGCCGCCACGAACAACAGACCGGTAACCAGCTCCACCAATGGGTACTGCCAAGAAATTTTTGCCCCGCAATAACGGCAACGTCCTTTTTGCCAAACAAAACTTACCAGCGGAATTAGGTCCTTAAAGGTCAGCTGCTTCTTACAGCTCCGGCAGTGGGAGCGAGAATTAACAATCTTCTCCCCGCTGCGTAAACGAAAAATAACTACATTTAAAAAACTGCCAATCACTAAACCAAAAACAAAAATCAAAAAATAAAACATAGAGAAAACCAGTCGCTTTATTTAGAAATACCCTGACGTGTCAGCAGATAATTACCCGCTGCCAGAGTGCCGATACCCATCTCCAGAGAAAAATCGACTCGAAAATTATCGTCACTTAATGAACTCACTAAATACTGAAAATTTCCTTTATTGACAGGGTCGACTATCGTATCTATAGCCAAAACTCTCTCGCCTTTACCACTACAATAGTTAACCAACATGGGTGGCGAACAATCCGGCACCTGATAGGTGTTAAACTTATTAAAATAACTGTTAAACTCTGCTTCTATTATTTTTATTTCTCCCAGTCTTTTATAGTCCCGACCCCGAGCCGCATTAAAAATAGACCACAAAATCAATCCGGTAATACCCAAAATCAATAATAATAAATAAATTATCAGTTTAAATTTTGTGCGCTTGGTCATGCTGTCTGGTTTTAATTTCCTTATTCTTGCTTAATATTATACCATAAATCTGGCCAGACAAAAAGCTCTCTTCTTTGAGGAAGAGAGCTTTTAATCTTGAAAAAGAAAGTTTGAATTATGGGCAGGCGGTAGCCCCATCGGCCACATGGCCAGCGGTCACCTTTGACACCCCGACCGAATCAACACAATAATCGTTGTCCGTATCGGCGCATAAGTCGGCCCAAGAGGCATAAGCCGTGCCATCGGCTGAAATAGTCACCACGTAAGCGGCGTCATCGCTGCAATTAGGCGCTACCAGCTGCGTTGGTACAGTAAAACCAGTATAAGAACCGTTAGTATCATAGTAAATCTCAGCCGAATTTCTGACTTGTACCAAATCGCTCTTAACTTGAGCGTCGTAAGCCTTGTTTCTGGCGCTGTTTAGGGAGATAATTGCCAAAGAAGATAACAAGCCAATAATGGCAATTACCACCAAAAGTTCAATCAAAGTAAAACCTTTTTGTTTCATAGCTTAAATTTTTTTATTAAGTTGACTTTTTCTCCGATCCGTCGGATCGAAGCTGTTTTTTCCACTCGAGTAGATAAAACTTTTATTTTTTTCGACCTTTTTGATTATTAATAATTAAATTTGCGGAAAGTTTCTGCCCCTTTAGGCTCTTATTACCATTATAGCACAAATTCCGAACTCAGACTACATCGACGCCGATAATTGCCACATGGGCGTGATCACGGCCATGATGAAAAAAGCTATGCCCACGCCCAAAATTATCATCACTACCGGTTCTATTAAGACCGTTAAGTTCCTGGTGCTGGCATCAACCTCTCGTGAGTAAAAATCGGCTATTTTACCAGTCACTTCCTCTAATTTGCCAGTCTCTTCGCCAATACTGACCATTTGTGACACCGCCAAGGGCAAATAACTCTCGAAAACCAACAAGCTGTCAGCCAAGGGATTGCCCTCTTCAACTTCTTTAATGGCCTGTTCCAATATTTCTTTATAGATTTTATTGCCCACAACCTCCTTTACCACCTCTAAGGCCCTGGCTACCGGCACACCGCCAGCCAAGAGGGTGTTTAAGCTTCGAGTTATTCTGACAATATAAATTTCTCTAAAAATCTTTCCAAAAATAGGTACTCTTAATTTTAGCCAGTCAAAAAAATGGCCGCCGGTCTCTGACCTGCCGTAAACGCTTAAGCCACCAATTAGTAGAATGATCGCTATTATAGCCTGCCACCACCAGGCTCTCAACCAATCAGAGACCGCCATCAGAATCCTGGTAGTCAAAGGCAGGGTCACATTCGATTCTTTAAGTAAGGAAGAGATCTGGGGAATAACAAAAGTCATGATAATAAAAGCCACCACCAGCAGACTGACTATTATAAAAGCCGGGTAGATCAGGGCACCCTTAACTCTTGATTGTAAATCGTAATCTTTTTCTTGCTGATCAGCCAGATAATTAACCACCTCGCTCAAACGACCGGAGGTCTCGCCGGAACCAATCATATTAATGTAAAAAACACCAAAAACTTCCGGGAAGCTGGCCATCGCCTCCGATAGCTTCGAGCCACCGTCAACCTCGTCGGCCACCGTCGCGATGATCCTTTTTAATTTTTTATCACCGGTTTGCCGCACTAAAATTTTTAAAGCCCTGACTATCGGCAAATTAGCCTCAATCATTACCGCCAACTGACGAAAGAAAAAAACCAGTTCTTTGTTTTTGACCCTTCTGAAAAAAAACAGACCGTGGCTTTTTAAAAATTCACCACCCTGCCTTTCGATATTTGTTACTACTAAATTTTTTTCCACCAACAAGTTGGCTACCGCGTCTGCCGTAACCGCATCGACTACCCCCTCGATCAAACGGCCTCGACTGTTTCTGGCTTTATAGGAAAAAATAGGCATCTACTTTATTATTTATAATTAATATTTTTCTCTAAGCAAACTTTCTAACGCCAAACGGTTGGAAGCATTGTCAATGGCATCCTTTAAAAGAATTTTTCTTTCATTAACCAATTGAGCCAACGCCTGATCAAAAGAAATCATGCCTTCTTTTCTTGAAGTCTGAATGATGTTGTCTAACTGTTGATTGCTGCCGCCGAGAATAATTGATTTAACAGCATCATTAACCAGCATGATTTCCTGTACCACCAAACTGCCACCACCCACCTTTGGCACCATCTTCTGACAAATTATCGCTCTTAAGGAGGTAGCCAATAAATCCTTGACCCTTTCCTGATCAAAGCTTTGAAAAATGTCCAAAATGCTGGCCACCGTATTAACAGCGGAGGCAGCGCCCAAGACCGTCAAAACCAGCGAGCTGCCCCGGGCTATTTCCAAAACCATGGGAATGGTTTTACTGTCGCCCATTTCACCGAGAAACAAAATATCGCCGTCTTCCTCCTGAAAATAATGCAGGGCATCCAAAAATGATTTGGTATCTCGCCCAACCTCTCTCTGTTCAACAATGCTTTCTTTATTTGCAAAAAGGTATTCGATCGGATCTTCAATGGTAATGATGTACTCTTTTCTGGTTTGATTTATCTCCTCAAGCATGGCGATGGCCGTGGTTGTTCTGCCTGAGCCGAAAGGCCCGGAAATAATGACCAAACCACTTTTCAATTTGGTTAGCTCCCTGATCACCGAATTAAGCCCCAGGGAACCGATAGTCGGGATTTTGGCCGGAATATGACGCAGGGTGGCCGATAAAAAACCCCGCTGATAAAAGACGTTTATTTTGAATCTTAAATCTTTGTCAAAGTTGTGGGTCAGAACTATCTCCCGGTCGACTTCTACTTTTTTTCTCTGTTCTACTGTCAGTAGCGAAGCCATCAGCTTTTCCATAAAATCCTGCGTGATCAAGTCTTTATCCTGTAAAACAACCAGTTCCCCGTTAACTCGCAAAACCGGGTTGTTGCCCACGGAAAAATGCAAATCAACCGCTCCCCGAGTCACGGCTTCAATTAAGATACCCTTGACCAACAAGTATTGCGAAGATTCCATAGATTAAACCGCCCTGTCAACTAATTTTTTAATTTTATTCACTACTTCCGAGGGCATAAAATGGGCTTTGATTAGATAGTCATTAGCCCCCAGACTCAAACCCTTTTCCACGTCTGCCTTTTGGCTTAGGTTGGTCAAGAGAATCACCGGGACTTCTCTTAGTCTTTTATCGTTTTTTAGAGCTTCCAAAACCTGGAAACCGCTCATCTTTGGCAAAACTAAGTCCAGAAGAATGACTTGGGGTAAATTTTTACTAGCCAACTCCAGCCCCTTTTCACCGTCATAACCCACAAAAACCTTAAATCCCTCCAACTCAAATTTAGTCCGATAAAGATCGGCCAAAAAAATGTCGTCTTCCACAATCAAAATCGATATCGCTTTTTCTTTTTTAGGCATAATATTCTTTTATTATATTTCCTAGTTATTTTATTATTGATCTTGAGAAACTCGAAGTACTTCGTCTATCGTTGTCAGTCCCTGCAAAGCCTTGAGAATGGCGTCTTGAGCTAGGTTGATGTAGTTTTGTCTCTGGAGCTGATCCTGAATATCTTTGATAGTAAAATCCTTAACCATCAGCTCCTTTAGCTCCATGGTGATATCCATTATTTCCCCCACCACCGTCCGACCAAGGTAGCCGGTGTTATTGCAACTCTGACAACCCTGGCCTCGATAGAAAGCGTATTTGCCCTTTAGCGACTGTAAAAAAACATCCGGTATCTTTTTTATTTCCAGCATTATTTTTTCCGATACTTTGGGGGGCAGCTTGGCCTCTGTTTTGCAATTGGGGCAGACTTTTCTGACCAACCTCTGCGCCATGACCAGATTGAGAGTCGAGGCCAAAAGAAATGGTTCGGCTTTCATGTCTATTAATCTGGGAATCGCTCCCCAGGCGCTGTTGGTATGCAGGGTGGAAAAAACCAAATGACCGGTCAAAGCCGCGTGAATCACTAGCTCTACGGTTTCACTGTCGCGAATTTCGCCAACCATGATAATATTGGGATCCTGGCGCAGTATCGATCTTAGTCCGGAGGCAAAAGAAAATCCAATATCAGGATTAATCTGCGACTGGTTAACCCCGTCGATATAATATTCTATCGGATCTTCAAGGGTAGTGATATTTTGCTGGTCTGAATTCAAAATATTTAAAACAGAATAAAGGGTGGTGGTCTTGCCACTCCCGGTCGGGCCTGTCAGTAAAAATAATCCGTATGGCCTCTTAATGTTTTTTTCAATTATTTGAATATGATAGTCAGAAAAACCCAGCTCGGCCAAGGTGGGCACTCCCGCCGAAGTGTCCAAAACCCTCATCACCACTTTCTCCTGGTTTAGAGTCGGCAAGACAGAGACTCTCAAATCTACCTCGCGATCATCGAGCTTAAACCTGATTCTGCCATCTTGCGGCAAACGGGTTTCATCTAATTTCATGTTGGCTAAAACCTTGATTCTAGAAATCACGGCATTATAAAGATAATCTGGCAGAGTCAGCGAATTAAACAAATTGCCATCAACGCGATAACGTACCCGACCGGTGCTTCTTCCTGGCTCGATGTGAATATCCGAAGCGCCGCCATCGACAGCATGCTTTACGATTACCGAAACAATTTTTGCCACCGGCGCGCTTTTGACTACCTGATCGAAGTCTTCTTCCTCTTCTTTTACTTTTAAAAATCCTTCCCGCTGGGCAAACTTGACTTTAGCCGCCTCGACCGCCGTTCCAATTTCTTTTTTAAAGCCGCTGTACTGATTGAAGGTCGATCTAAAATCCTGAAAAGATATCGCGTAATACCTTGGTCTCAATCCCTTTTGTGTCGCCAAAAAGTCTATGGCCTCATGAGCCTGAAAATTTCCGGGATCAACCAAGCCCACCTTTATCTCGTCGCCGGCTCTGGCAAAAATCACCGCCTGATAATTTTCTGCCACTTTGGGAGCCAATAGGTTTAAGGTTGCCTGATCAGCCGTTATCTCTTCCAGGTCAATTGTTTCCAAATTAAAAATTTCTCCTTTTAGTTTATTGAATTCCTTGCTGGCAAAATATCGCTCCTGAACTAAAATCTCCTCCAAACTCTTGTTGGTCTCAATCGCCTTGGCTTCGGCTACGGCCAAATCCTTAGGATCGATTAAATTTCTGCTAAGCAGTGCGTTTTTAATTCTATCGGTATTGTTGAGATTCATAAAAATCCTAGAGCGGGCTGCTATTTATAATAAAACCCATGGCTTGACTGGCGTTAATCTTTCAATAATGGCGCTAAAATAATATCGCTTTCTTTGACTAACTTTTTGACAAAAGGGTTGTCTCGATTGTCACTTAGCTTGATCTCGGCCAAAACCAAAGGCCAATTGCCGAATTTCCCCCTTTTTTCCATTTGTTCTAATTTGACAACTAACTCCTCCTTGATCTTCGTGGCTGCCCGGCTTTTATCCAGGGCGATGTCCACATTACTGTCCTGGCTTTTTTCCAAAGGCTGAAAGCTTTTATTGACCAGCCAAAAATTAGCGCCCAGCAAAGCCAAAAATAAAACAACCACCACTATTAAAACTAAATAAACATTAAACCCCTTCTTTTTCTCCCTGGATATCATAAAACGTTAGTTTAAATTAATTGTAATAATAGGTAACCAGCTTCAACTTATAAACCGGGTTGTCGGCCGAAAAATCCAAAGCCGTGACATCAAAAATCATAATACTGGACTCCATGGCAGTTAATACTTTTTTCCAATTACCGTAATCACCGCCGATCAGCTCCAATTCGATTCCCAATTTTTTCAAATGGTTGGCCTGTTCGGCCACCTGAACTTTATTGCCCGCTGCTCCGGCAGCAGTCTCGGTTATTTTTATATTGTTTATCAAGAAGCCATAATTATCGGCCAAGTTTTTTAGCTGAATAATAAAAGCTGGCAAGTCAAAATCCTTGGGCAGGGCTAGAGACAGCAAATCTTGCTCATTTTCCGAAAACCTAAAACCCTCCGATTGGTATTTCTTTAATAATTTTTCCCTCTGTTCCAAATTTATTATTCCGGTTTTTAGCCGCTGCAAGTCGGCTCGACTGCTGATTAATTTCTCGTATTGCCATCTGACGACCAATAGATAACCGCCGATTAAAACAGCCAGAAAAATTACAACCACCATTAGCGGGAAAAATTGATTAACAATAAAACCAAAACGCCCTTCTTTCTTTTTTAGAGGCTGGCTTGTTTTGTTTTCTAGATTACCGTTCATAAATCGCTATTGTTTAAAATTTAACGCTTGGCTAAAACACCATCGGCTAAAACTATTTTTAATTTGAAAGCCACTCCGTCGACTCCTTTACGGTCGTCAAAACGCAACTTAATATCATCGACTTTGACTTCTTTAACAAAATCCCTGGCTTCTTTCAAAACCTCTATCTGTTTGGCGACCGCCTGGTAGTCGCTGGCCACCGCCGGCAAAACAAATTCTCCCGAAACATCAGCGGTTAAGTTGGTATAATAAATATCATCCAAAGTATATTTTTCCAGCAGATTAAAAAAATTGCTCCAATAAACGTGACTGACCAGCAAATCCCTCAAAACCAGCAGCTTGTCCTGGAAGGCCAGGCTGTTTTGATATTGAAGTTCATAGCCGTCGATTCTATTCCTTAGACTGCTTAAATTCTTTTCTTCAACGGCCAGTTGTTTATTCAGCTCGGTTTGCTTCAAACCCAAGAACCAGTATAAACCGCCGACCAAGAGACCGGCAATAATAACAACCAATAAAATTGAGATTACCCTGCCAGCCGCAGTCCGATTCTTTATCATCAGCAGCTCCTCCGGTATTAAATTTATATCAAAAATCGATCTTTCGCTCATAGGCGCCTGATGATAACCGCCCTTATTGTTAACAATTTTCTTTTCTGGCTCTCGAGCCGCTGCTAATTTTATTAACTCCGGCTTCCTGGGCCTGGGTTGAAAAATTCTACTCCACCAGCTTACTTTTTGTTGTCCTTGTCGTTTTGTCAGTTCAATATTCTTAATTATCTCTTGCCTGACTGTATTTTTATCTCTCAGCGGCTCCTGGCTGGAAAAAGTCGCGGTATTTGAGTTTGATTCTGCCGGCCTGATAGGTGAGCGGGCCGGACCCAAAACACCCGACCAAGAGACTGGCTTTTTCGCCTTTTCAAAACTAACTTTTTGGTTATGAGCCGAGGATAAGATATCAATACTTTCATTGGGAGCAACCGCTGGCACCTCGGCCTCTATCCCAGACACTGTTTTTTTATCTTTCGGGCCAAGCACTTTGGTCCAAAAAGATGGTTTTGCTTTATCGCTCATAACTTCTTTAAGCTTCTCTTTCTCTGGTTCGGTCAATTCCACCTGCAAAACCTTTGGCTGTTTGGCCAATTTTTCCAATTCTTTGGTTTCTTTCTCTCGCAAATCTTCTGGTAAAAGATTAATATTGGGCATAAATAATTATTCGATATTACGCATTGCCAATCCGATGGCCACGGCAAATCTGGCTCCCAGGCGGTCTAAGATCGGCTTGAGCTCGGTGGGAAAAATGACCCGCGACCAGGGATCACCAATATAAGTATTAATATTAAGCGCTCTCGACAAATAACCCGTTAAATTACCCAGTAAAGCCGAACCGCCGGTCAAAATAATTTTTTCAATTTTTTTATTGTTTTGCTCTTGATACAGATTAACGGTGTATTTTATTTCATTAAAAATCGAGGAAAACGATCTTTCCACTATCTGTGGCAGGGAATTGTCCGCCTCTTCTCCACCCAAAGACATGTCTTGCTTAAACTGTTCGGCTCGCTCCAGATTAACATTGAGGCTGGCCGAGACTGCCTTGGTTATCATCATGCCGCCAACCTCGATGCTCCGACTCAAAACCGGCACCCCCCCATCTACCACCGTGATGCTGGAGGTGGTAGCGCCCAAATCCACCAGCATGATTATTGATTTATCATTACCAACCAGCGAGCGAATTAAAGCGAAGCTCTCCGTCTCCAGGCTTAATAAATTCAAGCCAGAACGTCTGAAAATATCGATGTATTTCTTTACTAAGTTTTTGCTGGCTCCGGTCAAAAGGATTTTCAAATTCTTTTTGGGTTTGGTGAAAATCTTTTTAAATGAATTAACCTCCTGGAGATTGATTTCTGCGCCAGGGTTAATGCCATTATTTTTTAAAACCTTACCGTCTTCGGCCGTTTCTTTGATTACTTTCCAATCCAAAATAATATCTTCCAAAGGCATCGGAATAATTTTCTTGGCTTCCCAGCCGATTGCCGAGGCTAATTCTTTTTTGGGCATCTCCGGCAAATTTAGAATGGAAGTAAAAACCGAAAAATTCGGCAAGGCGGCAATCGCTTTAGACGAGCCGATTCTGGCCTTACTATAAACATCTTTGATTACCTGCGCCGTCTCTTCCGTTCGTTCCAGGGCATCTTCACCGGCCCAACCGGCTAATTTTTTTTCGGTAAAACCGTAAGTGATTAATTTGGGACGATGGTTAATATTGGCCAGCTCCACAATCTTGATTGAAGCCGACCCCAAATCCACCCCCACATAACTTATTTGCTTCGATAATAATCCCATAGGAATTTAAACTTTTTATCTCTTAAATTAAAATGAAAAATCTCTGATAACTGGCAGCTTTTCCACAAACCCTTCCAGGCCTGGCGGCGGGTTGGCGATCAAACGGCCATCGTAAATTATTCTCTCTGCCCCTTGTTTACGACTAGCAAACGTGCGACGGAAATCAAACGCTCTGGAAATAATTAAACCCAGGGAAGTCAGCGACTTGTCCGATTCTCCAGAAAAAAATACGCCACAACTGTTTTGTCGGTAATGCGGGTAATCCGGCTGTGAACCAGCCAGCTCTTCGCAATCATTGCCTTTGCCCATAATTATAAATGCTCCAGCCAATCTCTTGACGTCGCCATTAATTATTACATCGCCCCTGACCAGCCAGGCTACCGAAGACAGCTGTCTTAAATCATCGGTTAATTGGCCATTATAGGACACGTCGCCATTAACCCTCAAATCTCCATCAATCACAATTATCCCGTTGCCCTTCTGTTGCGAATCTTCCGGAGCATTATTGAAAACCAACCCCGAGCTGCCAATCGTCAGATCGCCTTCGCGATAATAGACTTTGTCGTCTAAAACATTTCCTTGAGGACCAAGCCAGCCATCGCCTATTTTGATTATTTCGTTGCCGTATTTGTTAGTTTTGCCTTCAACAACCACCGGCGTCACCAGTCCAGTGTAATCTATTTTGCCTAAAGCATTGCGATAATTTGTCTCCGCTTCCAAGCTCGGAAAATTAATATTGACATCACTAATTACTCTTTCCTCACAGCGCGCTGAACTAACCCTAATCACGTCTTTGGCAAAAATACAATAAGTTGCATTATTATCAATTAATCCGGCTCTTTGCCTGACCTCATTAGAGCTATAGATCGCGCCATACAATGTTTCCAGCCAAGGATAAACAATAAAGGCTCCCCGACCGGTATTAAAATGCACCCAACCGGCTCCACCCACCCAGTTGCTTCCTTCTTTTATGCCGTTCCAGCCCCAACCCAGAATTTCACCGTTGCTAAAATCAGCCAAAACCTCGGAGCTAACCCCATAATTTCTGCACCTGAAACATTTATCGCAGACGATCCGATTATTCTTTTTTAAAGGATCAAATTCTTTATGACAATTTAATTGGCAATCTGAACAAATCTTCCCGCTGCCTCCAACCACCGGATCGGAATCGGGCGGCTGACGGCAATCATTCTCATTGTTGCAAAAAAAAGTTTCTGAAAAACAAGTGTTGCAACGTTCATATTTTTCTTCCGAATAAACCACGCAAGGCTCGACATTGGTGCAGCCGATCTCGCCTGCCTGGCACTTGGTGTTTGATTCTTGGCAGCCCTTGCCGTCACACCTCCTGTAAGCCGTCCAATCCTCGCAAACCGGTTTGCAGTCATAGCATATTTCGCCTTTAATCTCGCCCAAAACCTCTCCACTACCCAAACTTATCCAGCCCTGATCTGCCAGGGAAACCACCTTGGCCCAGCCGCTCAATCGACCGCTGTTATCATCCAAAACGATCCTCGGGCCTCCGCCATCGGGCGCGACTCCCGAACAAGTTTCGCCAAAACAGATCCAGCCAACATTATTCGACCAGGCATAGCCACTAACCGTATTGTTTGAATTTAATCTAACGCCATAATCATTAGGGCCGGGAATGCAATCGGGCAGTTTGCAATTATCCGAACTCAGAGAAATCCAGCCATAATTATCACTCCAAAGCCAACCGGCCAAATCATAATCGGAGTTCTGCGCTTGCAATGTCTTAAAATTGTAAAACAACAAACCAGTCGCGGCAATTATACCCACCAAAACAATTCCTAAAAAATATTTAAATTTTTTCTTTAGCATTTACCATTTTAGACTATTCCAGTCTCCTCCAGCTCAAAGCCGTGGCGCTGGTTCTGGCACAACCGTAATAGTGGCCGGCGTTGCCTACTCGCACATATTTTATTGTTCCCTCTTCGGCGGCACTGCAAGCAGCAGGAGCGGCAGAGGCAGTATTTACCTGTACCTTCAGGTTGCCGGCTATATCTAATTTTTGGGTCGGACTAGTCACTCCAATACCAACATTGCCAGTATTTTGTTTTACAACCAGAGCATTCTTATCTCCCGGGATGGTTTGATTCCAAATCCTAAAATCTCCTTGGCCGTTTTTGTCACCATATAACGCCCAATAATTATCACCAGACATGTTCATCCTCAACTCTGGATTATCACCGCCACTCTTACCAGTAATACTGATGTTGCTGCTATCGACCTTGCCGCCAACCGACAAATTCATACTCATATGAATATCACCGTTGCTTTTTATCATAAAGGGTCTAAGTCCCGATTCCATACCGATTATTGGCGCCTGAACCCAGATCATATCATGGCTATTATTACTGCTGTCATTATACTCCACAATCAAGGCGTCTTTGTACTCACTGCCTGAATCGCTAGCCTGACGATGCGACAAAGACCAAGTATTGCCACCATTGGGGCCGGAGCCAGTATCACCTTTAAGAAGAATATTGGCATAATCCCAACCATTGCCCTTTCCTTCGGCAATAATTCTGGCCGCGCCGTTCTCCTGCGCTCTAATCACGCCACTGACATCTAACTTTTGCCCGGGATTATCCAGACCAATGCCCACATTTCCACCAAGATCAACCATCATTCTTTGTTGGTTATTGGTCAAAAACGATAATGCTCCAACATTACCGGTAATAGAGGGGGCTGCATCACTGCTATTACTACCAAGATTCAATCTAGCTATCGCAACTCTGTTTGGCATTAAAACATCGCCATTACCCATGATGGTCAAAGGACTTAAGCCGCTCAAGTCTTTAGTTGGTGGCATAATAGTCAGCATTCTGTTATAACTAAACCCGCCTGGTGAATTATATTCGATATTAAGACTGTGCTGCAATTGGGGGCTGCTTTCGGCTTGCCGATGGACTAATCCCCATTTACTGTTGTCGGTCGAATCCAAAACAAAACTAGAATAATCCCAGCCGTCACCAGTGCCATTAACCGCTTTAACTGCTATTTGGCCACTGACTTCAAGCCCGCTGGTCGGGTTGGTGGTGCCAATACCGACATTGCCGCCGGTATAAACAAGATTATTGCCCACCTTGACCCAATCAGAACCGCCTTGTCCAGAACCTAATTTGCTGCCGTTCCAATAAAGCTCGCCATTAATATTATAAAGCGCCTGATCTGTTTCTTGGGCTTGACCGGCAAGCCGAATAGCTCCATTAACATCTAACTTTTGCTGTGGCTGGCTGGTGCCAATGCCGACATTACCGCTATTGGCGATAGTCATGGCGTTATTAAAACCAGTAAAAAATTTTAAGGACCACCTGTCCGGATCATTCCCGTCTCTGGGAGAATAAATATATTCACCACCGCCGCCAAGGCTAATTTTATTATCGAAAGAATAACTATCGGCGCCGGTAAACAAGGCGTTTTTGGAAGTAGGGTTATAGCCCAAGGTAAAGGCATTTTCCATGTTATTCTTATTAACGAAAATGAGAAAGGGACTGCTGCCAGCGCCCTCTGCCAAAACTGCCACGCCGTTAGCAATGGCGCCAAGCGGCCACTGGCCATCGCCGGAATTGCCTCTGGCTAAGGCCACGGTGATTGTTTGGCCATTAACTGTTAAGGGCGTATTCTCAAATTTCCAATAATTTTTTTCATCGCCAAATTGCGCGTTGCCAAAAACCGTCAGCCTGGAAGCCGGAGCGACGGTGCCAGTATCAATCCCAACGTTGCCGCCACTGGCAATTGTCATTCTATCAACACCATTAACCCCCAGATTTAATCCCCAATTACCCTCTTCTTTGCCGGCTGAAATATATTCTCCGCCCCACAAATAAATCGGCCCATCGATAAAATATTTACCTGATCCGGTCAAACTGGTTGTTCGGGAAGCGCGATTGTATCTCAGGTTAAGAGACTCACTACTGTCATTTCCGTCAACCAAATCGATAAACGGATCACTGCCGGAATTTTCTGTCGAAAGAATTGCCACTCCGTTGGCGATAGCGCCTATCGGGAACTGGCCGTCGGCAGAAACAGCGCTTAAAACAGCGATTTTTGCCGGCGAACCATTGATACTGACTTCCGCAGTTCCTGTTTGCCAATAATTTTTAAGATCACCAACCCTCAAGCTCCCCCAAACACCCAATTGCACTCCCTCTCCATTAGCGTCCCAGTTGCCAATATTTAGAGCTGTCTGACCAAGGCCATCGACTCTGATGGCTTTGGTGCTGCTTAAATATAAATCACCATTGGAGGTTCTTAAGTTGCCAGAAATAGCTACATTTCCAGTTTGTGGCTCATAATAATTAAGATAAACCGGGGTATAAACATTAGAGACGCAACGACCGCAGGAATCTTTGGCAAAACCGGAATTGCATTCTCCTGTAGTTGTGTTGCAGTTAGCGCCGACGCAAGTGGTAAATTCGTCCGGTCGGGCACAGCCTCGGCTGACATCACGACAATCCAAATAAGTGGGAGTATTACAGGAGGCGCAGCTGCCACAGGCGTCCTTTTTGCCGTCATCGGTATCGGCGGCATCTGACCAATCACAAGTTTGGCCGGCTTGTGATGCTCTACACAAACCATTACAGCTGACCGCTCCTCCATAACACACCCATTGGCAAGTGTCACAATCAAGAGTGTAATTATTAGGATCCGGATCCTGCGGCTGCACTGGTAAAGAGCCCACACAGACCCCGCCACACAAAAAAGGTTTGGAGCTGGGACACTCAATACCGCCGCCAGAGCCTGGACACGTGGTATTGGGCGCCGCTTGGGCCACCAGAGCTAAAGACGTAAAAAGTAATGCCATTACCGCTATTGGCATTAATGTCTTAAAAACGATTTTACTGTTCATATTTTTTAATTAATTTTATTTAAGCTTTTAAAACGCCTAATGACAGCACAAAAACGGCATATCGACATTACAATTTACCAAATATCCTCGACCGCCATTACTATCAAACTGCCACCAATTACCATAAGTTTTTTCTCCATTGATATCGCCGGTACCGTTAGTCCAACCATTACAATCATTGACTCGCGATTTATAGTTGGGGATGATCGCCGGAAATCCTGGCGGCCCGTTAGAGATCCAGCCCCAACCAGAATTCGGCGATAATCCTTTATTAATCAAAGCCAGGATTTCGTCCGTACTGCAAACGTGGCTATTCTGATACTGTGCCGAACATTTGGCGTTGGCTCCCTTATATCCCCCGGACGCGCCCGTGAATTCCTGGCTGGTCTGACCCATAAAACCTAAGCCGCCGCTTAAACATTTCCCGGATTCCGAACAAAAATCTTCGGCAGTAATTATTCCCTGTTTATTGATTTTAACCTGGTTGTCGTTATTAGAATTGCCATCGTTATCGTCCTTCCAAAACCTTAAATCACCGCTACTGGCATCATGGTAAATAGCCCAATGCTCATTGCTGCCACCGCCGCTTTGAATATCTATTTCTGCATTCTTAGAACTGTCGTAAATATGCAAATTACTATTGGGATTAACGGTGCCCAGTCCCAATTTTCCTCCGTCTCCCAAGGAAATAACATTTTTGTCACCTGGCGCTTTATTGTTCCAAAAACGCAAAGAATTACTAGAGGCGTCATGATAAATAGCCCAGTGATTGCCCTCGCCATCAACGCTTTGTAAGTCGATTTCAGCGTTTTTGCTCAAATCGAAGATATGAAGTTTGGCTCGTGGAGTAATAGTGCCCAAACCCAAATTACCCAGAATACTGTTGTCGCCTTGGGCAGTGGCATGAAGCCATTTACTTGTAAATTCACCGCCTAAATACAAATTAGCCCCGTTGGTTTCACTGCCAATCAAAACATTGCCAGTAAATTCGCTGGCGTCAGAACTTTTTTGCAAGACGCTTAACAAATTATTGGCCTGGGCTTCACCGCAAACCCATTTTTCTTGGTCATTGTCCCACTTAAGAACCTCGTTGGCATTGTTGCAGCCGGACAAAGTGAGTTTCATGGCTCCTAAACCATAGTCCCAGCCACCCTCAAGCGATAAATTATCGCCTACAAACTTGGTATTAATATTTAAAGGTGCGGGCACATTGTTGTTGGGCGGCGTCCCTTCTGGCTCATGCCAAATCGCGGTTTGGGCTGCAATGTTTTTGCCAGCCAACGTCAAACACGCCAAAATAACCAAAAACGTCAAGAAATTGACGATTAACAATTTAGATCCTTTGGCTCTTGGCCATCTCATAGTTGTCACCTTCCAGAGTTTAAATAAATTGACTTATCAACAGTCATGTTATACAATTTATTATACAATAAAACAGTAAAAATTAAAACTATTTATTTAAATTATAACACAAAATAAAGCTCTAAATCAAAGCTAATAAATAATTTAAAAAATATGACTGATATTCTTTGGGTTGTTTTGGCCGCCATAGCCATCATAATTGTTTGGCTGATAGCGGTTTATAATAGCTTAATTAAGCTAAAAACCAGGACTGACGAAGCTATGTCCGATATTGACGTCCAGTTAAAAAGACGCCACGATTTGATTCCTAACTTAGTGGAAACGGTCAAAGGTTATGCCAAACACGAACAGGAAACTTTGCAAAAAGTTATCGAAGCCAGAAACGCCGCCATGAAGCCGGGCGCCAATTTGGAAGAAAAAGCCAAAGCGGAAAACGCTCTTTCCGCTACTTTAAAATCCATCTTTGCCTTGGCCGAAAGCTACCCCGACCTCAAAGCCAACCAAAATTTTTTGCAGCTACAAGATGAGCTCGCCGACACCGAAAATAAAATCCAAGCAGCTAGACGCTTCTACAACGGTAACGTGCGTGACTTTAACATTAAGATTCAAATCTTCCCCAATAACTTAATAGGCAACGCCTTGGGTTTTAAAGAATTCGCTTTTTTTGAAACTGAAGCTGGCGAGAAAGAAAACGTGACGGTAAAATTTTAAATTCTAATTTTCAAACCAGGCGAGTGATTTTTTAATTTAAAAAAATTGGATTATCATCAATTTGTTTGAAAATTATCCTCTGGAACCGGCTTCAATTTGATCAATCCGGCAGAAACAAAAAATAATTTTGAATTATTAGTTTTATGTATTCCCAAATTGATTCCAACAAACGTAAAACCTGGATTTTAATTATTATTTTTATCGCTCTGATTTCTCTTCTGGGCTACCTCCTCGGTTATCTCACCGAATATGGCAATGGCGTTTTGCTAATCGCTGCGGCTATCTCGATCGCCCTGAGTCTGCTTGGTTATTTTTCCGGCGATAAGCTGGCCCTGGCGGCTGCCGGCGCCAAAGCTATCACCAAAAACGAAAACGCCTATGTCTATCGGCTGGTGGAAAACCTCTGTCTCACTGCCGGCTTGCCGCTGCCGAAAATTTATCTGATCAATGACCCGGCCATCAATGCTTTTGCCGCCGGCCGCGATCCCCGGCACTCCTCTCTGGCCATCACCACCGGCGCTGTCGCTAAATTAGAGAATGAGGAGCTGGAAGGCGTCATTGCCCATGAGCTCTCTCATATCAAAAACTATGACATCCGGTTAATGACTGTTGTCATAGTTCTGGTCAGTGTGATTGTTCTTTTGGCCGACTGGTTTTGGCGTGGTAGCTTTTTCCGTGGCCGGAGAAACAATAACGAAAACGGCGGTTCGGTTTTAATGATTTTAGGCCTTATCTTAATTATTGTCTCGCCTTTAATCGCTCAACTGATAAAGTTAGCAATTTCTCGCAACCGTGAATATCTGGCCGACGCTGCCGGCTCACTCTTAACCCGTTATCCAGAAGGCTTGGCTCGAGCTTTGGAAAAAATCAAAAACGACCCAGCTGTTTTAATCAGGGCCAGTGGCGCTACCGCCCATTTGTATATTGCCAATCCTTTTGCCAAAAGCAAAAAAATTTTTACTAACGCTTTTTCCACTCATCCCCCTCTTGATGACCGTATAAAAAAATTGCGAACCATGGCCTAATTTTATTTTAAATCTAATTAAATTTTATGGACACTTTGGATAAATTCTCCAATAATTATAAAAAATCTCTTAAAACCGCCGCCGAACTGGCTCAGGAGTTGGCCCATTTTTGGATTGATCCGATTCATCTCCTTTACGGTTTGATCCTCCAGCGCGGTAGCGTCGGCGCCGAGCTTTTTAATTCTTTAGAGCTTAAGCCGGCCGAAGTCAAAAACAGCATTGCCCAAAGTCATTTGTCAAAAAACCAAGCCGTGACAAAAGTTCTGCCTCAATTTTCTCCCGACGCCAAAAAAATTATTCAAAAATCAGTTCAGATTTCTTATCTTAATCGCCATAAATACATCGGCACTGAACATCTTTTGACCGCCATCTTGGAAGTCGGAGACCAGGAGGTTAAAAAAATATTCAACAATTTCAAACTTTCGGAAAATGATTTGGTACAAAGAGCCGCGGCCGTCTTAAAAAGCGCTTCCAAGCTCCCCGACCTGACCGAAATATTTCAGGTTATCGGCAAACGATCGGAGGAATATCTCGACCCGGAAGTCCCCTACGGCCAAACCGGAGTCCTGGATGTTTTTGGCGTCAATTTGACTTCGCCCAAAGTACAGAAAAAAATCGACCCCGTCATCGGGCGCGAGGAGGAAATCAGTCGGGTTATCCAGATTTTGTCCCGCCGCACCAAAAATAATCCCATTATTTTGGGCCAGCCCGGCGTGGGCAAAACCGCCATCGTCGAGGGTTTAGCCAAAAAAATCCTGTCCGGCGATGTGCCAGAAATATTGCGAGACAAAAAAATTTATTCGCTAGATCTTACTGCCACCATTGCCGGCACCATGTACCGTGGCGAATTTGAGAACCGCATCAAACAGATAATCGAGGAGGTCAAAAACCGTCCCGAAGTCATCATTTTCATTGATGAAATCCACAATATCGTCGGCGCCGGCTCGGCCTCCGGGTCGCTGGACACGGCCAATATTTTGAAACCGGCTCTAGCCAGAGGCGAGATTCATTGCCTCGGCGCCACCACTTTTGAGGATTATCGCAAAACTATCGAAAACGACCCGGCCTTAAACCGCCGCTTTCAACCGGTAAAAATTGATGAGCCAACCGGCGAACAAGGCCGAAAAATCCTACTGGGCATCAAAGAAAATCTAGAAAATTTTCATCACGTTAGAATTAATGAAACGGCCATCAGCGCCGCCATCACGCTTAGCCAAAGATACCTGCCGGAACGATTTTTGCCCGATAAGGCGATCGACCTCATTGATGAAGCCTGCGCCGCCATTAGAATTAACAAAAAAACATCCGCTCTAGACAAAAAAATCTACAAACTGACCGAGGAAATAAGCAGTTTGAATAAAAACAAGGAAACGGCGATCTTTAGTGAAAACTTTGCCGAAGCGCTGGCGTTTAAAAAACAAGTTGAACTATTAAACGAAGAGCTAGGCGCCTTAAAGAAAAAAAATCAAAAAAAATCTCACTTGAACATCGGTGAAATAACCGATAAAGATGTCGCCCAAATTCTCACTAAAATCACCGGCATTCCTCTGGACAACCTGCTCTCTTCGGAAAAACGCCAACTGCTTAATTTGGACCAGCAGATAAAAGAAATGATTATCGGACAGGACGGGGCCTTGAAAACCATTGCCGGCTTTGTCAAAAGAGCCAAGGCCGGACTAACCGATGAGACCAAGCCTCTTGCTTCCTTTATTTTTGTCGGACCAAGCGGCGTCGGCAAAACCTATACCGCCAAAATTCTGGCTCAATCGATTTTTAACAGCCCTGAAGCGCTGATTCGCATTGACATGTCGGAATACAGCGAAAAATTCAATATTTCCAAGTTGATTGGAGCCCCGGCAGGCTATGTCGGCTACAAAGAGAGCGGGCAACTGACCGAAAAAGTCAAACATCGTCCCTACTCTTTAATTTTATTCGATGAAATCGAAAAAGCGCATCCGGAAGTTTTCAATTTACTGCTTCAAGTGCTCGATAATGGCTACCTGACCGATGCCACCGGAGTTAAAATTAACTTTAGAAACACTGTCATTATCATGACTTCCAATCTTGGTTCCCACCGTTTTCAGCGACAGAAAACCATCGGTTTTTCTCAAAGTCAAGAAAAGTTTTCTTCACCTCTGGAAAAAATAATTATCAATGAAGTTAAAAATCATTTTAGAACGGAATTTTTGAATCGGGTTGATAAAATAATCTACTTTAACCCGCTTTCCAGTCACGATTTGGAAGACATCGTCAAGCTGGAACTGAAAAAATTGGAAGAAAAACTGAAAAAACAAAAAATTGCTTTGAAATTCAGCCGCAAGCTAATCGTTTTTCTCGCCAAAGAAAGCCAAAAAGATTCTCCCGGCGCCCGCGCCATCAGCCGGACAATTCAAGAGCTGATAGAAATGCCGCTGTCCCAAAAAATTCTTGAAGATAGGGCCTCTGCCGGCAATACTGTGCAGCTTAGCGAAAAAAATGGTATAATAAAGTTAAGCGTCAACGCCTAATTTGATCAGTATTGGCGCGGCTAAACTTTATTTAGATGTCCGATAATCTCGCCCACCAATTAAACAGAACCTCTCGCCCGGCGGGTAGGTCTTTGGACACTCTTGGCTTAAGAGGCCTGGCCGGGGCAACCAAAGCCGCTGGCGCCATTAGTCCCAACAGCCGCGCGGGCAGAATGACCAGAGTTGCCGGCCTAACACTAGACAAAATAGCCCAAAAAATCAGCTCTCGAGCCAGCGGTTTTCCTCTGGCCCAGCAAGGAGCGATTGGCCGAGCCAAAGCCGGAGCAAAAAATTTTGGCGATACCTTGGGTGTTGCTAGACGGGCTGCCAACGCTTCCATTATTGGCAGTGGCGGCCTAAAAGACAGCTCCAGCCAGGCTGCCGCTTTACGAAGAAAACAGGAGGAAGCCCGGTTAGAAAAAAGGAGGGAGGCGGAAGGCTATCTGCCGCGGGACAAAGAAAATCCCTATGATCTAGAAGACATCTACGACCAGAGTGAAGATTGGGGAGGCGCCGGTGAAGACACTAATGCCAATCTCTTTTCTGACTCGGAAGAAGAAACGGAGACAGAACCACAAACCGAGGCCGGTGAAGAACATAAAAAAAATATCGCTGGAGAGCCGGCCGAGGCAACAGATGAGGAAGAAAAACCGGCTGGAGAAACAGGGGCAAAGGAAAAGGAAGGCGAAAAAAAAGACAAGAAAGACAAAAAATCGGAAAAGGCGGAAGGTGAGAAAAAGGGGGAGGATGATAAAAAAGATAAAAAACCAAAAGAAGACGCCACTGGCAAAAAAGACGAAAAAAACGGCGATCTAAAATCGCAAGCACCAACCCCAGAAGTCGAAGAAGAAAACAAAAAAGAATCAGAAAAAAATAAAAGCAAAGAAAAAGAAGCTGACAAACTAAGGCAAACGACAGAACAAAGAATTCAAAGCGCCAGGGAGAAATCGAGAAACAACTTTAAACAAGCCGCCAGCCTAGCCGCTTCTTTAAAAATTTCCGATGCCAAAGCTACGGTTAATTTGGCCGTCAAGCAAGAGAGTGCCGCCATTCTTACTTCAATGTGGGGAGCGGTCTGGCTTGATTGGACTACTCTCACTCTTTGGGGACTGAATCTCTATCTGGCAACCACCCTCTTTACCGATAAAATAGCCGACTTTGGCGAAGACTACTTGATCGGCCGGTGGCTGCCAAAAGAGCTGGCTAAATGGACCGAAATAATTATTCTGGCCATTATTAACGGAATTTTGTTTAGCATTATCGCTTTGATACTTTACGTCGGCTACCGGATCTATAATATTGGCCTTTGGGGCGGCGCCATGATTTGGCTGGCCGGAGCTTTGCCCGGAGGCAACACTGCCGTGCAAGAGGCGGCTCAAAGAATTGGCGGTCAATAAAAAATAATTTAAACAACCATGGAACTGGATTGGAAAAAAATAGGGATCATCCTTCTTTTTATTGTCGCGATTGCCTTGTTTGGCTTTTTTCTTTATTACTTTTTTTTCCGCAGTTTTTTTGTGCCGCCAACCAACGCCAATATTAATACTAATGCCAATGCTAATGGCCGCTTGCCGCTAACTGTGAATATTAACGGCAAAATTTATACTGTTGATGCTAACGGCCAATTACCGACAACCGAGAACGTCAACGGCAAAACCCCGGCAACCACTCTCGAACCAACCACTGCCCCAACCAATGAAACCGAATTGGTAAGCAAGGATAACGCTTATTTTGTTTCCAGTTCCCAAAACGGCGAGCTGGTCTATTATGATCCTAAAACCGGCAAATTCTATCGCCTTTCTCTCGACGGCAAAATCAGCGAATTCAGCGACAAAATTTTCTATAACGTCAAGAATGTCAGCTGGTCTAACAACTTGGAAAAGGCCGTTTTAGAATATCCGGACGGCTCCAATATTGTTTATGATTTCAAAAACAAGAAGCAACTGACTCTGCCCAACCATTGGGAAGATTTTTCTTTCTCCCCCAATGACGAAAAGCTGGTTTTCAAAAGCTTGGCCCTGGATCCAGAAAATCGTTTTTTGGCAGTTGCCAACTATGACGGTTCGCAAAGCAAAACCCTGGAAAGAATCGGCGGCGTGGAAGATAAATTCGACTCCAACTGGTCGCCCAACAACCAGATGGTGGCCACCTTTACTCAAGGCAAAGACGCTAATCGTTCCGAAGTCTATTTTATTGGCCTAAATAATGAAAATTTCAAACTGATGATTGTGGAGGGCCGCGGCTTTCAAGGGAAATGGTCGCCCGACGGCCAAAGAATACTCTACAGCGTCTACAGTTCCGACAACGATTATAAGCCGGAACTTTGGATTTCCGAAGCCACGCCCGGAGCGATTGGCGAAAACCGGCTCAAATTAGACCTGACTACCTGGGCTAATAAATGCGCCTTTAGCGGCAATGACCGCCTGTTCTGCGCTGTTCCCATTAACCCTCCGGCCGGAGTCGGCCTGGATCCGGAGGTAGCCAATGAGGTCAACGACCAAATTTATGAAATCGATCTGCGTACCGGATCGAAAAAAATTATTGCCAATCCCGACGGCTATCATTCCATTGGTCAGCTAATCATCAGCACCGATACTCATTCGCTTTTCTTCACCGACAATAATACCAAAAAAATTTACAAAGTTAAGATCTAAAACTGATGCCAAGAAATAAAACTCCCGACTATCTCAAAGGTATTCTCGTTATTTTGGCGATAATAATTGTGTCTTTCTTTTTGCTGTCTTTGGCCTCCGTCTCCCGGCAAAAAACCCAGACGGCATTAAAAAACACGGCCCCGGCAGCCCTTACCGGACAAAAAGCAGTGATCGACAATGGCTTGGTCAGTTATGTGCCCGAACAAAAACTCCTAGAGCCAAAAATGAAAGCCCAAGCGCCAATTTTGGGCAATCCTAATGCGCCAATAACCATTTTCGAATTTTCCAGTTTCTCCTGCGAATACGGCGCTGCCACCCAAAATGTGTTGAAAAAAATTATTGAAAAATATCCGGATCAGGTCAGGCTAGTTTGGAAAGACCTGCCTTTTTCGGGAGTAGAAGATTCTTATCTGGCCCATCAAGCCGCCCGCTGCGCTGGGCAACAAAATAAATTTTGGGCCTACAGCGATCTGTTGTGGCAAAACCAAAAAAATTTTTCTGCAAAAAATCTTCTGGCGCTAGCCCAAAAACTGAATTTAAATGAAAAACTTTTTTCTGATTGTTTAACAGACAAAAATATTGAAAAGCTAATTGAGCAAGATGTCCAGGAAGCCGATGAGCTCCTGCTTACTGGTACGCCTCATTTTTATATCAACAGCCAGGAGCTCTCCGGACAAGCTTCTTTGGCCGATTTCGAAAACATTATCAAAATAGAACTAAACCGATGATCACCAAACGACAACTGTTAAGAATAATTTTGCCTGCGATTATCCTCTTGGCCATCAGCTTGTTGCCAAAAAATGTTTTGGCCGACAAAACAAAATACACCGACTGCGTCAACCAATGTTACACGGATTATGGAAACAGGGAAAATCAGGGCCTGGCCAGGGCGGCCAACGATTCTCTCTTGATAACCTGCCAGCAAGGCTGTCGCTCCTTCTTGGCCGCCGGAGAAACTCTCGATCAATTCAGCGGCCCTGTCGGAATTAATTCCGAAGAATCAAAAGGATCAATCAGTATTAAGCTTAATGTGCCTCTTGGCTCCAAAACTACCGCCTCTGGCCTGGAAGACTACCTTGCTGTTTGGTTTAGTCTAATCATCGGCGCCGTGGGAGTCTTGGCGGCGGTGATGGTGATGTGGGGCGGATTCAAGTGGCTGGCTTCTCGAGGCAATAGTTCCGAGATCGGACAGGCTAAAGAAATTATTATCTCCGCCTTGATTGGTCTAGTCTTGGCTTTTTTGTCTTTCACTATTTTGTATTTGATCAATCCCAAGCTGACAGTGATAACGATGCCGCATTTGGATAGTGTGCAGGTTGTTCATACCAACCTTGTTCCCAGAGGCATCTCTTTATCTGTCGACCCAAACGGTCTGCCAGGGCCATATTACTCCCAAGCCAAAGTTCCTTGCTCAGAAACCGCCGGTGGCGTTGATTATTATCATGCCTTTACCGCTTCTTATGAGGGATACAACAGCACTCCTTATGCCGACCTGCACGGCTATACTTATGGCTTTGGGCATAATAGCGACCAAAGGCCGAATTCTGTCGATTATGAAACGGAAAAAAATTGGTTTTGGAATAATTACAATAATACCTATTGGCCGGGAGCGGCCAACGCTTATGGCGACGGCTGGGAGAGACTTGATCCCCAGGCTAAAGCGGTTTTAGCAGACACCGCTTATCAATTTGGTCCTAATTCAGTATTTTTAAGTGAAACCGCTTCTAGAATCCGGGCTGGCGATCGAGCGGGAGCCGCCCAATATATGAGGACCAACTACCTTAATTTTTTCAAAACCGATCCGGGTATGGGGGTATCCAGCCGAATCAACAGTAACGCCAATATTTTAGAAAGCGCCGATGGCGAACAACAGTTCATTAATCGGGCGCAAACGTCCTGTCTCTAAAAACCGCCAATAAAATGAAAAAAAATATAATAATCTTATTTTTGGTTGTCTTGTTTTTTACTGCTCCTCTTCTGGCTTTGGGAGCTACCCCCGGAGAAACTCCGGCAGCCGCCTCCGGAGCCGCCGGCTCTTGCCCAGCAGGAAAAGTTTGCCTTAATGTGCCTCTCGGCAATATGGCCAAAGAATTTAATGTCACCGATGCTAACATCTTGGGCACTTACTTTAATATTTGGTATCGTCTAATCATCGGCGCCGTGGGAGTCTTGGCGGCGGTGATGGTGATGTGGGGCGGATTCAAGTGGCTGGCTTCTCGAGGCAATAGTTCCGAGATCGGACAGGCCAAAGAGATTATTATCTCCGCCTTGATTGGTCTGGTCTTGGCTTTTTTGTCTTTCACTATTTTGTATTTGATCAATCCCAAGCTGACAGTGATAACGATGCCGCATTTAGACAGTGTTACAACCCCCACTGCCAGCACCCAGCCAGTCGGCTTAGCTTCTACCGGTAGTAAAGAAGAAGCCGAAAAACAATGCCAAAACCAATGTTCTAACAACAACCAGGAGTTTGAACGTGTAGAGCAAGGCAGTAGTCCTAATTTATGGTCCTGTTTTTGCCGTGACAAAGCGACTACTCTGAATTATCGTAATGGCCCCACCGACATTAAAGCTAACAGTCAGGAGGCCGCCGATCAACTCTGCTTCTCTTGGTGCTCTGAAAGATACGCTAACCTGGTCTACACCCACGCCCCAAAAAATGGAGACACCATTAATACTTACTCCTGCCAATGTTACCTAAAATAATATGGCCCATAGCTTAATTTATTCCTGCCTCAAATGCGGCGCCCAATATCCCAAGTGGCAAGGGCGCTGTTTGGAATGCGGCTCTTGGGGAACCATTCAGGAGCAAGCCGTTGAAAACAACGATAAAAAAACGCCCAAAACCGCGCCTGACCAACCAATAGATCTGAAGCAATTGCCCGACATCAGTCAGGCCAGACTCTCTACTAAAATTCAAGAGTTGGACCGGGTTTTAGGAGGCGGCATAGTCAAGGGGTCTCTGATCTTGATCGGCGGCGATCCGGGCGTTGGCAAATCGACCCTCTGCCTGCAAATCTCCGATAAATTAAAAAATGTTCTTTATGTCTCCGGCGAGGAGTCCGGCAATCAAGTAAAGATTCGAGCCCAAAGAATCAACCTGGATCTTAATAATCTGCGTTTTTTGGCCCAGACCGACATCGGTAAAATCATCGCCACCATCGAAGAAGTCAAGCCGGAACTGGCTATTGTTGATTCTATCCAGACTATGCGTTTTCATGATCCCGCCTCTAATCTGGGCTCGGCCGCGCAAATTATCTCCATTACCAGTCAGCTGCTGGAAGTGGCCAAAAAATCTGGCATCCCTATCATCATTATCGGCCACGTCACCAAAGAAGGGCTGGTCGCCGGACCTAAGAGCTTGGAACACCTGGTCGATACCGTCCTGTATTTGGAAAATGACAACCAAAATTTTTATAAAATTTTGTGCAGCAGTAAAAATCGCTTTGGCTCCACTGGAGAAATAGGCGTTTTTGAAATGACCGACCTTGGCCTGAAAGAAGTCAGCAATCCCTCACAAGTATTTTTGGAAAAAGAAAATTATCCGGCCACTGGTGCGGTTGTCACCGCAGTGATAGAAGGTCAACGGCCGTTTTTTCTAGAGGTGCAGGCGCTGGTCACCAAAACTGTTTTTGGCTATCCCCAAAGAAAAGCTGCCGGCTTTGATCTTAATCGTCTGCAGTTAATTATTGCCGTGATTTCCAAAATAGCCAAACTCAACCTTAATAACCAGGATATTTACCTAAATATTGCCGGCGGTTTGAAAATAAAAGACCCTGGTGTGGATTTAGCGGTTGCTACCGCTATAATTTCTGCCTTTTTAGAACTGCCTGTTAGCCCTGGGCTCTTGATTTTTGGCGAGCTGGGCCTGGCCGGCGAAATTCGATCGGTACCGCAAATGGAAAAAATTATCTCTGAAGCCCTCAAGCTTAACTTCGAGAAAATCGTCTCCCCGCCAAACAAGGGTGCTGCTACTAATAAAACAAGGGTTGTTTCTATTAGTGATATCAGAGAGCTTGTTAAAATTATCGGCAAAAAAAAGAGGCTTCCAACGCAATAACATCGCATCAGAAGACCTCGTTCCTAACCTGGGGACGCTCGCTGGCTCGCTAGTAGGGCTCTAGTTGCACAGAGCCTGGTGCTCCTTCTCTCGTGAGGACGCCGGCAAGCCTACTTTCGTCTTCAGCATCTGGCTTGCCTCCGTCACCGTGATATGGCCGCCCTTGTGGGCCGCCAGTATCTCCATAATTTCCTTATCTGGCGGTGTCAGCCTCATCTTCATCTCAATGTACTCCTATCCTATTTGAACTCGCAGCCAACTGGCTCCCCCAAAGGAACCAGACCAAGGAACAACTGTCTACTTAAGATGAATTATAACAATTTTCTGATTGCTGTCAAGAGATAAAACAAAAAAACGACGGCCGCGAACCTTGCCGGTCCGACAGCCGTCACGAGCATGCTTTTCGACCATCCTCTATGTCCGCGCGAGGACGATCTCGCCGCCCTGGAAGAAGTGCGAGGCGCCGGCCTCTATCTTCTCCTGGCAGTGTACACAGGTCAAATTCAGCCCATGCCTCTGCAGGAGTTCAGCCCTGTCTCTGTTGAGCCGATTCTCGCAGCCCCGAACAGAGCAAACCACCGCCGTTGCTGTTGCCAGCTCCACCGCTTTTACCACCCGTGTCTCCATGCCACCATTCTCCTCCTGTTGTATGAACCCTACCGTTATTCTTTCACAAATCGCCTTTAAAGCCGGTTGACCTCCTTTCGCCAGGCAATCATCGAAAGAACGAGTGATTTTATTATAACTCCCCTGTTTATTTTTTGTCAATAATTGATTATTTTTTTATTCTAAATGACTGGTGAGCCCCAAGGCTTCGATTTTTTCAAGCAGCAAAGGGTATTTATCTAAACAGTCATCGTTGATTATCTTTTCTGCCCAGAAACGGGCTTTTTTTATTAAAGGCAAATCATCAAGATTGGCGATTTTAAGCTCGTCAAAACCAGACTGCCGATAGCCATAGATCTGACCGGCGCCTCTTAGTTGCAAATCTTTTTGTGCCAGTATAAAACCGTCACTGGTTGCCGTCACTGCCGACAACCTTTTGGCCGTTTCTTGGTCCGGGCTAGCACTGAAAAGAAAACAATAGGACTGTTCTCGGCCACGCCCCACTCGTCCCCGAAACTGATGTAACTGGGCCAGACCAAAACGTTCTGCCCCCTCAATCATTATCACTGTGGCATTGGGCACGTCCACTCCCACCTCCACTACCGAGGTGGCTACTAGAATTTTTATTTTATCGGCCACGAATTCGGCCATCACCTTTTCTTTATTGCTGGCTTTCAGTCTGCCGTGCAACAACCCTACTGGTAAATGAGGAAAAACCTCCTGGTCCAGCTTTTTAAATTCTTCCGTCACCGAACGCACTCCTAGTTTATCTGAAGGATCAATCAACGGACAAATCACCATCACCTGCCGGCCCTCTGTTATTTTTTTGCTGATAAATTCATAGGCCAACTGTCTGTTTTCTGGAGCCACTACCTTGGTAATTACCGGCCGGCGGCCTGGCGGCAGCTGTTTAATGATTGATAAATCCAGACTGCCATAAATTATCAAAGCCAAGGAACGCGGAATAGGGGTGGCCGACAGCGACAAAAAATGCGGAGTTTTCTCCGACTGCTTTTTCAAAATCTGACGCTGATCAACACCAAAGCGGTGCTGCTCGTCAATCACTGCCAAAGCCAGCTTCGCAAAAGCCACTTCTTTTTGGATAACCGCGTGCGTCCCAATAATAATCTGTATTTTTCCTGCCCGGCAACGAGCCAAAAATTCCTTTTTACCGACTTCTTCTTGGTTTATTAGTTTATTACTCCTGGTTAATAAACCGATTTTCAAATCTTTATTTTTAAATAATTTATCAAAAGTCTGAAAATGCTGCCGGGCCAGAATCTCTGTCGGCGCCAATAAGACGCTCTGATAGCCGTTTAAAGCAGTGTTAAAGATGGCCAGAGCCGCTACCAGCGTCTTGCCCGAACCGACATCGCCTTCTAACAGACGATTCATCGGCCGCTTCTTCTCCAAGTCCTGGATGATTTCCCAAGCAGCTTTTTTTTGGTCTGTCGTCAGTTTAAAATCCAGACCGTCAATAAATTCCTTTATTTTTTCCCGCTGAAAAACCACCGGCCAGGAAGTCTTCTGATCCAGCTCTTTCTTTATCAGTTGCGACCAAAGCTGCAATAAGAATAACTCCTCAAAGGCTAGTCTGGTTCTGGCCGCCGCTAGTTTTTTGTGGTTTTCCGGGAAATGAATTTGTTTCAAAGCCAGCGGCAGGCTTAATAGCCTTTCTTGTTTGACTATTTTTTCGGGCAAAAAATCTGAAACATTCCCCACAAAATTCAAAGCTATTTTTACCAAAGCCCTCAACTGCTTTTGCGAAACTCCTTCGGTGATCGAATAAATTGGCACCAATCTGGCGGTATTAAGGTTGGCCGCAGCAGCTCTTTCATAAAGTGGCGAATTGAGATAAATATCAAACAGGTTGCCGGCCACTTTGCCGGAGAGATAAATCTCTTCGCCCACTTTGATATTTTTGGCTATCCAGGGTTGATTGAACCAAATAACTTTTATCGAACCGGTGCTGTCGCTGGCTACGCCTTCGGTAATTATTTTCTTTTTTCTAAATGTCCGACGATTGGCAAGCAACTCCATTCTTACCTTAACCGTTGTCACCGAACCGCTTTTTAGCTGGTCAATGGTTGTCAGCTGGCTGAAGTCATCATAACGAAAGGGATAATAAAAAATGAGATCGCCAATGGTCTCAATTCCTAATCTTTTCAATCTTAGGCTAATGGTCTTGCCAATGCCCGAGAGTTGGTTAACTTTTGTTTCTAAACCAGTCATTCTTAATGCTCTTTCGTGCCCGAGAGGATTTGAACCTCTGATCTCCGGCTCCGCAAGCCGACGCTTTATCCAGCTAAGCTACGGGCACATACTTTAACTTCTAAATTATTACAACTTCAACCAGCGACGAAATCTTTCCGACAAGGGCTCGACTTCTCTGTCTAAATCCTCTTTTAAAAAACCCAGTAAAAATTCTCTGATTGCCACTGCGTCTTGGCCGTCTAGCGGCACTACTAATCTGCCGCGGAGCGGATTGACAAAATCTAAATATAAATTTTTTATGCCCTGTTCCTGATAAATAACAAAAAAATTGTCAATGTCTTTATAATAATAAAAACGCCGGCCAGATTTGACGCCATCCGGAGTGATAATAAAATCGACTTCTTCCGGCTGACGGAATTCGTAAATTAAAACCACCAGATAAAAAAGAACCAAAAAAACTACAAATAAATAGTTCTGATCGCCAAACCAATTGCCTTGGGCGATGGCCCAAATGGATAATAATATTAGAACGATCAGAGAGATCACATACCACCAAATATTTTTCCGATACCTAATATATTCCGGATGCCGCCAGGAAAAAACCACCTCGCTTAATTGTTTTTCTGATGTTTCTGGCATATTTTCTAATTTTATAAATTTATTGCCAAACGGAGAAGGTGGGATTCGAACCCACGGTCCCCGTAAAGGGACTCCGGTTTTCAAGACCGGTGCATTAGACCACTCTGCCACCTCTCCCTATGATTTAAATTAGGTGCTTTTTGCGGACTTGTCCGCCGAAGCCCGCTTTGGCCGGGCGAAGGCGGAGAGAGAGGGATTCGCGGCCTGGGCAGCGACAATTCCTGCACCAGCTCGGAATTGTCGGCATCTCGCCTGCGCCCCGACTAAAGTCGGGACTTGGCTCATTACTGCCCTTCTCATCCCTTCACTTTCTTTATCAGGAATTTAGCCATAATTATGGCTAAATTCCTGATACGGAGAGAGAGGGATTCGAACCCTCGATACGCCCGAAAAGGACGTATAACGGTTTAGCAAACCGCCGCTTTCAGCCACTCAGCCATCTCTCCAGACTCGTCCTAACAGACGATTTTAAAATCAGCCATCTCTTTTTTTTACTTTTTCTTATCTTTTACCCCAAACTTTAACACAAAAACGAAAATTTGTAAACCCAATCAACTGCCACGTCTTATTTCATAAACTTTACAATAATTTTTTGATTTACCCAAAAAATATCAAACTCTTCAACCATGAGCTATTACCAGTCCTTTGATGTTTGTAAATCCTGCCTTTTGTAAAACTTCGGCACACTCCCCCATTGTCGCTCCGGTCGTGTAGACATCGTCAATCAAAACCACATTATTTCTAGGGAAGCGCCACTCGACTTTATTATCCAATAAAAAACTTCCTTTGATATTTTCCCGGCGCTTCGCTTGGCTTAGACCAACCTGTGGCCTGGTATAAATTTTTCTCTTTAAAATTTTGTCGCCTAAAGGGTTGCCTAGTAGCCGGCTTATTCTCTCGCTGATTAATTCCGCTTGATTAAATCCTCGATAGGAGAGACGTTTCTGGTGCAGAGGAACCGGCAATAAAACGAATTCCCTAGACCAGGCGGGTATTATCTTTTCCATTTCCACAATCAGACTGTCGAAGCTACAAACCAACTCTTTAATAAAATTATATTTAATGGCCTGAATCACTTTTTGCGCCAGCAGATCGTTATAATCGGTCAAAGCCCATAATTTTTCTAAATGATTACCGCTGTCAAAAACATGAGAGCCCAAATTCATCGCAACGGCCTTTAATAATTTTGTACATTCACCGCAAAGCCAGCTCTTCTCCTGTCGGCAATTAACACAACTCTTGGGAAACAACAAATCCTCCAGCCAACCCTTTATCTGCCCAATATCTTCAAACATTAAATTTCTTCTTAAATTTAAAAGAGCTCCCTACTGCCACTTGGCCTCGTCAATCTTCCATTCTTCGCCCACTTTTACCATTTTAAGCTGTAAATTTTGATAATAAACTTCTGGCTGACTTTCCTTTTCTAAATAGTGAGATCTTTGCGTTTTAATTAAAATACTGGCTTCATTGTCTTTTAGATACAAAAGTTCGCTCTCTAAGGCCCTGGTATCATAACCATCATAACTGGCTGGCGCCGTAAAGGTCTGGTCAATCACTTTATCGGTTTCTGCTTGCATCTTAACGGTCATCAGACCTCTCAAGTCGTTTAGATTTTTGTTGACTGTCAAGTTGGAATAGCTACCAAATCTTTCGGCAAAAGAATAGGCCAGTTGCTTCATGCCTAGGGGGTATTTTTTTTCCTCGGCTATTTCTTCGGCGGTCGGCGGCGGCAATTGTTGGATTCTCTCGGTCAACGGCCTGTTAACATTGGTATTCAAGTTGACTGTGCCCTGGCGACCAAAATTATTTTTCAAAATCCACCAACAGATTATCACTAGAATTATCAACACTACTATTGCCAAAACGACTATGACTATTCTTCTTTTGTTGTCCATAAAATTATTAATTTAAAAAGTTAAAAGCTAGACTTGCCCGGCAGCAAGTGATTCCTCAAATTCCTTTTTGGCTTGTTCGATTTCTAGCAGCTGGCGCGGATCAGAGGTTATTAATTGATCTTCGGAATAGGAAGCGACCGTTTTTATGGCAGCGTGCTTGGCGCCGGCAAAAAATATACCCTCGCCCACGCCACACTCCAAAAGCAAATATTTTTCTCCTTCGGTCAACATGAAGGTTTTTTGCACCAAATTAATGGCTGCCGGCGTCTGCTTCATTAACAGCTGCAGCGAACAATTATTGACAATTGCCTGACCGTAAGGAGAAGTCAAAAAATCGTTAACATCTTGGGTAATGGTGGTCACGCCCAGGTAATATTTACGGCACCGTTTTACCAGAGCAAAAATAAACTTGGCGCTATCCTCGCGCTGCATCAGCCACCAGGCCTCGTCGACAATCATAATCCTTTTCTTCATCTGGCTTCTGACGATATTCCAAATATAATTGATAATCGTATAGATAGCCATGGGCTTTAATTCGTCTTCCAAATCACGGACGCTGAAAACCACCAGTTGATTATTGGTTTCCACGTTGGTTGGATTGTTCAACAAGCCGGCGAAAGTGCCTTCCGTATATTTCTTTAACCGGATCGAGATTTTTTCCGCTCCCTCCATGCCTTCCAAAACTTCCTGTAAGTCCGACAAAATCGGCGGCTCAATTTGTGTCAAATCAACATCGGGAGTGATGTCTTTCTTGGCATAAGTTTCCAGCAGCGCTCGGTCAATGATGGAGTCTTCCTCGGTGTCAATGTCGCCGATCATTAATCTAATTAATCCTTTTACCGTAATCACTGCGCTCCTGATAATATCGGCTGGCCTCGCGTCCTCGCCAATCGCCCGAGGCAAATCGAAAGGATTAATCTTGCTTTCCGAGTTCAAAGAAATGTCAATATAAGTCCCGCCCACCGCATCGCATAAGTGACTGTATTCTCTTTCCGGGTCGATAATAATAATGTCGGTGCCAAACATCAAACTGCGCAAAACCTCCAGCTTGATGGCGTAGGATTTGCCAGCGCCAGAGGTGGCAAACACCACCATGTTGGCATTCTGCAAAGAAAACCGATCGAATAAAATCAAGCTATTGTTGTGGCGATTAATGCCAAAAAGCACGCCGCGATCGGAAGTCAAATCCGAAGAAACAAAAGGAAAAGAGCTGGCGGCCGGCGAAGTGTTGATATTTACCAAAACCTGCAATTCATCGAAAGCAAAAGGCATGGTTGAGTTGAACCCCTGTTCGGCTTGATAAAAAACCCGTTTGGAAAAAACCAGGGTTGAGCCAAAAATGTTTTCCACCCGTTCCGTGATTTTGTCGAGCTCTTCCAAACTCTTGGCGTAAATTGTTATATAAGTGCCGGTCTGAAAGAAATGTTCCGTGCCTTGGGTCAGTTCGTCGCGCAGTCTTTCCATATCCCTTAAAGCCGTCTCCCTTAAAGGATCGCGCGGAGCGCCTTTTTCCGCGTCGGCGATCAGTCCCGCCTCGACATTACCGACTTTCTTTTTTAATTGCTTCAAAATAACCGCTGATTTAACCGGGTAAAAATACAGCGCCATATCGGCGGTAATATCCAGGTTTATCACCGGCGCAAACCAGCCAACATTAATATAGCGCGGCAGCTGCACGACAAAAATCGTCGTGACATAGTATTCGCCCAATCTGACAAAAGAGCTTTCCACCTCCAAAGCCGCCGGCGCCACCAAGTCACGAATGGTCATCGCCCCGCGGCGATAGACAATCTCTTCTTCCAGGCTTTCTTTGGTTTTTCCCAGCTCCTGCGCTTCTTGCCGGTTTAACTGCTCCGCACTTAATTTTATCTCCGGTTCGACAGTTGGAGTAATTAAATCGTTTTTTTTGTCTAAGTCTTTCGGGTCAAACATATTTTATAAAAAATTTTCTTCGATTCTTAATTTATTAGTATCAACCATTTTCTCGCTTCTGGAAATCGTCGGATTGTAGGTGCTGTAGTACAACTCTATTAGTGACTGGGTATTTAATAGCGACGCTCTTAGTCCCATACTGGACAATCCGGAAATCACCTTGTCGATCCTCAACAACAAATCCTCTCTTCGTTTGATAAATTGCTTCTCTTTCAAATTAATAATGCTGGTTGGCGACAAAACGTCGGTCGTTCTCTGCCAAAAAGTCCGTTTTTTGTTGGACAGAGGGTCATAAGGTATGATCACAAAAAATCTTTTGGTCATAATATCGCCCAGCGAAACCAGTTCCGTGATATATTGGCGATATTCCGCTGTTTGCAACTTTAGCAGCTCATTGGTCTGGTTGTCTTCGGCATTTTTTATTTCCGCCAGATATTCATCCAAATCAAGTTGCCGGGACTGCACCACCATCTGAATTGGAAAATCCAAAGAGTTCAAAAACGACATATAACCGGCCACGATGGCATTTTGCTCGTCCTCTGACTTCAGGGCAAAATTTATACTCGACACCAGCAGTACGGCTCTTAAGCTGCCGTCTTTCATTACCACGCAATCGTCTCTGACTTCTACAATATGTAGATGCCTTTGGGTGGCTGGGGTTTTTTTATTAGCTACTCTTGAAGCCATAAAACTAAATAAATTATTTAATAGCTAGCTTTTCCTCGCCGCGATAGACACCGCCGGTATCAACAATCAAAGACAGCTCCGATATTTTGGAAGTGGTGAGTATCTGCCTTGTTCCCGCCACCGTTGGCGGCTTGGTCACCGGCTGTTTGGCCTCTAGCGCCCTGATATCGGCCAGCGTCACGTCTTTGCGCCAAACTTTCAATTTGGGATTTTTGACGGTGCCAAAAAAATTCAACAAAAAATAATGAAAGGGTTGGCCGTTTATTTTGACAAAAGCGATGACCAGAGTGACCAGAATCACCAAGAGCGAAGCCACAGCAAAAAGTGAAAAATCAAACAGTTTATAAAAGATGAAGCAAAGCAAACCGCCAATCATCATTTCGATAAACTGACGCACGGTTATCGGACCGATAATCTTGTCTTCGACGTCTAAAAATTGTGGTACTACTATTTGTTCCATGGCTTATACTTATCTTAACAAAAAAATTAATTATTAGAAACGCAAATCTTTGTTAAGCTCCATCACCGATTCGAATTCCTCGACAGTCAGAGTCGGCTTGCCGCTGGCCAGCCGCTCGCTGATTATCTCTTCAATGCCCTGCCCCGCCGCCAGACTGGCCTGACCCAAAAGACGATAAAACCTGTTGACCTCGTTTTTCTGCCAGGCCTCGACTCCTTCAAGTTTTTTGCTATAAGATTCGTTTTCTAGCAAATCGATTTTTTCTTTGATTTTGCGAGCGATTTCTTTCGGCTCCTGGCCTAAACGACGAAAATCAATGAGAGTCATGCTCTCCAGCTCTTCTACCGGCCCCATCAACTTGGGAGCAAATTTTACATCGTCCAAATTCGGCCGACTGCTAAGACTGGTTTTAAAAACCTTTTTAACCACCGGCCGCGGACTGGCAAAGGGGCTGGGTTGAGGCCCCAGCGGTCTGAAAGCTTTGATATTTTCCGACGCTTTTGGCGGTAACTGCGGCTCTTTAATTTCTACCTTGCCTCGAGGTTTTTTTTGTAAATCAATCACTAGCGGCTTAATCATTAATTCCTCTTCCTCCGGCAAAACTACCACCGGCAATCCGTCTTCTTCTTCAATTCGCGGCCTGCCCCCTCTTTGAGAGATTGGCCGTTTATCCGTCAATAAATCCAGCGCTTTGGCGGCCAAAGAATCTCTGACCTTCGGATAGTCTCCGGCACCGACCGAAGTCTCTTCCTGCTTTTTCTTTTCTTGCAAAGTCAAAACTTTTTTTTCTAATTCCGCTTTTGACGAAGCCGCCACTGAAGCACTGGGTTCACGCCCCGAAGTCTCCGGCTCTTTGACGTTTGGCGAATTTTTCGGCCATTGGCCACTTATGCCATTTTTTATCAAGCCCAGCAGGCGACGGCTCTGTTCCTCGGTAAAACCCAAACCTCCGATTTTACGACTTTTTTGCAGACTCTCCAGGGTTTCCAAATCGTCTCTTATATCTCTTAACCGGGCTGTCACGATATTATGCAATCTTTTTTTTATGACTTCATCGGTTTCCAAAAAGCCAAACCGCGATATAACTACGCCGGCCAAATAATCATGATCGTGAATTTTTTCTCCGCTATCGGCCAATTGTCTGAAATTATCAACCTCATGTTCGTCCTCAGTGGAAAAAGCAAACACTGCTTCCCTGGCTGGCCGGCCAAGAGCGGCTTCCCTTTCAACTTCGCTGACTCTTAACCCCGCTTCAGCCAAAAATTCTTTGAATTTTTGGCTAATTTCTCTGACCGAACCGGCCTCTAGTTTTGAAACATTAGTCAAATAACTGCTAAAATCGGCTATGGTCAAATCGCCCACCGCCATTTTTATAAGCGATAAAGCCAGTTTTATCCGGTATTTTTTTTCCAATTCTTCCACCGCCTTCAAAACGGCTAGCGCTGACAATTTTTCTTTGACGAAAACCGGCAACTGATTGAATTTTTGTAAACTAGAATCCATAAAATTTTTATTTCTCCGATTCTTTTGGCTATTTTCTGGAACTTTCCTCTTCCATTAAAGCTTTCTTTTCTATCGCCGACAGCCCCTGCCAAGCCGGAGAGGGCTCTTCTTGGGGCACAGCTCTGCTGCCGCCAGCGGCAGCGCCAGCCGAAGCTATTGGCTCGGACTTATGGCGGCTAATGGGAATGATCTCCCATTGGTTTCGGGGCAAATTAGTCAGGTTGTCTGGAAAAAATTTTAAATTGCGATACAAAACCAACAATTTGCCCAGAAGCATCTTTTCTCCTTGATTCAAACGGTTGCCGTTTTCCGAGTTGGCCAGATATTGCGACAAAACCAGGTTGGAAAAAAATGCAGTGCCGTTTCTATTAATAAAATCCCTAAGCCAATTAGCCACCGTGGGCTCGAGAGGCCGGCCGTCGATATTAATGCTCTGACTGGTCAATTTTTCTTGGTTGAGATAGAGAATTTTTTCCAAATCTTTTTCAAACATTTTATTCTCGTCGCCCATTTCCCGACCCAAAATATCAAAAATCATATCGTTTACTTCTTGAACCAGCTCACCATCGCCGGTTAAGACCTCTTTTAGTCTTTCTCTGAATAAATCAGTCAAAATTTTCTTCTGCTCGGGCAAACTTAAATCTCGTCCAGACTGGCCGGCTAAAGGCATTGTTGCCAAAGCAACTTCAAGAGCCGGTTCAAAAATGCTTTGCTGTAAAATCTCATTGATCTCCTGCGCTTCCCATTTTCCAAAATTATACTTTTCCATCAGATAATCCTCTATTTCCTCCATTTTTAATTCGCCAATCGCCACTAAAATGACCATCAGCCCCAGCTTGATTCTATGGGTCTCTTCCAGGCCCTGAATGGTTTTCAAGGCCTCAAAACCGCCCACCGCCTCCTGGATTTCTCGAGGCAGGGCTCTAAATTTTGTCAAACATTCGGCAATGTAATTATTAGCCATAATTTAACTTAAAGAATTTTTAACAGTCTCGGCCGTCACTTGGGCGTCCAAAGGCACTGGATCTGACCCCAGCCCGACCACCACGCCGACAGCATCTTTTGCTTCTTTGTCCCCCAAGCCAGCTACGCCTTTTTCGATTTCTCTCAAGCTTTGCAGCAACCTGAAAAAATTGGCGTTGGCAGCCGCTTCTCTTTGCAAATCAGGCTGCAAAGCGCCGCCCGGCCCGACACCGCCTGCCTCGCTTCTGCTAGTTTTGGTTAAAGCCTCGGTCAGCTCTTGTATTGCTCTTTCCAGCTCGGGGGCTTCGGTAATAGTTTTGGTTGGCTTGGGCTCTTTAGCGCCAGTCTTGCCCGGAGCGACTCCCGCTTCTTGTTCTCTGGCAATTAATCTTTTCACTTTATCCTTGGTGCCATGCTTTTCTTTGACTCTGGCCATCACCTCGTCCATAGTGTAATCATCTCCACCCCTTTCGCCTTCCATGGCTACCATTTCCCTGGCGATCTCTTCGTGCAAACCCGCTAAATGCCTTTCCCTAATAAACCGCGCCCCTTCCTCGGCCTTAACTTCGCTCTTAACACCTGCTTTATGAATCCTTTCATGGAAAATGGTAGTTGCCGCTTCGCCGGTCTCATTCTCCAGGCCGCTATTCCATAATTGCAACTGCTGCAATCTGCCAGACGTTAGTTGCTCTCTGGCCGTTCTTAGCGTTCCCATTCTTCTGCCTATTTGCTCCTTCTGACCGGTCGAAGCAATAGCGCTGTTATGAGAAAGACTGGCCAATTCTTTGTCTATCAAGACAGCCATGGCTTGTGAGACTTTTTGCGTCATTTCCTTGCCTTCGATATGAATACCGCTTTGACTGATGTCAAAATCCGGTTGTTGCGCCTTGATTTGACTTAGAAGCTCTGAATTGCCTTCAAACAAATCCCTGAAATCAACACCAGCCTCTGTGTTATCTTTAAGATGACTAAACCGAGCTACCTTTAAGTCACCGCGTTGTTCTCTGAACTTCTCGGTACCGGTACGACGGGAAGCAACGTCTACCTTATTAGCTGCTATTAAAGGATCCATATGAGCTGTTTCGCTTATACCCAAAACATTCCTTCCGCCACCGAGAAATGACTGTATGGTACTAAGATTAGATCCGCCGCCTTTTTTATAAGCAGCCAACATTTTGGTAAAAGCTTCCTTTAAATCACTTTTCTTAGTTGGGTCTATTTCAGCATCTATGGCTTGCGATAAATGCGCTAGACCGTCGTCATTTATATTATCAAGCATCTTTTTATTTTCCTTAGATAAAATACCGCCAGCTCCAATATACGCCCCGGTATTTTTCCATGAACTTCTGGCCTCAATTAGACCACTTTCATCCGTGCCACCAACTGGCACGGTGGTATCATTCAAGGCATCGGCCTTTCTCTTTGCATTTTTTACCGTCTTCGTGTCTAATTCAGCAGCCTTAACCGTAAATTGTAAAGGTTTTTTTCCTAAGCCTCCTAATATACCGCCAAATCCTCCCATAGCACCGCCTATCCAAGCACCAGCCTTGGCCCCACCCAAGGCTAATAGAGGATTGGCTGTCATTATACCAATAACTCCTCCGGCAACTCCTCCAATAGTAGCTCCCAAAGCAGCTCCACCGGCGCCATGCACAGCGGCCCCAACTGGCGCTTGAACAAGCCTACCAGAAACTTGGTATCTTGCCTTTTTGAAATCCTCCTTCTTGCCGGCTATCCATTCTTTTGTCTTGTCCCCCATGCCTATTTTTTTCATTATAGCAGTACGCCGTTTTACAATATCATCTTCCATCTTAGTTTTTATATCACCAGCCCATTGACCAATAAAAGGGAGTCGTTTGCCACTTTTTGTCTCATAACTTAGAATTCCAGCGACTTTTCGGCCAGTCTCCTTGGCTGTATACTTGGCTGCACCTAAAGGCAGCTTGGCTGCTCTCTTCCCCCATTTTTGCAAACTGGCCACGCCCTTGCCCGCCCATTGTCCGCCGGCGGCGCCGGCTTTTTGCGCTACGGCCAGACCGGCAATCATCAGGGCAATAATAATTAAATAATCAAAAAATCCTTGATCCGTGGCCATGAGTGAATTTGTAGAACCGGTTATATAACCTTTTTGGCCAGTATCAGTCCTAGCTTCTTTAGCGCTTTTTTTAAGCTCTTCTGGGGTAGTAGCAGAACTAGGGATAGTAACCGTCCCTCCCCGAGTGTTTTCTACGCCGCCGACATCGCGGTAACCGCTGAAAAAGGACAAATACAGAAAAAACAGCAGCACCGGCCCGACTACCAGGTTGCTGGCGAATTGGCTCCACCACATGCCGGCATACTGCTGGCCTTTGGGAAAGGAAGAAAGAAAATAAGCGGCCGGCGACAAAATCACCAGAATCCACAACATTACAATACGATAGACCAGAATGATCATAGTCACTCCTATCGCCACGCAGGCGACAATGGAGATTACAATGGCAAAAAACAGAGCGATAGTAATATCCCAATCCTGCAAATTCTCGTTCCCAAGAATTTGTCCCCCTGGGTTTTGTCCCAATAAATATAGCTTATACAACCCCACACTGGCCAAAATCACTCCGGCGGCATTTTCTTTTACCAGGGCTCCGCCGAAAAACACCATAATAATCTGAAAAAAATCTATGAGGACGCCGGTAATCATCTTGGAAAAATTAATCAGCACCGCCATTATCAAAAGTTTTGGCAACAATTGTTTGTATTGATAGTTGGGTACCCGCAAAATAGTGCCCACGGCGATCACCAGCAAGATGACGATAAAAAAATTATTACAGATGTCGCGCACAATGCGCCAGCCCTCCTTGACCAGCCGGACATTCAAAAAATCATTAAAAACCACCACCTTATTAACCAAAACATTGACTATCAGCCCCACCAGCCAGCCAAAAAACGAAGCCACGTAATACAAAATCCAATTAATGAACCCGGCAATCTTGCCGTCATTGGCTGGTGCGCCGGCATTCTCGGCTGGCTTGGGGTTGTAATCCGCATTAATGTTGGTGTCGGCTTCGACATCGGAATCCGAACTGATATTGCCATTAATATTGGAGTCGGAGTTGGTTTCCTGGGCAAAAGAAATATTACTGCTCAACAAAAAAATTCCAGCCAAAAACAAGACGACTGTTATAATTAAAATCAATTTTTTTCTTCTGACTGTCATTTTTTTAAAAACCTCGCTTATTTAAAAAAATAAAACCTAAAATACTCTGGCCACTAATTTTGAAAAATTGTTCCACAAATCAGCCAAAGCTCCTTCCAGCCGGCCCAGCCTCGATCCGGCTCCGCTCTCGCTCGCTCCCGCCACGCGGCCGCTGGCCAAACGCCACTCAGAACTGGCCAAGGCAAAGCTGCCGTCGCTGCAATCACCGACTTTGAAGGTATTTAAGCTGCCTTTACTTATCTTGCCACTTCCGGCTATATCGGCATCCCAATAACTGCTGCCATCTTTTAGAGTCATAGTCGAGCCCTTGGAAAAAACCGGGCTGCCTTCAACTTTGAATTCGCGACAACCGCTCCCAGCGCCCACCACGTAATCATTACCGGCCTCTTGCACGCAGCCCCAAGGAGTAAACAGAGTGACAATATCGCCATTTTGCAAATCTCTGGTAAAACTGCTTTGCTCTGCTCCGGAGCTGTTTTTTATCTTCACCAGCTGGAAGCAAAGTAGAGCGTCTGGATCGCCTTCTTGGATAAAATTGGAGTCTTTGTCTTTGACTGTCAAATTTCGCCGGCCGTCGGTATTGGGCGCGGTCGCCCCGACAACGGCCGTGTTAACGGCTTCTTCCAGAGCGAATCTGCCCATCAGCTTCAGGCCACATGGTTCGCACGTTTTGCTTGAAGAATTCCAGCACTGGAAACTGGGACAGCCGCAACTTTGGCCACTGGAACAATCTACGCAAGTGCCATCGGCGGATGTTTTGGCCTGAAAACCCTGTTCGCAAGAACACTCTGGCCGGCAGTGGCTATCCGTGCCAAAGAGCTCGCAGACGGTTTTGTAAATCAAATCCTTATCGTCCCACCGACCATCGCAAGCGTTGACAGAACAATCTCCCTGATTGTCACAAACATGAAAACCATTAGCCGAACCTTGCTTTAAATCACAGAATACGGAATCACAGGCTTCGGTGTCAACATCTATATATTTGGCGCCGCTCTTAATGGTGCCGTCGTCGTCTCTCTCCTCTAAAGTAATCACCGTGCCACGATAGAAAGTCCTCTCTCCATGAAGCTTAAAAACAGTTGGCGGATTTTCTATCTGGCCTTCTCTTTTAAACTGGTAGTCATATTCTAATATTGACGGGTAAGTGAACAACTGCGGGCTATAAAGAGCGGTGTCCCAAATCTGGCCGCTTTCGGAGGCGCCGGCGGCTAGTCTCTCGCTTTCGATGTAAACACAATCGCCGTCCCCTAGTGTCGGCTCCTCTACGGCGCTGAGCCGTTTGACCTCGCAATTCTTCTGCACCTCGTAGGGGACTTTAACCAAATTAAATCTCGCGCCGTTCTTCACAACCTGATCATCTATTTCCCATTGCTTGGAATTTAAAACTCCGATCGCCCTGATTCTTAAATTCCTGATTTTAGTTATATCCTCACCCTGACCGGTGGAAAAATACCAATATTCATCAAGTTGCGGATTGGTGCTGATAGTTCTTTTCATAGTATTGTGCCTCAAAGAAAAACTGGCGCCCGAAGTCAGGGGGCAGGCCGGCTCGGTATTAATATCCTCTCCCGGCTCACAAATACCATTATAGGGCGTGAAAGCTAAATCCAGATCACTGTCATTATTTAGCTCTTTATCTTCTTCCACATCGAGGTCTTCGAAATTCTTTATTACCACCACCCAGCGGCCAAAATTCCTCCAGGCCTCGTCTGAACCGCATTTGCCGCTGCTGACATGAAAACCTTTGGCGCTATCACTGCCGTTGCACCAGCCCCAATTATCGCGCACCTGAATTTTTATTTTTAGCCAGCATTCTCCGGAAGCAACGGTCAGAACCGGCGGACTTACCGCTGGATCCTGCGGCAGAGCGTCTCCGTCGCAATAAATCTCATCAAGACCGGTGTTTTGTTTGGACAACTTCTCGTAACTATAATAATGATAGAGTTTGAATTTATTTTTGATATTGGAGCGGTCTCTTAGCTCGATGCCGGAATAAGAGAGCTTGTAATCTCCCCAATCAACCTGGTAAGCCGAGAGCGGCAACTGTTCGGGATCCAAGGTCGCGTTGAACTCCAGCTCCACGTTACTGTTGTTGCTGACTTTAACCGGCGTATTTGACAAATTCACTCCGTTTACATCCACCTCCACCTTCTTGTTCACTCTGATATTATTGATAACCGGAGCCACCCCGCAATAATCCGGATTTTTGGGATACTCACAGGTTCGTTGTCCGTTGGGCACCGTGCACAGTCCATGACAATCACAGCCGGCCGGCTCCAAGCAGGCGCTGCCCCAATCACAATCCGCCACGGTGGCTGGGTTTTTTTCAAAATTCAGATCAAACCAGCCGGTAATTATCTCGTTGATACTGCTATTTTGAGGATCAGGACGAACATTTGGCACGCCGTGAAATTCGCACTGCCTGACCGGAACATCCCAATTATATTGGTCGGTCTTCTTGTAGCCGACCCCATCGCCGGCCCAGGTCCAGACTCCATAACTTTTGGCGAAAAGTCGTTTTATGAAACTGGAACTGTTTCTAATGGCTGCCTGGTCGATCCAGGTCGGTACTCCGTTTTGGTTCAACATTTTCCACAAAGAGATGCTAACGCATTTTTCTCCGGAAATCGGGCAAGGCATGGACTGTTCGTCGAGCGAATCAATACCCAAAATATCATCGCCAAAGCCGTTGTAGTTGACACAAACACTGCCCGACTGACTGCAACGGCCGATGAAATTGCAGGCGTTGGTGCAATGTCTCCAAACACACAGCACCGACTGGGTTATGGAAGTTAGTCCCTGCCAGGCATTGTCGGTTCTGATGCCTTTCAGGCAGCCCTCAAAACAAGGCACCTTATAAGCCCAGCTGGAAGCGACTCCAAAAATACTTCTTAACGCTCCCATTGTTCCATCATAACCTGGCAAATCATTGACATAATTGACGCAACTAAACACTTCTCCCGCCCTGGCCTGATAGGGCTTTTGGCTTTCCAGTTCCGGCGCGGAATGATATAATTTTTGCTTATCTTTTTGAGTTAAGTCGGTATCCCAAACCTCGGGATAATGCGCCGGCTCCGGCGGCACCACCGCGCCATAAGGAGGATAATCGGAATTATACGAAGTGCCAAGACCAGGCATAGTGAAAATACTGCCCTTGGCCACCCTTCTGCTCCAAGCCTTGTTATTGCCCATCGGAGTCACCACTTGAGCCAATATTTGGCAAGCCGGGCCCTGCTTGTCTGTCATGTAGCCTATCTTAAACTTAAAGTTAAAGGTGTCCTGATGGGTGTACTCCCCTGTATCCTGAGCGCAGGCTATCATGTTTTTTATTTCTCCTTTGCGATGACCGTTCTCGTCTTTGTCAAAAAAGGTCACAAAACCCGCGCAATAAGTCTTGTCGCTATAATCCAGGCCGGCCGTACCATCGCCAGGAGAAACATAACCATAATCTTCGGTAGTTATACTGCTAGTACCGCCGACAACCAATTTATACAGACCTCTAAGAATAAAATTTTCCGTGTATTTTACTTTTTGTAAATTATGCCCGCCCTGATCTTCGCATTCCACGCCGCCGCCGCCGCCATAGCCGGTATCCAGGGTGATATAGACTACATTATACAAACTTATCGGCTTCAGATACTTGGCATCGACGTTTCTGGAATTATTCCCGGTGATACTGGCAACCCAGGAATTCAAGCTTTTTGTGGTCGGATCGAATTTCAAATCCTCAAAGCTTAGTCTTTCGCATTGAGGCATATTCGATTTTGAAGACGAAGAGCCGCTCGACCCGACATCAATGCCGGCAAAAGTCTGCAAGCCGCCGGCTATCAGGTCGGTTATGATTGTTCCGCTATTAGTTCCGCCCAGAAAGACATCGCCCACAATATTAAGAATGAATTCTAAAAAATCCAAAATTGTTCCCGCCACTCCTTGGGCCTGAGAGGCAACCGGCATAGCGCCGCCGACCGCTTCCTGAACCTGTATCACATCGGTACTTACTTCTTTCAATTCTCTTTCAAATTCGGTTAACAGACAATAATACAAAGGAACTCTGTTGTCATAACCGGAAACCTCGTCCTCCACTTCCCCTTTTATATTGTCGACCGGCCACCACTGCAGACAGGAACGAGAGTTTAGCGGATCATAAGTCAGGCAGTAGCCGGACCAGCCATAAAAAAACTGATTATCTTTGAAATACCGACAGGCCAATGAATCCTGCTCGGGATAAGCGCGACAGTCTCTTTTTATGTTCTCTTTGTCATTAACTTTCAGGGCGGCGTTTATCTGTAAATCGTCAAAGAAAGTGTAGCCCCCCGTTTTGCAATAGGTGGCTGCGTTCTGGTCGCGACAATTTACATAATCCTGGCTACTAAGAAAATTTAACAGTTTAATTTGCAATCTTGAAGTTTCCGGCATAGTTTTTATCCGCTGGTTGACTCTAAGCCAGGGCTGGCCGGCTTTTAATTTCAGTCCGCCATACAAAGACCAGGAGATGCCATTGATTTTGACTTCATAACAGCCGGCCACGGCCGAGCAGTTGGAATTTTTTATAGTATTGCCACTGGCGTTTAGCTCCCTGACCAGAATTTCCGCTTGCGTCGAAGTGGGCTGCAGGTTAAGCGTGTTTACCCAGGCCGAAATAGTGTAATCAACATTGGGGAAAACATCTACCAGTTCCGATTCGGCCTCATAGGCTCCGTTTAATTTTAAATAACCAGAGCCTTCCCTACGATTGGCAGAATCCCGTTCGATGCTAAAACGATAATCGCCCCAGCCGCTGACTTGTCCTGGCTGTTTGATGTTGTCCGAATCATAATGACTGCCGCCGATATACCAGCCAAGAGGTTCTTTGGTTCCCGAGTAAGTTGATTCAAAATTACCATTGGGCAAGTTGGCCGCATTGCCGATTTGTTCCATCAGATCTGTCGGGTAATAACCGCTGATGGAGTATCCCGTTAAGTTTTGAAAATCGGGGGTGCTGGTAGACAGGGCTTCTTTTTTGCCCAGCGAATATTTCAAACAATTTCCCTTGCTATCAAAGCGACTGCAGAGGCCTATTTCCAAACACTTATCCTGACTGCCAAAGGCCAAATCCGTATCTTCGGGATTGGCTTTTTCGTAAGTGGTGCAAAACAGCCAGCCGCTGCATTCCCTGTCTGGCGACACTTTAATGATCGAATTAGAATTTTTTTGGCCTGGCAAAATCGCTGAAAATGGCGGCTGTGGATTTTTACTGGCAGCTTTGATTTGCAAATTGAAAGTTTCATCGGCGTCAAAGTCAAGATAATCGCGGACTCTCTCCACGCCCTGCTTGGAGTAATTCATCTCTCCTCTCTCATTGAACAAAACGCAACCGCTATCTATATCCACCAAACCGTTGCAGGCGGCGCGATTGACCGCTTTGGCCAATTGATAATAAACCCCGGCCTTAACCACTTCGATCTCTTCGCCGTCAAAACCAGGATCGTAAATGCGACAATTGACTCTGGCCTGGCCGGCGCCGGTACTTTCCAGATAAAATCTACCGCTAACCTGCTTATCGCCGCCGACGTTGTCTCTGTTTAAAATTAATTTACTAGAGCCAGACACATCCAAACTCTTATCCGGCGACCAAATTTCATTATCGCAAACTAGCTGGGTGGCGACATTGCCGGAGCTGGTTCTCTTGATCGAGATGGTATAAAGATTTTCGTCCTCCAGTTCTAACACATAATAACCGCAATTGTTTTGCTCGGCTCCTGGAGTTTCGCCGGCACAGTTTTTGAAACTGTTTTCCTCCTTATTAAAGAGACCCTCATAAACCTCGGTCAGCGGATCGATATATTCGGTGCAAGAGCTCTGCTCGGCCGGACACAGGCCGGCCCAACCCTTATAATCCGCCACCTCCGTCTCTGTTTTATTGTCATACCAGCCGATTGGCTGCCGCTTCTCATCGGCCGAACCCAGACCAATCGTTTGCGTGGCGGTGGTCAGACAGGGATTATTAGTCCCTTTGGCATACCAGTTGCTGTAATTCTTGCCGGAAATCGCGGTGTACTCGCACAGCTTGTCTCTGGGATCCTTAAAATAAGACAGTTCGCGGGCATCGGCACTGGAGAATTCCTCGCACCATAAATTTTGGTAACGGCACAGATCAAAGCTATAACGGTCAGGAACGTTTTCCAAATACACAGTGCTGTAACCTATTGTTTCGTCATACTTGGTGACGCTGGGCAAGCCGAAAGCCGTGCAACCCTTATCCTCGGCCTGACAAGCATATTGATTGTCATTGACCAAATAGACCGCCTGATCGCTCTGGACCGTCACGTCATCATGCGTTTCCAAGTCTTCGTTATTAAATTCCTTGCCCCAAGGAGAATCGGAGTTAAAGGTATTAATTAAGGCCTCGCAACCCACAGCGTCTTCGCGGCATAATCTGGAAAATGATTTCAAATACCAGGGTTGATCGGATCGATCATTGTAAGCCTGACAGCCGAGCATCTCTCCTTGGCTGTCACGAGTCGGATTATTGGAATCACCGGCTGACCCAAAGGGTGTTTCCAGTATGTTATCGCAAGCAAAAGGCGTAAACCAAGTATTGGCGATCAGGTAAACGTTTTGCTGAACTTCTTTTAGAATTATGTTGTCAAAAAAGACATCGACTCCGGCCGGCGCTTTGATTTCTAGCGCTTCGTCGGCTCTTTCGTCCCAAGTGACAAAAACCGGACCTAAGTCATATTTCTGCCAAGTGGTATTTAAAACTGCTTGCGGGATATTGTCGGCGTCGCTGTCGCTTTCGGCAAAATAATTGTCGGAGTTATTTTCCGCTCCTTTAAATTTAATTGCATCCAGCACAACGGCGTCGGCCGAAGCCTTGGCCCAAAAACTTAAGATATAAGCCTTATTTTTGACTGTGGCAACCGGCCGGCTAATCTCGCCACCGCCCGCCTTCTTTAATGATTTGCCTCCCGGATTAGTGGCTTCCATGGCCAGAACACCGCCGCCTTGCCAGGCGCCCAGATTACTCTCAAAATTATCAAAAAACTTCAAACGGACGTTGTTGCCTTGATTGCCGACATATTGACGGCAACCCTTGGCGCTGGCAGGGCAAGTCTTTCCCTGGCCGGGTATCGCCATATAAATACACTCTCCGTTAGCATTCCAATAGCCTTGGGAATTTCGGCAATCGGCTTGGGCTTCGGCCGTATCGGTCTGAACCTGGCTGCGACGATAAGGATGGCACTCGCTGGAAGAAAAGATTGCCTTGGAAAGCAGCCGATAATGGACTTGGCCGCTGCCATCATAAAACTCGCGGCAATCGGCATTGGCATAAATGTAAATATCGTCACTGGCATCATCCATCGTGCCTCGATTGTAAACGATGCCGTTGAGCTCTTGTTTGGCGCAGATGCCAAACTCGTGCAACTCGTCCAAAATTCCCGAGTTAACAATAGTGGGTAAATTCGGATCGCTGCTACTGGTATCGGTATAACCCTGTAAAACCGTTAAATAACCCTTTAGACTACTGTAGCCGGCCGGCAATGAAACCGAACCAACGCTGTTGGTTCCGTCATCTTTCAGGTCATTACACTGGTTCTTGCCATTTAAACTGGCCGGATAATCCAAAACAGTGCAGGGAGCATTAGTATCAAAGCTGTCCGTCTGACTTTTTTTCAACTGATAAGTTTTTAGCTGATAGCCGGTGGTGTCGCTGCCCTCCCAGGTGTAATAAGTGGCATCGCTGGCGTCGGCGGCCGGTTGCTGACAAACGCGCAGTTGCGAATAGTATTCCCTGCTCTCGCCGCCCTTGGCCACTTCGTCTAAATTGGTAAACTCATCACAACCGGCGTAAGCGGCCGAGCAATACTGCGGTTTTTTGTCGGCAATGAATTTTTCGTAGCTTACGCTTTCGAAATAAGTTTTCTCTTTGCGATACAGCTGGTAGCCGACACACTCCGCCGGGCAGATATTAAGCGCGTTGATTTTGCCCGGCACTGCCGGATCCTTATTTAGCGGACTATAACGTTCGCAACCAACTTCATCTCTGATACAAACGCTGGCAAAATTAGCGCAGGCCGCACTGCGGCCAAGCAAAACTCTTTCCAATTCAGTCTCGCTCTGCGGCCAAAGACTGCCGGTTTTATAACAGCCGTAATAAGCAGGAGCCTTTTTGACAAAAGCCAACTGGCTTACTGGTCGTTCCGAAGGCGTATAGGGTGTATAAACCGAGGCGTTCAAGCTGAAATAATTTATTTTTTCCAATTTTATGTTGTCAATAAAATTAACTCCACTGGCGGTGGCCGAAAACAGCTTATAACCCATAACTCTGGCCCCGGCCGGCACCAAAAAGTAGCAAGACTGCCTCTGCATATTCATATTTGCAGGCAAATTTCTCAAAGTAATGGTGTTGTCTCCGGTCTGGGCGCAATTTGTCTTGTCGATTTTTATACCGGTTGCCCCAATAATCGCGTCCGCTTCCTTGTTCAAAAAAATCATTTCCAAATCAGCTTCGTCATTGTTGCCACTAATAGCTTGAGCGGCATCAAAGGAAATGGCATAATATTCGCCGGCCTCTACCGGTATCAGTGGATATTTATCATATCCTTCGGCGCTATAAACTATCTTGGCTTTATATTTATCGTTGGTGTCCAGACTAATATTGGTCAGCCCTCTCTCTACCCAGCCATCCGGTTTATTATCGCCACCAGCATCAATCTCAAAACCGCTGTTGGGTATTAAGTTGCTGCCCAACCCGGCCTTGGTGCGAATAAATTGGCTACAGCCCTCGTCTTTGGCGTCGCAAGACTGAATGTCGCGGTCAAAATAAATTTCCTTGTTGCTGTCGTCTTCCGTTTGAACGCCATTAGTCAAAACCAGGTTGGTCTCAAAACAGTTCTCCGTCACCTCCCGCAAAATAAATTCATCAAAATAGAAACTGCCATAAGAACCGGCGTTGGTCGTCACTTTGATGGTAAACTTGTCATTATTACCGTTATTGATATTGCCAATAGTAAAAGTCCGATAACCAGTATCGCTCAAATCATCGGCCGCCAAGACAACTCCTTGATCGGTCTTCTTGCCGCTGGTATCGGTAAACTCCACTTTGACAGCAACCGAACCCCTAGTAACTCCACCATAAGCATCCAGAGCGCTTTTCTTGGCTTCAAAAGTCAGAATGTATTTTTTATTTGGCTCAACCGAGATGTCTCTTAAGGCCGAGCTTACCTGCTGGCCCAGGGTATAGCTGGCCAGGGCCTTGTCGTCTTTGATGCCACTGCCGGTCACGCCAACACCAGTAACGCAAGCGTGGTGATTATTCTCCGAGCCGCCCCAGCCCTCTTCCCACTTTTCCGCATTCCAAGAGGCGCATTTGGCAAAATTGCCATTATAACCGGCCAAAATATTATTTTGGCCGTCACAAGCTGCTTTTATTGGCGAACAAGTGACGCCACCGTTAGGAATGGTGCACTTACTGGTTTCGTAAGAACAGCCGGCGCTTTTATTGCAGGGCTGGGAAAGGATCGTTTTGGCATCGGGGCTAATGTTGTGGCCATAAGTCACAGCGGCAGCTGCGCTGGCTCCCGTCACCTCGCAACCCAGAGGATTATTGCAGGTCTTTAAGACTTCCTTGGGTTTGCCCAGCTCGTTCGTTTTATAGGTTAGATTCAACCAATAATTACTAACCGGATTCAAAGCCGTAGCCAGCCAACGACAACCAGCCACTTGAGCGTCGCAATCCCTATAATCAAGGGTGTTGGCCAAATAAGCGTTGGCAGCTCCCGTTCGCGATTTAAAATTAAAGCAAGTGTTGAATTTCGGGTCGCAGGTGGAAGAATTAAAATCCCAAGTCCGGCGTTCTTTGGTGCAATAACCATAGGCCAAACAATTGCCTTTTTCATCTTCTTTGATGCATTGCTGTTCGTCGGCGCAATATTTATCCCGACTGACACTGTTCTGGGAATCAATGGCGCCGCTTTCGATCCCGTATCCTTCCCGCCGGCAGAATAGTTCCGGCGCCTTTAAGACCCAGTTGGGATCAACCAGTCCTCGGCACCAGCTACTGGTGTCTTCCACGGCCGGATTGCCGCAAAAATCCTCTTCTTTGCCAAAACGATCACAGCCGTTATAACACTCCATCAACTGACGCAAAGTATAAATTTGTTTGGCTTTTTCATTGACCAGTTTGGCGGCGACTTCCCAGCCAACAGGCACGATTCGATATTTTCTCAAGATAACAATATTTCTTAAGGTAAAAACTGTCTGCGGATTGATGTTGGCCGAGATAGAGGGAGCGAACTGACGATTTAAAATATCCGCGGATAAATCTTTGACTAATTTTTTTTCTCTTATGGCTTGAGCCAGGGCCTGATCAATAACACAGTCTGTCGGCCCTAAATTGCTTTTACTGGAATCCAGGCATTGGGTCAGTTTGTTCAAAATATCGTAAACACCGCCCACCTGCAAACTTCCCTCCACCAGACTCAGAAATCTTTCCTGTGCTCCTTCTTGGCCCTCGCTAAACGGTTGCGCCAAAGGATTAAATAAACTGGAGCTTGAATTACCGGTAGTGAAATTTTGGGTATTGCCGCCGGAGCTGAAAAAGCCAGTCATTAAATTTTCTAAGAGTTTTCCCGTCAGCGTGTTCAAAAAAGTTTCGATAAAATCCCAGAGTGTATCGGTATAGGTGTAGTCCGCTATCGAAGTATTTTGGGGATCAATGGCGTTTTCGGTGGCCTTGCGCACCATGGTGCCCGGAGTCAAAACCCAGCCGGCAAAATCTTTAACATCCTTCCAGCCATCTTTCGATAAAACATTTAAAACGCTATCTCTTAATTCTTGGTCTAGTTTGTTGCTCAAACCGGTTTTAATCATTAGTAGCGAAGAAATATCATTTTCTCCTGGCCTCAAAAATCTTCTGTACTCCACGGCAAAGCTGGCATTTTGGGCCGCACTCTGCCAATTACTGATCATTTTAGTAAAAGAACAGCGAACACTCACCTGTGGTCTGCCCAAATAACCGGGCAGGAGCGCTCTAATCTGGAAATTTGGCGTACAGACATCCACGCCATAATAGCGGCCCAGTTCGTCCAAAAACACACCCAGGGCATTATCTAGCTGATTTCGCAAATAAGCGCCGATACCCTCGGTCATAAACAGCGGCTGTTGCCCCTTGCCGCCAGAAGCTACCCAAACGGCCGTGTCATAAGCCAATTGTTTGGAAAATTGCCGTAGCATGGTCTTAAAAGCGCCGGCCATGCTCTTTTTCAGCTCATCCTTCATTTTACTGAACAATTCTTCACGCTGCTGCTTTTGTTCCAAGGCCTTGAGTTGCTTGAGGGTATTCTTGTCAACCGTTTTGTTTTGCGCCTTAGTCCCGCTTTCTATACATTTAATTAAAGCGGCTATATCTCCGGATGTTGCCAAACCGCCAGCGACAAAATTATTGCAAGTAATCACAGCATCTCCCCCTCCTTCCGTAGCCACCCTAAAAGCATTTTCATCGTGCACATCCGCCACATTAACGCCGCTAATTCCTGGAACAACCTCCTGCGCTATAACCAAAGCTGGAATAAAAAAACTTAACAAAAAACCAACCACTATCACCTTGTTAAATAGATTTTTCGTTATCTTTTTTGTTCCTTCTCCTGGATTCATGGCAAATTTATCTTCAAAAAATTATTTATTAGTATTTGTCTCGCTTAATTTACTCTCCAGCTGCGCCAAGAACATTTCCTTAAGCTTGTCGTCGCTGACTTGGGACAAGGTCTCGGCCGGCGCGCCCTGCTGAATCATTAGTTGTCTGATTTGCGCCCCTGTTAATTTTTTAAGATCGTCTACCGACTGCACATTAAGCTGGCTTAAATCGATATTGCCGCTAGGCTGCAAAGAATTATTGGTGCCAGTGCCGCCAGAATTTGTCTGACTGCCGGCCTGTCCCGCTTGGGTATTCTGGCTCCCCGTTTCGGCCACATATTCCTCATACATGGCCAAAAGCTCGGCATCGCTAAACTGGGCTAATTGTTCTTCGGTAGCGCCGCTGGCTTTCAGCTGCTGACGCAAAAAATCAGGAGTTATTTGCTGAACTGGGGTGCTAGGCATGATCTGAAAAGACGGCGCCGTGGTCGAAGCGGCTTGGCTGACAGCATCAAAATTGAAGCCAAAACAAGGGTTCTTACCGGGACAGTTTGGGTCGTACCCCAACTGCACTTCCTGTTTATCGCTGGTGCCGTCGCTATCGGTATCCTCTAGGTAGGGGCTGGTCTTATAAACGTTTAGCTCATCATAATCAGAAAGGCCGTCTCCGTCTGTGTCAGTATTTTTTAGTTCTTCTTCCGAGGCCGAATTCTCTCCAGAGCAACTGCCGTCAGAACAGGAAGTATTACTACTAGCCGCCAACTGACTAAAATTAACAAAAGGCTTCTTAAAACTGCTAGCCAGCTGGTAATAGGCAAAAAAAAGTGCCACCAAAATCATCACCACCACCGCTACCGAAATAATTTTTTCTGGTTTTGAGCGGCCAACAACAGAAAAATTACCCCTTTTGTATGGGGATTTTAACTCTAAATCCGAGTTATCGCTCAAAATTGACTCCTCCTGTCGGTCGCCTTCCATTTGGTTGTGAATAAATATATCCGATTACTAATAGTATAACACAAAAAAGAGGAAAGGTACTATTTATATTATAACATAAAAAACTAAAAAACACCCAATACCTCTTTTTACTTTTTTTACTTTTTTATTTCAGCAAAATCTGATCTTTTAATTGGTTAGCCAAATTGAGCCACTTGTCTAAAGCGAGCTCCTGCGCCCTGATTTTTTCTTCCAACCCAATAGCAGCCAAAATTTCTCTAATTTTAGAGTTTTTTAGACAAAAACCGGCCGCTAAATTGTTCTGTAACTGCTTCCTTTTGGCCGAAAAACCGACCCTCAAAACCCTGAAAAAATATTTGGCGTCAATTTCTGGCAAATCTTTTTTTAATTTTATTTTAATCACTGCCGAATCCACTTGCGGCTCGGGCCAAAAAGATTCTTTTTTGACTTCAAATAAAATTTGACTCTCGCCATAGAATTGCACCGAGAGAGAAAGTAAATTGTTTTTCCCTGGTTTGGCCATAAGCCTTTGAGCCACTTCTTTTTGCACCATTAGCATCATTTCACGGGGCTTGGTCGGGCTTTCCAAAAATCGCCGCAAAAAAAAGGAAGTGATATTGTAAGGCAGGTTGGCCACCACCCGATAGCCAAACGCCGACAAACCCATTGCCCCTGGATCGTTTTTCAAAATATCGGCGTTAAGCAGTTTTAAATTTTTATTTTGCCCCAATTCTTTCTGCAAAAAATCAAAAAGTTTTTTGTCCAGTTCCACCGCCACCACCTGGCCCGCCTCTTTGACCAGCTCTCTGGTCAAAACGCCAAAACCCGGCCCAACCTCCAAAACCGTCTCGGCTTTGCCAAGATCGGCCGACTTAATTATCCTGTCGATAATATTTTGGTCGACCAAAAAATTTTGGCCTTTGGCTCTGCTGGGAGACAAGCCGATTCTGGCGCTGATTGATTTAGCTTCGGCGATAGTCAAACTTTTTTTTAAGATAATTAATTAGTTCAAGCCAACACCCGCTTGAGAATACCAGTATCACCAAAAAAACCAGACTGGCGCAAAAATAACCAACGGGTGTTGCCAGTTTAAAATTAAAAACGTAGCTTAATAAATCCAAACCGATCAAATGATGCGCAAAATAAATCATTAAAGCCGTCTGGCCTAAATTTTTCAGCCAAGTTATTCGCCATTTCCCGAATTGATCCAAAAAATAACACCCGACCAAGAATATAAAAATCATTCCCAAAACCCAAAAGACCGTCAATCCCTTTGGTGCCCACCAGGCGTTGACGACAAAATCATGGCCGAAAGCGAAAAAGTAACCATCCAAAAATAATTCTTTACCGACAAACGCTATGGCCAAACCAATTACTCCCAAAAAACCCAGAACACCAAAAAACCAGGCCAGTTTTTTTTGATTATCTCGAAGCTCCAAAAAAATACGGCCCAAAACCAGGCCCAGCAGCGCAAAACCAAACCAAGGAATCAGGGGGAAGGCTGTAAAAAACCAATTTATTTTTTCCAGTAGTGGCGCCGAGACCGAGAGACTAAAGGCTATCGGCCCAAAAAAGACAATGGCCAAGGCCAGCGCCAAAAAAACAAACTGAAAAAATTTTTTCTGGCTCAAAAATAAAAAAGGTATGGCCAGAATAATGGTCGAGCCTATCGCTTGCAAAACCTGGCCACGCAGAATCGAATTTTGGCTGGTCAAAATTAAAAAATTAAAAACATAGCCCAAAATAATGATAAATAAACCTCTTTTTAAATATTTGACCACAATTTTTGCCGACGGCAGCCGTTTTGCCTCTCTGGCTCTAAAAAAAGATAAGGCCAAAGAAAAACCGACTAAAAACAAAAAAAATGGCGCTGCCAGAGTCACTGTAAAATAAACCACCCGTTCCTGAAGGGCTCCCAGCGTCGCTGATTCAAGCCACCAGCGAGCCGTATGATTGAAAACCATCAGCACTATCGCCCAACCGCGCCAATAATCCAAAAAATCCAATCTTTTCATAAATTAAAAAAGTAAATAAAGTAAAGTCATCAGTCCGGCCAGAATAAACATCGAGTTCCAGCCTGGAGTAAAGATTTGCAACAAGACTAAGGCCGCCAACATGGTAACGATTTTGCCAACCACCAGAGACATCTCAAAAAAAACTATTGTCCCCATCACCGACGAATCTTTTCGTGTCGCCTTGGAATAAGTCAAGGCCACCGTGGGCACTGAGATTGATTGCTTGGCCAATCGGGAATAGCTGTCAATTAAAAAAACTCCCAAAACACCCCGAGAGATCAGGCGCAACAGCCAGCTAAAAGAATAGAAAATTGTGCCGTAGCGCATAACTAGCCGGCCTTCTTGTCGATCGGTGATTCTGCCGATGAATAAAAAGACAATGGTGGTTAAAAACAAAGAAAAAGCCGTCAAAGCGCCCAAGCCTAAGAAATCTTTAACCACTGTGAAAATAAACACTGGCCAAACGACCATGGTGATGAATTCTTCGCCATAGCCCCACAGGGAAAAAAACTTTTTTCTTCTTTCCCGAGAAAATAAATCTTTATAGACTTTAAAATACTCGAAAGGTTTCGGCTCGAATTGTTCCCTGGTGATAAGTAGGGGAATGTTGGAAATAATTATCAAGGCGCAGGCGATAATAAACAAAAACTCAAAGCCGAAAAATTTCAGAATCAAGCCGCCCAGTAGCGGACCGACGATGCAAACTATGGTTTCCAAAATGGCCAAATTGCTAATTTGTCGACCGCGTTGGCCCGAAGCCGAAAAGCGGGCAAAATTGGCGTGATAGGCCGGCCAATAAAACATTTTAGCCAAAACATAAAAAATTATGGTCAGAACTGTAAAGGGCCAGAAAAATTTACTGATCATAAACAAGCTGCCGTAAAGCAACGCCGTAAAAAAAACTCCCAAAGCAATGGAAGATTCGTAGCCAAAACGCTTGGCAAAACGAGCCCCCAAAGGCAAGACGGCGAAATAAAGCAGATAAATCACCAGATAAAAACACAACAAGAGTTGCAACGAGCCTTTAAATCCGTGGGACTTAAAAAAAATAGTGTACAAAAAAACCGGCTCGAAGATGATAACCATCGACTCGGCGAAGACCAAAATTATCGAAGAAAGATACAACTCCTTGATCTGCCGGTTAAGCTGGCGGGGGAAACAAGATAAAATTAAATCTCTAATTTTATCGGCCATAAAAGTCTAGCTTTTTATTTTTTTCAGAGCCCGGTATAGACCATACCACCTTTTATTATACACTAAATCCCAGCTGCCAACATATTGGGTGAAACCCTGTTTAAGAGCAAAACCGGTCTTAAACCGCGTCACCCCCGGCCAGCTGTCTTCGTCCACGCCCCAAAAATCATAATATTTTTTGTTTTTGGCTTTGGCCGATAAAATCGCCTCCCACTGCAACAAATAGGGCGCCATTTTTTCCCGAGAGCCATAATCGGAAGCGCCGTGCAAATAAACGCACCAGTAGCCGAAAGCTACCATTAGATTAGCGGCGATAACTCTGTCGCCGTCTTTGGCCACCACTAGTCTGACAACTTTATCCGACGCTAGGTTTTCGACCATTTTATAGTAATACTCTCTGCTATGAGTCGAAAAGTTGTCGCGTTTGGCAGTTTTTTTCATTAATTGCCAAAAATTTTCAAAATAATGCTCACCTTCGTCAATTTTTAAACAATGCTTTTGCGCCACTTTGATATTATAGCGGGTTTTTGGTTTCATTTGCGCCAATAATTCTTCTTCTGATTTGGTTAAGTCTAAAATTAGTGTTTGTTTTGGCTGAACCTGTCCGGAAAATTTTAATTTTTGCTTTTTAAAATAATTCAGACTGGCCTCGCTGTTTTCCCAGGCCGGATCCAATCTTAAAAAAATCGCTTTTTCTTTTTTAGCCAAATTCTCAATTTCAGAAAACAAACTACTCAAAATGTCATCGCGAGGAAGCGATAGCGACCGTCCGCCTAGGCTCGGCCTGGCGTCGCCGAAGGCTTTGCCAAAGGCATGCGAGACAGGTGGCGATCCCGTGTTATCCATTATTACTTGGGATTGCTTCGCTTCGCTCGCAATGACAACCACAACTGGCCCACGTGGAATATAAAAATAACTTTTTCCTAGTGGTAGCTTCTGCTTAATTATTAATGCTACGGCCAAAATATTTTGCTGTTCATCGGCCGCTGCTAACTGAAAAACTTGCCGGCCCAAGCTTCTCTGAAACTTAGCCCAACCAGCTGATTGCAATAAACCAAAATCAGACGAATTATTTTTGATAAATTCGTCCCACTTTTCCTGACCCAAGCTTTCTCCAAAAATTACTTTCATTAATTCATCCTGTTAGATAAGATTCGAGCCGATTCTTGAGGTATCTTTTGCCATAAATCGTTTTTAGGTACTTTTCTCTCCTAGTAGCATCCTGCTGGTTAAGACAAGCCTCATAGTAAATTAATTTAAACGGTTTCCTATTCTTAGTAGAGTCAACCAATCCTTTTTGATGTTGCTCAAATCTAAATTTTAAATTTTTAGTAAAGCCAGTATAGAATTTTTTATCTTTTATAGATTCCAAAATATAGACATAATACATACATATTGCAAGACAAATAAAAAATTTAAAATTTTGTCTAACAGGATAAATTATAGCAAAAATCAGCCAAAAAATACAGGGACGCGCTTGCACGCGTCTCCGTAGTATTTGATCTAAATAATTATGTAAACCCTATCTCTCCCACTCTTTCACCTCTGGATGAAAATCAACCTGATATTCCGGAATACCCAATGAAATTCCATATTTCTTTGCCTCGTCATATTGTTCTTTACTGTATCGGTCAACAAAGAAAACCTTACCACGGAAAACAATGTAATGATGCTCTCTATTTTTAAAATCGGCATACCAGGCGTGGTTTTTATCTAAAGATTCACTGATTTGTCCTGTAATAATCTCAACTCTATCCTCGGGTATTTCTACAGTGTGCAAAGTCCACTTAGTAACCCATGGAGTTCTATGTTTTTTAGTTACTTCTTCTATTTTCGTATCCAAAATACTGACACTTCCTAAAACAGTTTTGTCTTCTAGGCTTTCTTCTATTATTACGCCTTTGTATTTGTTTTCCATATTTTTTACCACCCACCGCTCGCTCCGCCACCACCCGAACTGCCGCCGCCAAATCCGCCAAAACCGCCGCCGCCGCTACCGCCGCCGCCAAATCCGCCGCGCCCCCCAATCCACCAGGGATAATGTCCCGAAGCTTTGCCCTTTTGATATTGTTTGGAAACAAAAAAATCAAACAACAGGCCCAGGGGCGTCAGGATCAAAACGCCAACCACACCCCAAATGAAACCGACGAACAATCCGACCACCACCCCTATAACTAAGCCAATTATTCCTCCGGCCCACCACGATTTGCTCCTCGACAAAATACTGGCTAAAAATATCAAAATAAAAGCGAAAGGCCAGATCAAGCCAAAAACGATATTTAACAAACCCCCCTCTTCAGAATTTTTTGGAGTTTCGCTGGGTACATATTCGCCCTTGGTGGCGTCAACTATTTTATCTACGGCTCCATTAAGACCTCCGTAATAGTTACTTTCTCTGAAAGCCGGCTTCATGACGTTGTTGATTACCCAATAACTTTGGGCGTCGGTCAGCGCTCCTTCCAGGCCATAGCCAACTTCAACCCGCATTTTTCTGTCCTCTACCGCCACCAAAATTAAGACGCCGTTATCCTTGTCTTCTTTGCCGATCTTCCAAGACTCGAATAACTTCACCGCAAAATTCTCTATCGTATCGCCTTGGAGCGACTTGATTGTCGCTATGGCAATCTCATTGGAAGAATCCGCTTCGAACTGCGTCAATTTGTTTTCCAGCGCCGTTTTGTCGGCCGCGCTTAAAACTCCGGCGTAATCATTAACATATCCCGCCGGCCGGCCCAAATCATAATAGGCCTTGGCCGGCAAAGTTAAAAAGGCCAAAATCACAGCTACTAAACCTATTCTTAGAAATACTTTTTGCATAAGCTAAAGTTAAAGCCGTAGCGCGGCTACGGCTTTAAAGCTTCTTTATTATTGATTGATATTTAAGTTTACGCTTGGCGCATTCTCGGCGCCGGCTGCTGCTTCAAAATATTGCCGCTCGCCAAAACCGAACATGCCGGCCAGCCATTTTTCTGGAATACGTTTGATTAAGATGTTGTAATTTTTTACCAAATCATTGAATCGTCCACGCTCCACGCTCACCCGATTTTCCGTCCCCTCCAGCTGAACCATCAGTGTTTGCACATTTTCTGCCGATTTGAGCTGCGGGTAATTTTCCACTATCACCAGCAGTCGTCCCAAAGCGCTTTCCACTTGAGTGGCCGCCGCCGCCTTTTGATCTACAGTCACCGCGCCGGCATATTTGGTCCTGGCCTCGGCCAAATCGCCGAAAACTTGCTGTTCTTGAGTCATAATGCCCTTGACCGATTCCACTAAATTAGGAATCAAATCCAAACGCCTTTGATATTGTGTCTCTACTTGCGCCCACTGGCCGTCGATTGATTCGTTGGCGACAACCATTTTATTGTAAGCCGACCACAAATAGCCGACTACCGCCACCAACACGACAATTACGACAACCAAAATTATCAACCCTTTTTTCATAGATTTTTTTAATTTATTAATATTGAGATGAATTATAGCAAAACCGGTCTGAAAAATAAAGTTTTAGATATATTTCAAAAACGAGGCTGTGTCTTTGGGGTCGACCACCACTTTTTTGCACAGCGGCCAGACCAGTTCAAACTGCGATTTTATCAGCTCGGTAAAATCGCGACTGGTGACTGTAAAACCAAAACTCTCTTTACGCGAAGAAATAAAAGAAACCTTGTCGGCGTAAAGCCAATAACCCATATTCCAACTCATGCCCTTGGGCGCCAGTCGAATCTCGCGCAAGAACTCCTTGCCGACACCCAAAAAAGGATACTGCTTGAATTTAACAGCTTTATCTGATGGCCAAATGGTGCGCAGAGCAATTTTTTTGCGGATTCTTTTTTTATTATGCTCGGCCAGCCAATCCGCGCCCAAGACCTCGAGCATTTCACTGATAGGCCAGGTGCACAAAGTTATAATATCTTCATACCACAAAATATCATTAACCGCTCGCCGTACGCCGTCCGGCCCGCTATAGAATTTAATTTTTGGTTCAAAATAATCGTTGGAAACACTTAGTTTGGGAATAATTCCTTTAAGCTCCTTCTCCTGCTTTTGCAAATTAGAAATTTTGCCAATCAGTAAATGTGAGAGGTTTTTTATATCATCTACTTTGAATAACTTTTTATTTTCTTGGTCAATTTCCGTCACCAGTCCTAAGCTAATTAAAACTCTTAAATTGTCATAAATTGACGGCCTGGGAATATTAAGATTTTCCGCCAGTTGCCGGGCGGAACTGGCGCCGTTTTCCAAAAGCCGAAGATAAACCCGACTAGTGGTTTCAGGAATGTCTAAATTTTTTAGGATATCTTGCAACATAGATCTAATTTAAAATTTTCTATACTCAATATATCATAGTTGTCGATTTTCGTCAACAGATTGACAGTTTTTTATCGCCTTGTTAGAATTAGCCGTTTACCATGGCGGTAAACTTGTCTCGGAAAGACAACTAGGGTGCGAACCTTGAAAACCCGAGGGAGAGACAGAATCATGAACCAGAAATACAAATGGATGCTGCTAGGTAGTGCTGCGACACTGGGCGCTATCCTAGCCAGCGCGGCTGTGGTGGGTATCGGGTATTTGGCCTACTGCCTGTATGAAGCCCACTGCCAGCAGGCCAGAATAGAAGAACGCCAACTCGCCGCTCTAAAGGGTCAGCAGTTCTTGGTGGTAATCCGAGCCAGCAATGAGAGCGACCCGCAACATGAGACGGCGAAAGCTGTCGAGACAGCAATCATCAATCAGTTGAGAGAGGCCAACGCCGAAGTCTCCTACCTCAACGACAAAGAGGCCAATGATCTCTGGGAAAACCGTACAACCTTGCCAGTGAATGCCAAGCTGATAACTGGCACCTCGCAATATCAGCACGGAGGAATACAACTAAGCTTCCAGCTGGTCGGAAATGGCAGTAACATCATCGTTGCCGATAGCCTCTGGGTTAGCTGCTCAGAATATATGCTGGCTCAGAGGGTTGTTAGAGTTATAGCTCGAGCCTTAACCAAAGAAGGAGAAGCGCCATGAAGTACGTGAGAATGATTTCGATCTTGGCAGTTACAATAACCCTACCGGTCTGGGCCGAGGAAGCCGCCAAAGCGCCAACCCAGAACCTGCCCGAACAGCTCCGGCTGATTCCGCCCGTTCAACTGGACGACGACTGGACCTGGACCACCTGGGGCTGGACTAGCGGGGTCATCAAACTACAAGACAACGCCACCGACGCTGTTTGGCAGATGACCCGCATCAACACCAAGCTCCAAGGCCGCCAGATGGCCTTCGGCCTGGTACTGGAGCTAGCCGACTTGCAGGAAGACACCAGCGGCAATTGGTTGCGCGAAGCCTGGCTGGAAACGCCAATCGGCTTTGATGGCCGGCTGAAACTACGCGGCGGACTTTTTACGCTAGCCTGCGGCTTCGGCAACCCCATCATCGGACCATTCAAGTGGGACTTGCCCTTCTTTCCCGCCTCGATCCCCTTCAGCAGCTACGCTCCTGGTGTCCAACTACGCTGGGAAAGCGATGTCTGGACCGCGCTATGGGATGTCACCGGCCGATCAGGTGAGGCCTTCGACAGCTCCAAGCTGTTTGATCGCCTGGAGTCGTCATTCATGCTCAAACGCAAACTGGATCAAGGCTGCTTGGGCATCACCGGACAGGTCTGCGACGACTTCCTGAAACTTGGCGGCTTCCTCGAGTGGCGACCCAAGCCCTGGTTCTGCCGCGTAGAGGTGGACGGCTCCAACTACAGCGACGACCACATCAGCAATCAAGTCGGCGGCTACCTACTGCTTGGCCGCGAGCTGTTTGACGGCCAAGCCAAACTGTCTGGAATCGCGATGTATAACCGACAGCTGCCCAAGTACTGGACGGAAATCGTGACCTCCGTCGGCAAGAACGGCCAGGTGACTTCTGCCGAGGTAGCCAGAAACAGCCCGGACAAAACCGACACCAGCATCGGGGCCACCGCAGAGGTCTTCCTCTATCGGGACATCGTGTCAGTCAAGGCCGGCTACTACTGGTCGCTGGAGCCGAAGACGCCAGATCAAGGCCAGCTTCAGTTCCTGCTTCGGTTCTGACCAGCTCTTTACCCAACCTGTACTATAAACTTAAACGCGCGTTTGCCACCGGAGGATGGCAAACGCGCTTTATTTTTAAAAAATTTAATTTTAAACCACAAAACTAATCAATTTGCCCGGCACAAAGACCGTTTTCTTAATTTGCTGCCCTTCCAAATATTTTTTAACATTCTCATTCTGCCCAGCCAACTCCACTACTTCACCCTCCGAAATATCGGCCGACACCAAAATTTTAGCTCTTACCTTACCATTGACTTGCACCACTATTTCCACTTGCTCATCTTTTATTAACACTTTGTCATAAGCCGGCCACTTTTCCAAAGCGATACTATTCTGATGTCCTAGTCGGCCCCACAGTTCTTCCGTCAAATGCGGTGCAAATGGCGACAATATTATCAGAAATTTTTCCAAAATTTCTTTAGTCGCCGACTTCTTCTCCGTTATTTTATTGACGAGAATCATCATCGCTGAAACAGCGGTATTAAAATGCATCGTCTCAATATCCTCGCCTACTTTTTTAATTGTTTTATTTAACACTCTTTCTAGCTCCTCATCAGCCTCTTTAGTAATATTTTTCTCATCGCCAAAAAACAACCACACTTTTTCTAAAAACCTTCTCACGCCCAGCACGCCCTTAGTGTCCCAGGGAATCGCCTGATCAAATGGGCCCATGAACATCTCATACATTCTTAGAGTATCGGCGCCACAATCCTTGATCACCTGATCAGGATTGACCACATTGCCGCGGCTCTTACTCATCTTCTCGCTACCCTCGCCCAAAACCATGCCGTGACTAGTACGCTTGGCATAAGGCTCAGCTGTCGGCGCATATCCTAAGTCGAACAAGAATTTGTGCCAAAATCTAGAATACAACAAATGTAGGGTCGTATGCTCCATGCCGCCATTATACCAATCTATTGGTGTCCAATAACTAAGCTTTTTCTCATCGGCAAAAGCCACATTATTTTGCGGATCGATGTAGCGCAAAAAATACCAAGAGCTGCCCGCCCATTGTGGCATAGTGTCGGTCTCCCGCTTGGCCGATCCGCCACACTTCAGACAAGTGGTTGCCACCCATTTTGTTTCTTTGGATAATGGCGACTCGCCGTCGTCGCCAGCCTGAAATTCTTTTATTTCCGGCAAAACCAACGGCAACTCTATTTCCGGCAAAGCCACCCAGCCGGTATTTTTGCTCTTGGAAATTAAATTTAACAACTCGGAAATCTCTTTATTCTGAAAATGCCCAAAACCATTCCACACTTGTCTATTCCAACCAGCCGGCAAAATATTTTTTGACTCAACTCTTATATACGGATCATCATCGGAAAAAATAACATTTTTACTTTCTACTAAATCACTGATCTTTCTGAAATCATACGGCTCCGAAGAAAACTTTTTTAATAAATCAATGTCCGAGCCCTGCCATTTTTCAGATAATAAATCATATTCCTTGTCAGAAGCCGCATTTAGCACCGGCGCCACTAAATACAAGGCCTTAAACTTCTTGCCCGCTTTCTCTATCAAATGCAAAGCCGCCTTAGCGCCCAAGCTGTGACCGACGATGATATCATCTTCGCCCATCTGCTCGACAAACGGCATTAATTCCTCAAACCATTGCTCCAACACCGGATGCTCCGAGGTGGTCATCGTCGGGTTGAATACCTCAAAACCAGCTTTCTCTAATTCTTGTTTAATCCAAGCAAACCAATTGCCATCACCCGTGCCCTCAAAACCGTGAATTAGCAACGCCTTCTGTTTCTTGTTCTTGCAGTTTTCGCAAAAGACCAAAGGAATCGGTTCGCCCCAATAACGCTGGCGAGAAAATACCCAGTCACGCAGTTTGTAAATAGTAGCGCCTTTACCACATTTATTTTTTTCCAACCAATTTATAATCTCGGCCAGGGAATCTGTCAGACCCAAGCCGTTTAAAAAATCAGAATTTATATGTACTCCATCACCGGTAAATATTTTTGTAAAAACGATCTCCGTCTTATCTTCGATTGTATATAAAGTAAAATTAACTGCTTTTTTTATCAACTTATAATCATCTTCTTTCCCCACCTTATTACCTTTTAAAATATCCATTAAAGAATTTAGTTTTTCAGTGGAAAAATGATACCGCCGTATAGTCGGTGCCACTGGCTCACTATCTATTGCCAACAATCTTAGTTTTTCAACCGTGTCGCTCCGATCATCATCATGAATATTAATATTAATAACATCTTGTTTATCTGATGATTCAACAACTTGGATAATCGGCAAATTATATTTCAAAGCAAATAAAAAGTCTCTCTCATCATGTGCCGGCACAGCCATAATCGCTCCCGTGCCATAACCGGCCAACACATAGTCGGAAATCCAAATCGGAATCTCTTCATTATTAACTGGGTTTATCGCCTTAATTCCTTTTAACTCCACGCCGGTTTTTTCTTTGTTGAGTTCAGTGCGTTCCAAATCAGATTTCTTGGCCGCCTCACTAAGATAATTTTCGACCTCCTGAAAATTGCTAATTTTATCCTTTAATTTTTGTACCAGCTCGTGCTCTGGAGAAAGCACCATGTAGGTCGCGCCAAACAAAGTGTCCGGCCGAGTAGTATAGACTTTTATTTTTTCCTCACTACCACTAATTGCAAAATCAACTTCCGCTCCTTCGCTCTTGCCAATCCAATTCCGTTGCTGAATTTTTATTTTTTCCAAAAAATCTACCTGGTCTAAATCTTTGTCCAACCGCTGGGCATAGTCGGTGATTTTTAGCATCCACTGGCTTTTAATCTTTTTGACCACCTCACCGCCACAACGTTCGCAATTACCACCCACCACTTCCTCATTTGCTAAACCTACCTTGCAAGAGGTACAAAAATTAATCGGCACTTCCGCTTTGTAAGCCAAGCCGTGTTTGAACAGCTGTAAAAAAATCCACTGCGTCCATTTGTAATACTTGGGATCGGTCGTATTGACTTCCCTGTCCCAATCAAAAGAAAAACCGATCGATTTGAGTTGTCGACGGTAATTGTCGATATTCTTATCGGTTTGAATTTTCGGATGGGTCCCGGTTTTGATAGCAAAATTTTCTGCCGGTAGTCCAAAAGCGTCAAAACCAATTGGGTATAGCACATTAAAACCCTGCATCCGTCTTTTTCTAGCCACAATATCAAGCGCGGTATAACTGCGCGGATGACCTACGTGCAAACCCTCGGCCGAAGGATAAGGAAATTCTATCAAGGCATAATACTTGGGCCGGTCGTCAAAATCATTGGCCGCAAATAATTTTTTTTGCTCCCAATAGTCTTGCCACTTCTTTTCACCGTCACCATCTAAAAACTCTTTATAAGTAGACATAGTAAAATTAACCGTTATGTTTTTAAAATTACCATAAAAATTTGTTTTTTTCAACTTTAGCTGAAGTTCTGGACAAAAATAGCAAAAAATGCTACTATTAAAGACAAATCTTATGAAAAAAACTAAGCAAAAAATAAACCATTCTTTTATTAAAATACTAACTGGCTCCGATTTATCTTACAGGCGCCTGGCTTTAATGTCGGCCAAAAGCAAAAATCCCGGACCGGTTGTCTGGCTTACCGGTTGCATTCATGGAGACGAAGTGGGCGGCATCGCTGTTATTCAGGAAGTTTTCAAAAAAATAAAAAACAGACCGCTGCTCAGGGGATCTCTTTTTGCTTTTCCTTTAATGAACCCGGTGGGCTTTGAAATGGTTTCTCGCAATCTGGGAGTGGTGCAAGAAGACTTGAACCGCTCTTTTCCCGGCGATAAAAATGGCTCTCTGGTTGAAAGGATTACCGACAAAATTTTTACCACTATTTTAAAAACCAAGCCCAACTTGGTTTTGGATCTGCACAACGACTGGCTTCAGTCGATCCCTTACACCATCATCGATCCCTACCCGGGGAATAAGTATAGAGAAGCTTACGAAAAAACAAAAAAATTAAGCTTGCATACTGGTTTTTTGGTTATTGATGAGGGCAAAGATCCGGAAGAAGACAAAATTTTAAAAAAAACTCTCTCTGGAAGCTTGATTAGAGAAAATATACCGGCCCTGACTATTGAGCTGGGTGGCGCCTACACTATTGACGAAAAAATCGTCGCCGAGGGAGTTAAGTCTATTTTCAAATTACTAAAAGAATTGGGTATGAGCAAGGAATCCGACAACAACCTTGGCTTCTCCATACCGCCAAAATTAAGAAATAAAATTTTAAAATACTCCCACCAGCCGGTTGTCTCTACTTCCGGCATTATCCGTTTTATAGTCAAGCCGGGGCAAGTGGTAAAAAAGAAGCAGGTCTTGGCAAGGGTTTATAATGTTTTTGGCGAACTAAAGGAAACTTTATTCGCCACTAATGATTGCGTGATTTTGGGCCATGCTGATTCGGCGGTTGCCCTGCCGGGAGAAGCGGTTATCGCCTGCGGTGTAATCTAAATCTATTGATTTTCAAAAAATCCGCGTTGAGCGGATTTTTTTAATTTAAGCTTGTTTTAAAATTTTTTTCAAATACTGGCCGGTATAACTATTTTTTATTTTGGCCACCGCCTGGGGCGTGCCCTCGGCCACCACTTCGCCGCCATGGTTGCCGCCTTCCGGCCCCAAATCAATAATCCAGTCGGCGGATTTGATCACATCTAAATTATGCTCTATGATCAACACCGAATTGCCTTTTTCCACCAGGCAATTTAACACCTGCAATAATCTCTTTATATCATCAAAATGCAAACCGGTGGTCGGCTCGTCGAGAATATATAAAGTTCTGCCAGTGGGACGACGTGATAATTCGGTAGCCAATTTCACTCTTTGCGCTTCGCCGCCCGAGAGTGTGGTGGCGCTTTGCCCCAGCTTTAAATAACCCAAACCAACTTCTTCCAGGATATTCAGCTTGTCGACTATCTGTTGATTAAGGGTAAAAAACTTTTTGGCTTCGGCCACCGACATTTGCAAAACATCGGAGATGTCCTGGCCCCGATAATGGATTTCCAGCGCCTGCTTGTTATATCTCTTGCCATGACATTCCTCGCATTCCACATAGACATCTGGCAAAAATTGCATCTCGATTTTCACCAAGCCGTCACCAGCACAGGTCTCGCAACGACCGCCGCCCTTAACGTTAAAACTGAAATGGCCTTGCTTGAAGCCGCGCACCTTGCTCTCCGGTAAATTAGCGTACAAATCACGGACGTAAGTAAACACCCCCGTGTACGTGGCTGGATTACTGCGTGGCGTGCGGCCAATGGGTGACTGATCAATGTCTATCACCTTGTCTAGATTATCCAAACCTCTGATTTCCTTGTGTTTGCCCGGCAAATCCTTGGTGCGGTAAAAACGATTAGCCAGAGCTTTGGCTAAAATTTCTGTCATTAAAGTCGACTTGCCGCTGCCGGAGACGCCGGTGATGCAAACCAGCTTGCCCAGCGGAATCTCGACGTCAATATTTTTCAGATTAAACTCACTGGCGCCGATAATTTTGATGGCTTTGCCATTGCCCTGATGCAATTCTTTTTTGATTTCCACTCTTTTGACTCCCGACAAGTACTGGCCGGTAATGGATTTTTTATTTTTTTTGACTTGGTCAAAAGTACCCTCGGCCACAATCTCTCCGCCATAAATTCCCGCGCCCGGTCCGATATCGATAAGATAATCCGCGGCCCGCATCATCTGCTCGTCGTGTTCCACCACAATCACCGAATTGCCTTTGTCGCGCAACTTCTTCAGAGTGTCGATTAATTTTCCATTGTCCCTGGCGTGCAGGCCAATTGACGGCTCATCGAGAATATAAACCACTCCCTCCAAACCCGAGCCGATTTGCGTCGCCAGCTTTATGCGCTGGGCTTCGCCGCCGGCCAAGGTGGTAGCGCTGCGGCTTAAAGTCAAATAGTCTAGTCCGACGTTTTTCAAAAAACCCAACTTTTTGGTGATTTCCCTAAAAATCTGCTTGGAAATTTTTCCTTCGCGCGAAGTCGCTTTCCACTTCTTTTCCAGGTCATTAAAAAATTCTAACAACCGATCAACATCCAAGCCGCTGACTTGAGCGATGTTTTTGTCCACCACTTTGACTGCCAGGCTTTCTGGTTTTAATCTGGTACCATGACAAACCGGGCAAGTGGAAATTCTCATGTAGTCTTCCAGTGTTTTTTGCAGATATTCCGATTTAGTTTCACTGTATTTATTGTCCAAAAACTTTATCACGCCTTCAAAAACCATTTTTCTTCTCGCCTCGGTCTTCGACAGACCGTCGACTTCATAGACCTCGTCACCGCTGCCGTTAAAAATAATCTCCAGCGCCCTGTCGGGTAATTCCGCTACCGGAGAATTCAGGCTGAAATTATTTTTCTGGGCTACTTTTTCCAACAACTTAAAATTGGAATTTTGCGAGGCGAAATTTCTGGACCAGGGCTTAATGGCGCCTTCGGCCAAAGTCAGTCTTTTGTTGGGAATGATCAAATCCCTGTCCGGCACCAATTTTATACCCAGCCCCCGGCAAGCCGGGCAGGCGCCAAAAGGCGAATTAAAAGAAAAACTCCGCGGCTCCACTTCGGCAATGCTAATGCCGCAACGATGGCAAACATAATACAAATTGAAAGGCAAGTCTTTGTCGCTTTCCGGCAGATGAACATTGATAAAACCGTTGCCATAATCCAGGGCCAGCATGATGGCTTTATTTAGACGCTGCCAGTCAACGTCTTCTTTGTCGCGACTGCTGATACCGCTGGTCAAACTTAAACTGTCGATCAAAACTTCGATGGTATGACTGAAATTTTTGTCCAAGTTCAATTGCTTGGCCTCGTCAATATTGTAAAAATGACCATCAATACGCAACAATTCGTAATTGGCTTTGGCGATGGCTTCGATTTGTTTGGTGTGCGTGCCTTTCTTATTAAAGACCACCGGCGCCAAAATCTGAACCCTTGAATCAGCCGGTAATTTTAGAAGCTGTTCCAAAATCTGATCGGGGGTTTGTTTTTTCACCTCCTGGCCGCACAAATGGCAATGGACAACTCCCACTTTGGCATAAAGCAACCTCAAATAATCATAGATTTCCGTGATTGTCCCCACCGTGGAACGCGGATTGGCGGAAGACGATTTTTGATCAATGGCAACGGTTGGCGACATGCCTTCAATGCTGTCGACGTCCGGCTTGTCCATCAAATCCAGAAATTGCTTGGCGTAAGCGGATAAACTCTCGGCATAACGCCTCTGCCCTTCGGCATAAACGGTATCAAAAGCCAAAGACGATTTGCCCGAGCCGGAGAGCCCGGTGATCACCACTAATTTATTTTTGGGCAAATCAATATCAATATTCTTCAAATTATTGACTCGCGCTCCGTGGATAGAAATCTTATCTTTCATGGCCTGTCGCTTAAAACAATATTTTTAAGTTTTTAAATTAACGTTTATTATACAGGAAAAAGTCAAGGGTGTCAAAAGATTATAGGAAAAAACTAGGGATGTCGGTTTTACTAAAAAGATTTGCCTTTGTCAATATTAAAATTCCCCCGATTAATCGGGGGAATTTTAATAAACTTTTTTATTAAACCAGTTTCTTGCGCACCCCGAAAAAATATACCAAAACCATTACCAACCAATAAATATACATCACCCCGCCGATCACCCAGCCGACAAAAGGAATGATCATTACTACACCGGCGATAAAGGGAATCAAAATCAAATTAATGAACCATTTCTTTTTTTCTTCTTTGGCTTTCTCGAAAAGCGCTTTATCGGTTATGCCCCAATGATAAATATCGATCAAGCTGATAATGGTAATGACTAACATAATGATGCCCAGTACCACCACCAGACCCAGCATCCAGCCGGCAAATATCGCCAAACCGCTCACCGCCTGTTTGGCCGCCGGACTGTTGGCTGCGTTCGATAGCTGATTTATCTGATCTTGCAGTTGCTTCATCTTTTCCGGGTCAATATTAATATTGGCCTGGATTTGCATTAAGCTTAATAACATTTTTCACCTCCTCTCTAAAGTTTGTTTAATTATTGAATTAAATCGAATTTTTTGATATTTTCGTCCGCCAATTTTTGAATTTTAGCAACCTCCAGCTTGCCTGCTTCCGAGCTAAACAGATGTTTAAACCTTTTTTGTAATTTTAAAAATTCTTCCACTGGTACTTTTTTGGTAATCTTTATCTTGCCAGTCAATTCGCCATTTGTGTACTCGACAATAGGATAAAATCCGGATTGCACCGCCAGCTTGGCCACGTTTATGGTGTCTTTGGGCTCAATACCCCAGCCAGGCACACAAGGAGTGTGGAGCTGTAAATATTTCGGCCCTTTTATAGCCAGCGCCTTTTTAACTTTGACGCCGATGTCCAGCGGATAGCCGGTGGTAGCGGTGGCCACATAAGGCAGGTTGTGGGCCAGAGCTATTTTGATCATGTCTTTTTTGTAGCTCTGGTTGCCCAGTGACCGCTTGCCCGGCGGCGTGGTGGAGGTGTTGGCGTCCAGTGGGGTGGCGCTAGAATATTGATAACCGGTATTTTGGTAAGCCTCATTGTCAAAACAGACATACAAAACATTATCGCCCCTTTCCCACATGCCGGAAATGTGCGCGAAGCCAATGTCAAAGGTGGCGCCGTCACCGCCCACCGCGATAATATTTATATCCTTATCTTTCTTCTGGTATTTCAAAGCCGCCCAAATGCCCGAAGCCAGGGAAGACGAATTTTCGAACAACGAATGAATCCAGGGCACTTTAAAAGCCGTCATCGGGTATTGAGTGGTGGTCACTTCGCTACAACCGGTGGCGTTGGTGACAATGGTGTTTTGGCCAGCCGCGTCCAAAACCAAACGATAAGCAATAATCATGCCGCAACCAGCGCAAGCGCTGTGGCCGGGGTTAAGTAAATGTGATAACGGTGCTTTATATTTCTTTTCCATATTATTTTCCAATAAAAACTGCTTTATCGTTTCTGTTTTTAGCCAGATTAATTGCCTGCAGAATCGTCTCCTTGGTAATATCTCTGCCGCCCAAACCCATAATCACGCTGGTGATGTTGGCTTTGGACCGGCCATAAAAAACGCGACGAATTTCACCAGCCAAAGTTCCTTCCTCGCCTAGAGAAACAGATTTATCAATCACCACAATATTTTTCTTGTCGCCGATTAATTTTAAAATTTCCTCAACTGGAAACGGCCGTAAACAACTAATCTTTAAAACTCCGACTTTTTGTACGGGCACGCCATGGTGTGCCCCTCCTGTAGAATTATTTATTTCATCGACTGTCTCCTTAATAGTTCCCAAGACCGAACCCATAGCTATAATCACTGTCTCGGCACTTTGATCGCCATAGTATTCAACCAGAGTGAGCAACCGGCCAAAAACTTTTTTAAACTCCTTCATTTCCTTGGCCATAATATTTTTTGAAGCGACCAAATCGTCGTGCAACTCCTGCCTGATTTCCATATAATGCGCTGGCGTGGCGAAGGCGCCGAGAGTCAAAGGATTTTTGACATCCAATTTTTCTGCTAGCTTGAAATCCGGCAAATATTTCTTAATTTCTGCCATTTCCGGCACTGTCACCGGCTCCACCACATGAGTCAGCACAAAACCGTCCAAATTTACCATCACCGGAAGCAGACATTTTTCCGCTATTTTATAAGCCAAGACGTGCAAATCGCAAACTTCCTGAATGTCCTCGCCAAACATCATAATCCAGCCGGCATCGCGCATGGTGACGGCGTCTTGCTGGTCATTCCAAATATTTATCGGCGCCGAGACGGCCCGATTGGCATCGGTCATCACTATTGGCAGTCGCATACCGGCCACATTATAGAGCACCTCGGTCATCAACAACAATCCTTGAGCCGAAGTGGCAGTATAAGTGCGTACTCCCGCAGCCGAAGCGCCAACCAGTATGGAAATGGCCGCGAACTCGCTCTCGGCTTTGACATATTCAAAATCCGCTTGGCCATCGGCTTTCAGCTTGGCCAATTCTTCGACGATATGCGTCTGCGGCGTAATCGGGTAAGCCGAAACTACACCCACATTGATATTTTTAATTGTCTCCGCAATTGCGCGGGAGCCTTCGAGTATTTTAGACATAATTTTTAATTTAAAAATTTTCAATTTTCAAACAATTTTAAAATTTTTATCTATGATTCCTTTATTTTTTGCCTCTTACAAAATTTTTTCCAAATCTCTTAGCGGCATAATCGGATTATACTGACCAAACATCCAATGCCCTTTTCGTTTACCATACTGACTGATTACATAATAACCCAAACGATATTCAATATCACCATTGTGCCAAAACTTTCTATAAGCTATCCTCCCTTCTGGTTTTAACTTTTTTAGCTTATCAATAAAAAAAACTTTTTGCGGTAGATTAGACTGTCTGCAATAAAATCTATCCTTAACTAACTTAAAAATTAATTTACCTTTTCTGCCTATATCTTTCATTTTTACTATAGTACCTTTATGGTATGTCTCTAAATTATGCTTTATAAATTCTTCCCATATTCCTTTCATATTTTTACTTTTTTGCGAGCCTATGAAAACTTAGCAACAAAACGGGCGGAATTCGAGCGTTAATTTTAATTTGTTTGAGCGAACGTTAGTGAGCGAGTTATTAAAATTAGCGAGAACGACCCTGTTTTGTCTAAATTTTCATGTTAGCTCGCGACTTTTCTTTTTGTTAGCTTTTTCTTTTCTAGAAAAGAAAAAGTAAAGCCAATCTACTTCCCCTCCTCCCTCATCCTAATCGCCTTCACCGGGCAGACCTCGGCGCACAGACCGCAACCCTTGCAATAGTCCAAATCTTTTTCAAAAAAAATCTTGTCGGCTTTGTTTTTTTCGCCAGTAGAAAAACAAATGCCCTCGGGACAAACTTTTTCACACAGAGCGCAACCAATGCATTTCTCATGATCAATCTCCGGCCAGTGACGCTCGCGCCAACTGCCGGTTTTGACTTGAATTGTCGTACCTGGTTTTGCAGCTAAAACTATTTTCATTTACCCTGTTAAATACTATTTATTACTTCGAACCCTTTTTTGGCCGCTAGAATATTTTTTTCTGCCACTTCTCCCTCAAATCTTTCTTTAATCGCCCTTTCAATCGCCGACATTTTTATTAATTTTGTCAGCCCAGCAAAAGCGCCCAGCAAAATCGTATTAATTATCGGCTTGCCAATAATTTTTAAAGCTAACTCCGTGGCGTAGATGGTCCTGACTTTTACGCCCGGGGGCAACCTCAAGCCGGAAGCGTCATCTTTACTATTTAACAAAACCACCGCGCCCGGCTTCAAATTGGCCAACAAATTTTCGTTGGTCAAGAGGGTCGGGTCTTGAATGATCACATAATCGGGAGAGTACACCTGGCTGCGCAAACGGATAAATTTATCATCAAATCGCACATAGGCCTCCACCGGCGCCCCGCGACGCTCAACGCCAAAATTAGGAAAAGCCTGGGCAAATTTTCCGCTATTAAAGGCGGCTACCGCCAGCAGTTCGGCCAGCGTCACCGAGCCTTGGCCGCCGCGGCCGTGAATGCGCGTTTCTATCATAAATCTTAACAATTTTAATCAACTGTTTTTTCTGTCAATCTTTTATATTCGCCGATAATCTTCTCCCATTGTTCCTTGGTAATCACTCCCGCTAGCAGGTGGCCGTTGATGAAAAAAGTCGGCGTGCCGCTAACGCCCAATTTCTGGGCGTCGCTGGCGTCTTGTAAAACCGCCTCGCGATACTTCTCTGATTTTATACATTCATCAAATTTTTGTAAATCAAGCCCCGCTTGCCGAGCCAGATTTTTGATAACATCTCCGGTCACTTCCTGCCACTTATATAAAAAAAACTTGTCATGAAGCTGCCAGAATTTTCCCTGCTCGTTGGCGCACAAAGTAGACTGCGACAATAGCAGGGAATTTTCAAAAACCGGAAACTGGCGGTAGATATATAAGATATCATTTTTGTATTTTAGCGAAACCTCCCTGATAATCGGAAATTCATCTCGGCAATAGGGGCATTGAAAATCGGCAAACTCCACAATCACCAGTCCGGCTTGCTGATTGCCCCAGAAAGGGGCCTCCGCTTTTTCTGCCAATAACCTTTCGGGACTTTTGGTCTCTTCCTGAAAAATTTCTTCCCCCAAAGTCGCCAACTGATCCTTTTTTGATTGTTTGAATAAACTGGAAAAAAGAAGGCTGGCCAAGATAATCAATATCAAAAATACCAGTAAAAATAAAATAACAATCCGGCCCCATTTTTTTCGATACCAAGCTGGAGACGGAACTGGATAAGAATTCCGATAATTATTATTATCCATTAATTCGAATTTATAGATTAATCGCCAAACCCGGTCAAATAAAACCCGCGCGGGCTTAAAAATTACGCTTATTTTAAATTATAACACAGTTAACCCAGTAATGCCATTGACTAAATCTCTGGAGTATGATAAAATAAATCCAAGGCTTAATTCTCTTATATCTTTATGATTATCGATATTATTCAAATCGTTTCCGCGGTTATTTTAATGATTACCATTCTTCTGCAAAACCGAGGCTCTGGCCTGGGTGCCGCTTTCGGCGGAGAAGGCAATGTTTACCGCGCTCGCCGCAGCTTCGAAAAAGTCCTTTTTCAGGCCACCATTGTCCTGGCTATCATCTTTTTCATCACTGCTTTCATTAATATACTATATTAATCGGCAATCACTCCTGTGAGTTTTTTATCTTCCTGGGGAAAAGCCCTCGCTGGACTTTTTTCTCAGCAAACCAAAAAAATAAAAAAATTTCGACAACAACACCAATTGGACAAAAACCTGGTGAGCTCTTTGAATAAATCAAAATTGCCGCGCTGGCGACAAATCAAACATTTACCCAAAATTATTAACGCCAAAGAAAAAAAACTGGCCAAACTCCTCTTGAGTGTCATTGTAATTTGTTTGTTGATTCTAATCTTTAAAACTTATTACCTAGCGACCACGACCGTGGCCAGAGCTGGCGGCGAATATACCGAAGGCTTGATCGGTTCGCCGATTTTCGTCAATCCCATTCTTACCCAGTCCGATGTTGACCGCGATTTGTCCCGCCTGATTTTTTCCGGATTGCTCAAATACGACCGAAATCGCCAGCTGGTCACCGATCTGGCCAAAAGCTACGAAGTCTCCGAAGATCAATTGACTTATACTTTCTATTTGAAAGAGGGCGTTAAGTGGCACGATGACAGTCCTTTTACCGCCGACGACGTGATTTTTACCATAGCCTCGATTCAAGACCCTGCTTTTAAAAGCCCGCTCTCCCGCAGTTTTCGCGGCGTCCGCGCCGAAAAAATCAACGACTTTACGGTAAAAATAACCCTGGCAGAACCTTTTGCGCCTTTTTTGGGACTCTTGACTTTTGGCATCCTGCCTGAACACTTGTGGTATAGTATTTTGCCGGCCAATGCTGATTTAAATGAGTTAAACAAAAAACCAATCGGCACCGGTCCTTGGGAATTTAATAGCTTCAAAAAAGATAAGGCTGGCGTCATTAAATCCTATACTCTAGCCAAAAACCAGAACTACTATGGCGATCGGCCCTATCTGGATAAAATAATTTTTAAATTTTACGGCGATTATGTTTCCGGCGTCGAAGCCTTAAAAAACAAAGAAGTGATGGCCCTTGCCTACTTGCCCAAGGAATATCAAAACGAACTGGAAAAATACAAAAATCTGAACCATCATGAACTGGAACAGCCGCAGTATACCGCCATTTTTTTCAACCAAAGAAAAAATGAATTACTCAAGGCTGATTACTTGAGACAAGCTCTGGCTCTGGGTACTAACAAACAAAAAATTATCCAGGAGGCTTTCGCCCAGGAGGGCAAAATCATCGACGGTCCGACGCTGCCCGGCATCGAAAGCAACACCGACATTAAAAAATACGACTATGATCCTCAAGCCGCGGCAAATCTATTGGAAAAAAATGGCTGGAGCTTGGCCGCTACCACCACACCCGAAGGGCTGACCAACCAGGTCAGAAAGAAAAAAGATTATTATTTGGAAGTGTCCCTCACCACCGTCGACCAACCGGAAAACATCAAAATCGCCGAGATCATTAAAAGCTCTTGGGAACAACTGGGCGTAAAGGTCAACCTAAAAATCGTTGACAAAGCTAAAATCCTGCAAGACGTGATCAAGCCGCGAGACTATGAAGCTCTTCTTTTTGGTGAAAATCTCGGCTCCGATCCCGATCCTTTCCCTTTCTGGCACTCTTCACAAAGCGAATACCCCGGCTTGAACTTGGCCATTTTTTCCAACAAAGAAGCCGACAAACTACTGGAGGAAGCTCGAAAAACCAATGACTGGGAAAAAAGAAAAAACGACTACTTAAAATTCCAGAAAATCATTGCCGAACAGCTACCGGCCATCTTTCTTTATAACCCCACTTACAATTATCCCCAAACTCAAAAAATCAAAGGTTTTGACACTTTAAGCATTGCCGTTCCGGCTGACCGTTTTGCCAATCTCGACAAGTGGTATCTAAATACCAAAAGAGTTTGGAAATAAAAATTTCAAACGCCGAGGCGGAGAACTAGTAGACTTCATAATCAGGAACTAACGCAGCCAAATTACAAAAAATTATTAGTTAGCCGACGTGGTGGAACTGGTAGACACGCACGGTTCAGAGCCGTGTGGCCGCAAGGTCGTGAGAGTTCAAATCTCTCCGTCGGCACAATTTCTTTCTCCTTTGGCCCAACTGGCCGAAAACCTTTATTAAATTAATTTAACTTACATGGAAAAAGACAGCTACGCTCGTCGGTCGGCGGGCAATAAAAGAAAAAATTACCGACCAAACACTAATCGCAGACAAAACAACTTCAGAAACAAAAAGATGGTTGGCTTGGAGGGCAGAAAAAACCAAGCTGGCGGTCTTCTTGCTGGCCATGATCCTTTGTTATTCTCAAACCGGCCAGCCGGACAAGTGGCCAAAGCCGATTCCCGAAAAAAATTTACTCCCAAAGTTGCCCTGGACAACCGTCAAACGGTTTTAAAAATTATTCCCATTGGCGGTTGCGAAGAGGTGGGTCGGAATATGACAGTTTTCGAATATGGCCAGGACATTATTATTCTCGATATGGGCACCCAGTTCCCCGAAGAGGATATGCCAGGCATCGATTACATTATTCCCAATATTAATTATCTCAAGGGCAAGGAAAAAAACATTCGTGGCGTGATTTTCTCTCACGGCCACCTGGATCACATCGGCGCCGCTCCGATTCTTTTGGAAAAATTGGGCAATCCGCCAATTATCGGACGCGATCTCACCTTGGCCATGGTCCGCCACCGCCAAGAGGATTACCAAAAAGACAGCGGCAAAAAACTGAAAACCATCACCATCAAAAACATTCGGGAGCAAATAAAACTTGGGGCCTTTAGAGTTGGCTTTTTCCAAATCGAACACTCTATTATGGATGCAATGGGCGTTATCCTAAAGACTCCTGTCGCCACTGTCATCCATCCCGGTGACTGGACGATGGAAAAAGACGAACACGGCCGGCCTTTAATTGATTATTCTTTTTTAGCCAAACTGCCCCGACCCAAGGTTTTGATGCTGGAATCGCTGGGAGCGGTTGATGTCCGCGAGAGCGCCACCAGCCAGGAAATGAAAAAGAATCTCACCAAGTTGATTACCGAAGCCCCCGGCCGGATAGTTATTGGCACTTTCTCCTCGCAAACGGAAAGAATCGGTTGGATTATAGGTATTGCCGAAAAACTCGGCAAAAAAGTGGCTCTCGACGGCTATAGTATGAAAGTAAACGTGGAAATCGCCCAGCGCCTGGGCTACATCAAGGCCGCCAAAAACACTTTGATAAAAATCGAGGGCATTGACGACTATCCGGAAAACAAAGTTATTGTTCTCTGTACTGGCGCGCAAGGCGAGGGTAATGCCGTTCTTTCCAGAATTATCGATGGCAGCCACCGTTATTTAAAATTAAGAAAAAACGACACTGTTATTCTTTCTTCCTCCATTATTCCCGGAAACGAAAGGACTATCCAACGCCTGAAAGACAATCTTTATCGCCAATGCGACAATGTCATTCATGGCCATATTATGGATATCCACGTTTCGGGTCATGGCAACCAAAAGGATATTGTCCATATGCTCAAGACCATCAAGCCGGATTACTTTATTCCGGTTTACGCCAATCATTACATGCTCAAAGAGGCGGCCAAACTGGCCAAAGAAATAGGTTTCGACAGCAACCGTATTTTTGTCCCCGATAATGGCAGTATTATGGAATTTTCCAAAAAAGGCGCCAAGCTCGCCGGAAACAAAGCGGTTACCGATTATGTCTTTGTCGACGGTTTGGGCATTACCGACAGCAATAATGTGGTTCTGCGCGACCGACAAATGATGGCCGCCGACGGCATGCTGGTAGTTATCGCCACGATTGACGCCAAGACCGGCAACTTGATTCACAATCCCGACTTGATTTCTCGCGGCTTCGTCTACCTGAAAGAAAACAAGAAGCTGATTGAAATGACTAGAGCCAAAGTCAAGAAGATAATCAAAGACGAAAATGCCAAAACCGCGCCCGACGACCAGTATCTGAAAGACAAAATCCGAAACGAGATCGGCAAATTCTTATACCAAAAGACCGAGAAGCGGCCGATGATTCTGCCGGTGATCATAGAGGTGTAAATTGATCTTTTAGAATTGTCTTGTTAAAATAAAATCATAAAATTATTCAAATTTTTATGACCAAACCAGTCGTCGTTTCCGGCACACAACCCAGCGGCCCGCTTCATTTGGGCAATTATTTAGGCGCCTTAAAAAACTGGGTCGACATCCAAAATAGCGCCCGGTATCACTGTTTTTTCTTTATCGCCGACTACCACTCAATCACCGAAAATTACTCGCCGGCCGACAAGCGCGAACAGGTTTTCAATCTTGTCTGCGACTATCTGGCCGCCGGGCTAGACCCAGACAAATCAACTCTTTTTGTTCAATCGCAAGTGCCGGAGTGCACCGAGCTGGCCTGGATTTTCAACACGGTCACTCCAGTGGCCGAAATGGAGCGCATGACCCAATACAAAGACAAAGCCGGCCGCCAAGCCAAAAATGTCAACATGGGACTGTTTGATTATCCGGTGCTCCAGGCCGCCGACATCTTGCTCTACAGGGGCGGGCTGGTGCCGGTCGGCCAGGACCAGGTCCAGCACGTCGAGCTCACTCGCGACTGTGCCCGTTGGTTTAATAATAAATACCAAACTAACTATTTTCCCGAGAGCAAGCCGCTACTGACAGAGACGCCAAAAATAATGAGCTTAATCTCCCCGGAAAGCAAGATGTCCAAATCGCTTGGCGACAAGCATTGGCTGGGCATCGACGAGGAGCCGGAGACAATCTCGCAAAAACTGGCCAAGGCCGTCACCACGCCGGCAGGAGTGCAAAATCTCAAAGCTATTTACGATGCTTTTGCGACTAATATGTCGGGCCAGTTCAATCCTGAAAAAATGTCGGATACCAAAAAAATTATTGCCGCTGGTATCGCCGCTTATTTTGCCGATTTTCGAAAGAAAAAATCACAGCTCAAAAAAACCCCGAAACAAGTTTGGAAAATAATTGATGAAGGCCGGGAAAAGGCCAGCCAAATCGCCCAAGCCAATATTAAAGAAATTAAAAAAATTATTGGTTTAATCTAAAAACCAATTCTGCGAGCGCATGAAAATTTAGCAACAAAACAGGCGGGGTTCGAGCGTAAATTTTAATTTGTTTGAGCAAAAGCCACCAGTTTACTGGTGGCTTTTGTGAGTTATTAAAATTAGCGAGAACAACCCTGTTTTGTCTAAATTTTCATTTAGCTCGCGACTCTTTCTTTTTGTTAGCTTTTTCTTTCTCCTAGAGAAAGAGAAAGTAAGACTAATTATTATAACTGCAATTTTCTTCTATGTGCTTTTTTTCTAAAAAACAACATTAAATAAGCATTGACAAAAATATTCTTTTTGCTATACTGTAATGAAACTCACCAACTGGTTTGTTGGCGAGACGGACCTTGGACAACATTGTGCAACATTGGGAAGTGCGAATTAATGGAAAGGACGAGCCATGAAAAAAACGGGAAAGAAGCCGCCAGCCTCAAGGGACGATAGGCTGGTGCGAGTAGCAATAAAGCTGGAGAATCGTCCCTTCGTGCTGGACGACGAAACCAGTGAAACCGGGGGCATGGGCATCTGGAGTATGATGACCGACGGACACAACCTCTTCCAGAACAAGTCCTTCGCGTCACAGATGGTGAGCCGGGTCTTGGAAGGTATGGCCAGGCGCAACATCAGGATTGCACAGCTCCATGACAGCGACCTCAGCCTTTCTCTCAAGTCGTCACGGCGGGAAATCGTGGAAACGGGTGAGGCGTTTGTTAGGGCTGCCGCGCCTATGGGTATCTGCGTCGAGGCCGTCACCTGCAACCTGTTCGCCGATCCCTGTTTCGTCGGCGGAGCCACCACCAACATAGCCCAGGCTGTCCGGCAAGCGGCGCTAGTCAAGGGCTTCAAGCTTGTCGAACTGGCCGCGGCTATCAATACGGCTAACACGTTTTGGCCGACTAAGCTGATCTACAGCCGCGTCCGTGAAATCATCGGCTGGCCGGGGGGCGAGGAAGGTGACTCCGAGCTCAAGCCGCCGCACTTGGCCTGGTCTTGGCGCATGGGTCATTGGGCTGAAGTCGGCGCGTACGCCAGTGATTTGGGAGTAGCCACGCCGGAGCAGCCGCTTGTCCTTTCGGAGGAATCCAAGCCGACTGAGCCGGTTCGGGAAATCGTCATCGCCACCACGGCCGAAGCCCTGCTCTTCATGCGGATCATGCAAGGGCTTCTGCCGCCGCGAGTCGCCAAGTGTGTGCTTCTCAAGACCAACCCGGAAGTGGCCCACGAGGATATGGCCTTTGAGCTGTTCATCAAGGCCTATGCGCTGGCTGCCTATCTGCGTCGGCTGGCCTGTGTCCACCTCAATGGCCGACAACGCGGCGGCGTACCCGACCTTGATCTGGCGGCGCTGCGGGAAGTCTGCTTCTGGATCAAGTTTGTGCTTCACCAGCATCCGGAGATTCCCATCGTGCTCGACGTCAAGCCGGACCGCACCGATCTGTCACTGCCTCAACGTTGGCGGGTGGTGGACCAGTCTTTCCGCTCGTTGGCCTGGGGTGGTCAAGCGGCCAAATACGTCCACGCCGACCGCGAGGTAAGGCAGATTCTGTCGCAGTTCAATCCCTACGCGGAAATGGACTCGCTGACCAAGCCGCTGCGAGTCATGACCAGCAAGCAACGCGCCCGGATGGCCGACCAGGTCTACGAACCGGACGAGCTGTTCAATCTCCAAGAGATTGCCTCGCGTATGGGCAACTTGGGCTGGGCGTTGCGGCACCGAATCGACGAATTGCTGCATCGCGAGTTCCCGCCGCGGAACCGGAAACCAGGCCGTATGGCCAGAGCTCACCGGTAGGGGGTAGCCGCAGCCGTACATCGAACCAAACAAAGAGCCGAGGGAGCGAGCATCCGCTTCCCCCGGCTCTAATTATTTTTTAACTAATTTTTCTTGCCCCAAAAATCATCCGCCTCTTTTTCCATCTTATCCAGCCGCGTATAGTAATCGGGGAACTCATTTAAATGCGCCAGGGCAATCTTGCCAGTAATTAATGGGTTATTATTGGTGACATTGGTTTCGGCACTCCTCTTGCCGTGCTCCAATTCCACCTCCATCCCCTTTCTAAACTGCTCGACATCGAATTTCGACCAGTCAATGCCTAGTTGTCCACCGATATTTTTGGCCACTTCGGCAGAAATTTTTTCTTCAGGCATAATATAAAATTAAATTATCAATTTGATTTTTTTGACCAACTGATTGATGATTTTTTTATTTTTGGCTTCAACGTTCAGACGCACTACCGGCTCGGTATGCGAAGGCCGGATATTGAAAAACCAGTCCCCGCCTTGGCTCCAGACAGACAAACCATCAATCGTCTCCAGACGGTTTCCCCTGAATTCTTTTTTAATTTTTAGCATCAGTTTTTTAAAATCCTTGACTCTAAAATTCTGTTCGCCGGAAATGACGTATTTTTTTTCAAACGGCTCAATCGCTTGCGATAATTTTAAATTTTTCTCCTTCAAATATTTCAAAATCAGCAATAAAATTATTAAAGTGTCGCCGTAAACATATTGCCGCTTTTTTTTCAGGGCGAAATTAATCAGAAAATGGCCGGAGTTTTCGCAGCCGAACAGTAATTTTTTTTTGGTCATAAAATCAATGAAGTTGGCATAGCCGCTGCGGTGGCTAAGCGGCCGGCCGCCATTGTTTTTTATCACTTCGGTGATCGCCAGATTCAAACGCGCGTCAAACAGCACTGTCATTTTGGGCCTAAGCTTCAAAAATATTTCCGCCAGCAAGCAGTTAAGATAATAAGGCTCGACAAATCTGCCTCGTTCATCCAAAAAAACTATTCTATCACCGTCGCCGTCAAGAACCACGCCCAAATCGGCTTGTTGCTTTTTTATTTCTCTGGCAGCCACTCGTTGATTTTCCGAAAGCAGCGGATTCAAGTCGTGGTCTGGATATTTGTCTTTTTCTTTGAAATTTATTTTTATTGTCTGCAGCGGTAGTTTCTGGACCAGGCGATTTATTAATCTGTAGCTCGAGCCGCCGGAAGCGTCTATAACCATTTTAAAACCGGCTATCGCCGCCGGCTTCACAAAAGAAAAAGCGAATTTCTGATAATCTTTGGCCAACGCCGCCAAAGCGACTTTTTCGACTTTGGCCGGCTGCAACACCGGTTTATTTATTTTTTTAATTTCTTGATCGGCTAGGTATTTTAATTTTTTGAGCCCGGTTTTTAGGCCATAAACAACACCCTGCTCATTACAAAACTTGAAACCGGTCTGACCGGCCGGAGAATGAGAGGCGGTGATCATGACGCCGCTTTCGATCTTTTTGTCGCCGACCGCGAAAAACAATTCCGGCGTCGAGCAAACCCCCAAATCATAAATTTGCATGCCGCCTTTGGCCAGACCAAACAAGAGTGGCCAAAAAACTTTTTCTGATTCCGGCCGCGCGTCGCGGCCGACAATGATTCTTTTGGTCTTGATCATTTTGGCAAAAGCCAAACCCAAAGCTTGAGTTGTCTGCTCGTCCAGTTCACCGGGATACTTGCCACGGATATCGTATTCTTTGAAAATATTAGAGTTGATTTTCATATCCTCATTCTATCATTTTTTTATTGCCACGGCCAATGAGTGGTCGCCCGACAAAACGCCCACTCTTTTATCCCTTTTTTCATAAGTAATACCCTCAACCACAAAGCCGGCCTGCCGTAATAATTTTTTGGTTTCTCTAATGGTAAAAGAATGCACATAGCGTAACTGCCAGTCCTGCTCGGCCAGCTTTTGGCCGGCCCTCATCTTCCAGGGTACAAAAGCGTCAGAAAAACCCCAAACGCCACGCTTTATTTTTTCGGACCAGTTAAAAAGGTATTTCCAATAGCGAAATTTATAATCGAAACTGCCAAACACCTGCCATAAATTCCAGTTTAGCATCACCAGCCGGCCACCGGGCCTTAAACTCTGAAAAATATTTTCTAAAACTTTAAGTCGCAGCTCCTTGGTCGGAAGGTGATGCAAAACCGCTATCAGCAAAACCAAATCAAATAAACTGTCATTGCGAGGGAGTGAAGCGACCGTCCGCCTAGGCTCGGCGAGACTGGTGGCAATCCCGCCTCCTTCAATATTAGACGAGACCCCCACGTCGCCATCGGCTCCTCGGGATGACAACTGCAATACATCACCCACCCTAAACCTCACCCAAGATTTATTTTTAAATCTCCCACGAGCTATTTTTATCAACTCCTCGCTATTGTCAATTCCCAAGTATTCGATTTGCGAACCCTCAAAAATTTCCGCCATCCGGCCATTACCGCAACCCAAATCTAGCACTCGGTCACCCGGTCTGACATATTTATTAAAACTGCCCATGCCTTTCCACCAATGACCGCGAGTGTCCGAAAAGTCCAGCGCTATTTTATTGTAAACATCACGCGTTTGTTGTAGAATCTTATTAATGCGTTGTTGTTTCATAAATGTCATTGCGAGGAGTGAAACGACGAAGCAATCCCGTGTTTTTAATTTTCTACCATTTCTCCATATAAATCCTTCCGCTCCGGATTAAATTTATTAATCAGTGTCTCCTTGCTTGTTCTGTCGCCTCCTTTGATTTGTTTTTCTCTGAAAATGGCGTCCGTAACAGAATAATATACTTCATAATAGACTAACTTATTAACATTATACCTTTCAGTAAAAGAATTTTTATTTAACTTATTCCTGTGTTCCCAAACTCTTCTTAATAAGTTACTAGTCGCTCCAGTATACAATACTCTATTGTATTTATTAGTTAAAATATAAAGATAATAATGGTTATTCATAAAAACAAATCGCTCTCAAACTCCATGGGATCGCCACCAGTCTCGCCGAGCCTAGGCGGACGGTCGCTATCGCTCCCTCGCGATGACATAAAAAAAATAATTAAATGTTTAATAACTAAAAATCCTCAAACCGAGAAGGACTTTTTAAACCTGGCTCGACATCAGTTCGGCAAGCTAAAACTGCCACCACCGGAAAAGTCCAAACTACTTTCAGCATATCATAAAATCATCAAAAAGCAACCGAAACTAAAAAACAGAAACTTAGAAAAATTCCTGACCAAACGCGCCGTCCGCACTCTTTCCGGAGTGGCCGTGATTTCGGTGCTCACCAAGCCCCACCCCTGCCCCGGCCGGTGTCTTTTTTGCCCGACCGAAAGCGGCATGCCCAAGTCATATCTCTCCAACGAGCCGGCGGTGATGCGCGCCATCTTAAACGATTTTAATCCTTATCGCCAAGTGGCGATGCGCCTCAAGGCGCTTCAAGCCAACGGCCATGCGGTCGACAAAATTGAACTAATTGTCATGGGCGGCACCTGGAGCTATCACCCCCGACAATACCAAAACTGGTTTATTAAACGTTGCTTCGACGCGCTCAACGGCCGAACCAGTAAAGATCTGGCGACAGCGCAAAAAAGAAACGAAACGGCCAGGCACCGCTGTATCGGACTCACCCTGGAAACCCGACCCGACTTTATTAATGAAAAAGAGATTGTACAAATGAGAAGTTTGGGTTGCACCCGGGTGGAACTTGGCATCCAGCACACTGACGATAAAATTTTAAAATTAAACCGCCGTGGCCACAGCGTTAAGCAAAGTATTGAGGCTATCAAACTGCTCAAAAATTCTGGTTTTAAAATCAACCTGCATCTGATGCCCAATCTCTACGGCTCAACACCAGCCAAAGACCTGGCTATGTTTAAAAAAATTTACACTGACGGCAATTATATGCCGGATATGGTAAAAATTTATCCTTGTGTCGTCAATAAAGACGCTCGGCTTTACCGGTTGTGGCAAACAAAAAAATACCGACCCTATTCTGACCGCCAGCTTTTAGACTTACTAATTAAGATTAAAAAAATCACGCCTCCCTGGGTACGCATCACGAGGCTGATTCGCGATATCCCAGAGGAAAGCATTGCCGCTGGCAACAAAATTACCAATCTGAGGCAATTAATTAACGAGCAAGCTGAGAAAGATGGTTGGAATTGTAAGTGTATTCGTTGCCGGGAAGTAGGCCATGTTAAAAATTTAAGGCTAAAAGATGAAAAGACAAAATTAAAAATCAGAAAATACCGAGCCAGCGGTGGCCAAGAATATTTTTTGTCTTTCGAGTCGCCGGATGAAAAAATTTTATATGCTTTTTTACGCTTGAGAATAAATAATGACTCGGAAAAAAATTTCATTCCCGAACTTCATGCCGCGGCCCTCATCCGCGAGCTGCATACTTACGGCCAGCTCGCCGGACTGGGCAAAAAGGGTGAAGTCCAACACCTGGGGTTGGGCAAAAAATTACTGTTGGAAGCAGAAAAAATTACCAAGAAAGGGCTGAAAAAAACTTGTCCCAAGCACAGCCGAGGAATCGCTGTTATTGCCGGCATCGGCGTGAGAGAATACTACAAAAAAATGGGCTATACACTTTCCGGAACTTATATGTTAAAATCAATTTAGCGAGATTTTAGACAAATGATATGACCAACATCAACCAGACAGTCCCCGGTGAAATCGGCATTTTCCAAACCATGATTGCTTCAGGTCCAGTAATCATCATCAAAGAAAAAAACGGAGTCGAAAAAACCCTACTGGTCAAACATGGCGACAAGCCATTGGAGCAGTTGAAATGGAAATTCTGCGGCGGCAAAGTCATTAAGGGCTTGGGGCTGGAAGAAAATGCCATTCGCGAAGCCAAAGAGGAAATCGGCGTGAAGGTAAGTTTGATAAAAACCCTCAAACCAATGATTATTTGGAACGAGCTGCCGGAAACCGGCAGCGATAAGCCAGAAGCCATTGTGCTGATTCATTATTTGGCTACCATCGACGAGGAGCCGGTGAGGGGCAAGGAAGTTTTGGCCATGGAATGGTTTGATATTAACAACCTACCGGCCGACTGTGCGCCCAATGTGAAGCCAGTGATTGAAGAATATTTGAAACAAAAATAATCCAGCTTAAAATCCCCCCGCTTAAGCGGGGGGATTTTTAATTAATTTTTAAACTTAAAATTACAACGCTTTACAAGAATTCGGCAAGCCCAAGAAACTTTTTTTGCAACATTGTTTTTTGCTGGAAAAATAATAATAGCTGGAGCCGTATTTGGCCCGGCAACAAGCGTTATCCGAGCAGATTTTTGTTTTGCAGACACCGCTAGTGCAGGTCTGAGCGGCCGTACAGGTACCGCAGTTTAAGTTATTGCCACAACCATCTGACTGGCTACCACAATTTTTGCCAAGTTGAGCACAGGTTTTGGGAACGCAAGCAGCCACACAGGAGCCACTAGTGCAAACCTGACCGGTTTGACAGCTGCCGCAACTGCCGCCGCAACCATTGTCACCACAAACCTTGCCGGTACAATCGGAAGTGCAAGCGACTTCTCCTAATTCATAAGCACCGATTTCTGGCGCCGTGCCTTGCGGCACCGTTGCTCCGGAAAAATCAGCCGTTAAACCGATGTTGACGCCTGAATTCTTGGCCGGAGAGGCAGCCTGCAGGGCAAAATTATAAGCCACGGCATTAACAAACAGCGGGTCAACGGCTTTGGAATTGGTCTCGCCTTTAGCCGACTTCCAGCCGCTAAAACTATAAGGATTTTCGCAGGCGTTAGACAAGGTGCCGTCATACCAATTACTGGAACAAAACTTGGTACTGCCGTCTGGATAATAAATATTATTATTAAAATCGTTGCCGCTGATGTTGGCATTAATAACTCGGACTAAGACATTATTGGAATTATAGATAATATTATTTTTAAACGAGTTATTGCTTAAATTCGCTTGCTCTTGATTGTAGCCCAGGATATTCAGGCCAGAATCTTTGCTGCTGCTGATCACATTATTGTAAACTTCCAAACCGGAAAAATTAATATTGCCAAAACCGATATACTCATTGTAAATCAAATTGTAATAAACCTTATTGCCGGTCTTACTCATCTGGCTGGAAGCGGCGTCGAAACGAATGCCGCCACTACCATATTTGTGCACACAGACACCGTTAGTGTCATAGCCATCGGCATTACAAATTGTCGGCGAAGAAGTCTCGGTTGATAAGTCGTAAAATTGCCCGTAGACTTTGTTATATCTAACGATATTGTTATTACCGACCCGGTGCAAATTAATGCCAAACTCATCGTCAATCTTCTGGCAATTATTATAAACCGTGTTGTTCTCGATTAGATTATTGGCCGACTCGCCATCAACTCCGCCGACCCAAATGCCGGCCGATCCGTTGTTGCTTACAGTATTATTTTTTATAATGCTGTCAGAAGCAAAAAGCGTGACAATGCCAGCATCGCCGTTATTAGTCGCGGTGTTGCCCGAAATTTCGTTGTATTTTGCATTAGTCCCGTAAAAATAAATGCCTCTCCCATAACTGTAAGCCAGCTTGGTGCCCGGGTCGGTGGCCAAGGAAGCGGCGCTGCCCGTGATGCCGCTAACGTTACAATTGGAAATTTTATCATGATAAACACTGCCATTATTCTGCGAAACCACGTAAATACCTCCAAAACCGATACTGTCTTTGACGGTCAGGTTGTTTAAATTAATATAACTGGAGTTGCTGATTAAAACCGGATCTTCGGCAAACTGAATCTTTAGATTTCTGATTGTTATGTATTGCTTGCCGTCCATCACCACCATAAACCTCAAACCGCTGCCAGACGGTTTGGAGCTGGCTCCTTGAATTGTTGCCCCCGTGCCCTCGCCTTCAAAAATTATCCGCGCAGCATCAGCATCGCCATTACCGGAAGAATTGATTATTAATTGGCCCGCGCAGACCGTGCCTTGTTTAAAAACTATTCTGGAGCCCGGCGAAAAACTGAAGCTGGAAACACTGGCCAGGTTGTTCCAGGGCGCAGCCAGACTGCCATCGCCACTGGCCGACAATCGGCAATCGACATAGTAAGTGGCTGGCGTGGCAGCCATTTTCACCTTGCCTACCGGTTGATTGTTTTTGATAACCACGATCGCTAAAACTGAAAAAATCATGGAGGCGGCCGCGAAAAAAACCGCCAGCGATAATCTGACCTTGGTTTGAGTGGGGCTGGGCAGATTGGTCTTCTTGCTTTTCATAAGAGTGTTTAAAAAGTTAATCTTTGTTTTTAATCTTGATTAATTATAACACTTTCTTAAAAAAGAAAATACCCTTACTTGATTGAAAAAAAAATCTTATTAAGTTAAAATTAACTCAAACTATGGCCAGCGAAAACCAACGAATCTTTAGCTTGATTAAACAAGAAACCGACCGCCAACGCCGCGGGCTGGTTATGATTCCTTCCGAAAACTACGCCTCGGCGGCCGTACTTGGCGCCATGGGCACGCCGCTTTCCAATAAATACTCGGAAGGGTACCCCGGCCGGCGCTACTACACCGGCAACGAAACCATTGATGAGATAGAAAATATTGCTAAATCTTTGGCGCTGAAAATCTTCACCCTTGATGGCCAAAAATGGCATGCCAATGTCCAGCCGCATTCCGGCTCTTCGGCCAACTTGGCGGTTTATCTCGGACTCCTAAAACCAGGTGATAAAATTCTGGCCATGGACTTGGGCGCTGGCGGTCACCTCACCCACGGCAGTCCGGTTAATTTTTCCGGCAAACTTTTCGATTTTTCTTATTATGGTGTTGATCCCAAAACCTGCCGCCTGAATTATGCCGAGATTAATAGAATTGCCAAAAGAGAAAAACCTAGGATGATTGTTTGCGGCGCCACCGCTTATACCCAAAAAATTGATTTCCAAAAATTTTATCAAATTGCCAAAGAAGTCGGGGCGCTGCTTTTGGCCGACATCGCGCATATTGCCGGACTAATTATTGGCGGCGTGCATCCCTCGCCATTTCCCTGGGCCGATATTGTCACCACCACCACTCACAAAACCCTGCGTGGACCCAGAAGCGCCATTATTATCTGTAAACAAGAATTAGCCAAAGCCATAGACCGTGCCGTTTTTCCCGGCCTGCAAGGTGGACCTTTAGAAAATGTCATCGCCGCCAAAGCTGTCTGTTTTGCCGAAGCGTTGACCGGTAAATTCAAAAAAGATCAGAAACAAACAGTCAAAAACGCTCAAGCCCTGGCCGAGGCCATGAAAAGCAACGGCCTAAAATTGGTAGCCGACAGCACTCAAAATCATTTGGTTTTGCTCGATTGCCAGCCGCTGAAAATCTCTGGACGTGACGGCGCCAACCTTTTGGCCGAGGCACTTATTTATACCAATGCCAACCTGATCCCTTTCGATCCGGCCACACCGCTCAATCCTTCCGGCATCCGCCTGGGCACTCCGGCTCTCACCACCCGCGGGATGAGGGAAAAAGAGATGAGGCTCATCGCCTCCTGGATCGCCGCTATCCTCGAGAGACCCACCGACTCGAATTTGAGAAAAAAAATAAAAAAAGAAGTTCTAAAGCTGACTAAAAATTTTCCTATTTATTAAATGGCCACCAAAAAATCCGCCGTTATCCTGGACGGAAAAGCGCTGGCGGATAAAATCAAACTGGATTTGAGAAAAAAAATTATTGCCGCCAACCAGACGCCCGGCCTGGCGGCAGTTTTGGTTGGCGACGATCCGGCTTCAAAAATCTATATCCAGCTTAAAGAAAAGGCCTGCCTGGAAGTGGGTCTTAGTTTTCATAAGTATCTTTGCAACCAGGATTGCTATCCCAATATTTCCGAAGCCGAGCTGATTAGTTTGATAAAATTTCTAAACCAAGACCCGGAAACCAACGGCATCATTATCCAATTGCCACTGCCAAAAAAATTCGGGGCTGAAAAAATCATCAAGGCCATCTCGCCTCTCAAGGACGTTGACGGTTTTCACCCGCAAAACAAAAATTCTCAAATTATTCCACCAACCGTCGCCGCTGTTTCAGAATTACTTTCCAACACCAACGAGAAATTATCCGACAAATCAACGTTAATCATCGGCAAGAGTAATGTTTTTTTGCAAGGACTGAAAAAAAATCTCAAAAAAAATCTGAAAATCAAAAAAATAAAAACCAGCACGACCCTTCCGACTGACTCCCAAAATTTTGATATTATTATTATTGCCCTGGGCCAAGCACTGGCGCTCAAAAAATCAATGGTCAAACCGGGCGCTATTGTCATTGATGTGGGTATTAATAGAAAAAACGGCCAAATTGTCGGCGACGTCGATCCTAAAGTTATTGAGGTTGCCGGCTGGGTCTCGCCGGTTCCCGGCGGCGTCGGCCCGCTCACCGTAGCCTGCCTGCTAAAAAATACTTTTTTACTTTCTCGAAAATAAAATACTTGTCACTTTTCTTTTTTTAATAAAAAGAAAAACTGACGCAAAAGAAAAAAGGCAGCATTAAAAAATTCAAGGCTGTTTTTTTATCTAAATTTAAATAATTCTATTAAAATTAGTATGGCCAAATAATGCTTTTTATTGACAAAAGTATCTATATATTATATAATTATATAATGGTTTGATGACCAGAAGGCTAGCGGCGATCGCCTTAAAGAATCGCCAAGTGTACGTTTAGAAGGAGAGAGAGGCATGGATCACGATGTTTTATTAGTGATCGGTTACTTCATCGCTGTGTTGCTTTCCATTGGCGTCGCCTGTCTGGGGGCAGAAAGGGACAACAGACAGGAAGACCCGCGCCGCGAATGGGGAATTGCGAAAGTGGTCGGGCTCAGCCTTATTGTGGCGGTTGCCGGCGTACTTGTGACAAACCTGTTGGCCAACAAAATAGCGCCAGTGGCCACCAATGCCTCCACAACCAGCGAGGACACCTCGACCCTAGGCCTGCGAATCACGGAGCTCGGCTGGCGCGAGGTCGCTGGCAAGCCGCAATACGACAAAACCATCGGGCTATGGCACTTGACCTTCGGCCTAAACCCCGCCGAGAGCGCGGAGAGTCTGCCCAACCAGCGAATCGCCTTCGTCGATATCAGACCCACAACACCGGAGAGCGAGCCAGAATTCACAAGAAAGATGGCAGACGACGGCAAAGAGATGGTCTGGGTGGTGGAAGCGTGCACCTACCCCAATAACACCTACAACGCCACCGACCAAAAGACTTTCTTCGTCCGAGCGAACAACCGCCCGCCCGAGTGACCGCTGAAGCGCGCGGCACTCAACAGTACATAGCGTCCCCCCGCACCGAAAGCTGAATAAGCTAATAGGTACGGGGTCGATTTTTTTATAACAAATTACTTAAACAACCTCTCCATCAACTCCCAAAAAATTTTGGTATTTACTTCCACGTCCGGCATGGCGCGATGAGCATTATTATGTTCAAAGCCCAAACTCTTGGCCACGCTGGTCAGATTATAGGCTGGCAAAGACAGAAGTTTTCGCGACAATTCCAGGGTATCAATGAGTTTGTTGCCAGGGCTGGGCCAATTTAGCCGCCTGGCCTGGTTTAAAACAAACAACCAATCAAACTCTTTGATATTGTGCCCGACAATAATCGAATCTCCGGCAAAATCCAGAAAATCCCTGAAAACCTGGTTGGCGTTCCTGCCATTAACCAGTAAATATATTTCATTAAGTCCGTGGATTTTTTCGACTTCCGGAGTCACCGGTTTGGTCGGCTGAATCAGCGCCTCAAAACGATCGACAATTTCTTTGCCTTTGGTTTTTAGGGCGGCGATTTCCAAGACCTCGTCTTTGAACGGATCCAAGCCCGAGGTTTCCACGTCAAAAACCGTGAAGACGGTCTCTAAAAAATTTTGGTATTTTTCCTGCATGCTTTACATCTTAAAACAACCGGCGGTTATTTTCAAGGGTATTGAAAATATCAGCTTTTTGTACTATACTAAAAATTATCAATTTTAAAAAACTTTAAATTTTTAGCTTTTATTCTTTAGTTTTAAAATATGTCTTTTTCCATCGGCATTGTCGGCCTGCCCAATGTGGGCAAATCCACCCTCTTTAAAGCCCTGACCAAAAAACAGGTTGATGCCGCTAATTACCCTTTTTGCACCATCGACCCTAATGTGGGCGTGGTGGCCGTACCCGACGAGCGACTGGACCAGCTGGCCCGGGTTTCCCATTCGGCCAAAATTGTCCCCACCACCATTGAGTTTGTCGATATCGCCGGCCTGGTCAAAGGCGCGCACAAAGGCGAGGGCCTGGGCAACCAATTTTTGGCCAACATCAGAAATGTTGACGCCATCGCCCAAGTGATTAGAGAATTTAAAGATGAAAACGTCATCCACGTCAACGGCAAAGTCGACCCCAAAGACGACCAGGAAACCATTAATCTCGAGCTGATTTTTGCCGACCTGCAAACTGTCGAAAAACGAATCGCTAAAAACCAAAAAGATTTGCACGGCAATGTCAAAGAAGCCAAAATTTTAGAACCAATTTTAGAAAAATTAAAAACCGGCCTGGAAAATGGCCAGCCGGCCCGAGACCTCATCACCGATCCGGAAGAAAAAATCTTAATTAGAGAGCTTTGTCTTTTGACCATGAAGCCAATGATTTATGTGCTTAATGTCGATGAAGACAAAATATTGCAAGAAACCGACTTTCTGGCCATCTCGGCCAAAATCGAAGCGGAACTGGCCGAACTGCCCGAGGCCGAAGCCAAGGAATATCTAAAATCCTTGTCGCTTGACGGCTCCGGTCTGGACAAACTGATCAAAAAATCCTATGAGCTTTTAGAACTAATCACTTTTATTACTTCCGGCGAAATGGAAACCAAGGCTTGGACAATCAAACGCGGCGCCAAGGCGCCACAGGCGGCCGGTGTTATCCATACCGACTTTGAAAAGGGTTTTATTCGTGCCGAAATTATCAACTGGCAAGATTTGGTTGCTTGCGGCGGAGAAGCGGCCGCTCGAGAAAAGGGGCTGATTCGCCTGGAAGGCAAAGATTATGTCATGGCCGATGGCGATGTGGCCCATTTTCGATTTAGTAACTAAATAATTAAAAAATTCTGGTTTGTTTTTTTATTTTAATGTTCTAGTGTTTTAATGATTTGAAAACTATATGGATGACGATAAAAAATTAAAAATAGTCTTCTACGCCATTTTAATTATCTCGGTGGCTGTAATTATTGGTGTCTGGGAAAGTCTGGTCAAGCCGATTATAGGTTTTATCGGCCACAATTTTAATATTATGTTAGGTTAGAAATTAATTGTTAATTTTCTCCCATTCTTTTCAAGATCTCTTGCCTCTCCGACAAATCGCTGACTATTTGCGGCTGGCCGTAGTCATAAATATGAATCGGGATAAATTCCAAACCAGTTACTTTCCCTTCTTTAAAAACAACCTTGGCCAACGCTCCCTGTTGGGTTTCCGGCGACCACATCTGGTCAAAAACCAAATTGCCCAGGGAATAAATGATCTTTTTGCCCTGATAGCTTTCCGTCTGCTGCACCCAGTGCGGGTGATGTCCCACCACCAAATCCACGCCGGCGTCGATTGCGCCCCTGGCAAACTCTTGCTGCTGCCAATTTGGTAAATTGGTATATTCCGTGCCAGCATGCATCAAAACAATAACAGTGGAAGTCGCTGCCTGTTTTTTTAATTTCTTTATTTCTGCTTGAGCCAAAGTCAAATCCATGCTGGCAATACCGGCCCGATTGGCGGCAGCTACCGAAGAATCATTGGGATAAGCGTAAGCCAAAAAAACAAATTTTCTGCCTTTTATTTCCACTTCTTGTGGCCGCCGCGCTTCGGCCAAATTCTGACCAGCGCCAACATACTTTATCCCGTTGTCCGACAAAACTTTAAAGCTGTCTGCCAATCCTCTTTCGCCTTGATTTTTGGCATGATTGTTGGCCAGAGACACCAAATCGATTCCCGCCAACCGCAAGCCGGCCACGCTTTTGGGGTCGGCATTAAAGCTAAACGACCCGGTTGGCACAAAATAACTTTTGCTGTTTAGGGTAAACGGCGATTCCAAATTTACTATTGCCAAATCAGCTTGGCTTAAAATATCAGCCACTTTGACAAACGGCCAGGCGTAATCCTGGTGCTTAACCATTTTCTGTCCCACCACCCGAGACAGCATTACGTCGCCGCCAAAAACCAGGTTCACTTCCACCGGCTCCGATGCCGGCGGCAAGACCGCCTCCTCTTTGGCGGCTTCGACTAGCAGCTGGCTAGCTGCTGGACTCGGCGTTTCCGACTTCGATGAGTTGAAAATCTTGGGGCTCAAAAAAACAAAAACCAGCGCCAGAATCGCCGCCAGCCCTAAAAAAATTTTAATAACAGTTTTCATTAATTTACTTTTTTTCTAAAACTATTATTTGTCGCCAAACTTTTTGATCTTCCCGCCTGTAAAACAAATTATTTTTGTCCTTTCTCTCATAACCCAATTTGGCAATGCCGTCAAAGATATTTAGCTGAAAAATTTTAGCACCTAGGTGCCACTCGGGGATGACTATAACCAATTTACCCTTAGACCGCAGGATCTTTTTTAATTCCTGAAAAGTTTCTAAGTATAAAACCTCTAGTTCAGCTAAATTTTTTTTAATCCTCTCTGGTGACTCATTGCCCTTTATCGGCGGACCCAAATAGGGCTCAGTGACAATCGCGTCCATGGTCTGTTCTTTTATTTTCAGAGATAACTTTCTAGCATCCAGATTAAAAAACTTAAGACTATAATTCTTTAGCTGAAAATTTTTAATCAGCCACTCACAATTCTCTTGGCTATCATTGACCGCTTTGGTAGAAAGGTCGCTACCAATTAAATTGTGATAACCCAAAGCCAATGCTTCAGATAAAATCGTGCCCGAGCCGCAAAAAGGATCGAGAATAATTTTATCTTCACTAACTTGGGCCAGATTGATCATCATCTTGGCTAATTTCGGCGGCAACATGCCGGAGAGCGCATCGCTTTTGGGCCGCCCGAAATCGCGGTTGGAGTATTCCTCGAAATCCTGCACCGCACAAGTCAATCCGAAAAAATCAGGACCGATCAAAAAATCATGGCACTTTTCTTTAGTGACAATCACCGATGACAAAGCTGGCTCACGACTGGTCACTAGTCGACAACCGATGCCCTGCTCCTTTAATGTCTTCTTGATTTTCATACCCCAACTGCTTGGCTTTTGACCGTAAAAACTTAAACCAAAATTAAATCGTCCTTGGCCGGTCTGCGAACCAGCCGAACCCAAAATCGGCCCGACCTCCGGCTTATCACCCAAAAAAATTCCGATCTTAACAGTGCCGCCGAGTCGCGCCATCATTTCCTGACAATCAAATTTTGGTGTTTCAGCCACCAGATACTGACTGCTATTTTTAACAATTTTTAATTGTGGCAAAACCGCCTCGATTTCCGCCTGCGATAATTCGGGATTGTTGCCTAAGATAAAGATGTATTTCATAAAGAGATTATAACATATTTTTTAATTCAGAAAAGTAGATTCCCACGGGCATGCCCGTGATTTTCTGAAAAAAGAAAAGGTCCGCTCAGGCACTAGGTGCTGAGCGGACCGGGGTCAAAGGTCATGGGATTATGGGATCAACTGCCCGTCTTGCCTACGCTTGCGCTTCGGCAATTCGGTCAGGCTCGCGGACGACGGCGAACCGACAGATGCGGGAACAATCGCCCTCGGAGTGGCCGACGTACAGGTCGCGCAAAGCACCGTCCCCGTCGAGGCACAGCACCCCGTCGCCGGTGGGAGCCGCGACAATCGGGAACTGCCGCTGCAGGTCCGGGTATTTGGCGCCCAGAGTGAGCACTTCGCGAGGCGTGGCCCGACGATAGCCGCGCTTCTTGGCTTCGGCCGTGGCATCGTCATCGGAAATGTCGTAGCCCAAGTGTAGCAGTTCA